>CAYNCM010000136.1:0-5458 GCA_964395825.1 uncultured Planctomycetaceae bacterium
ACGCGACCATGACCCTCGATGACATCGAAACACACATCATCGAAGAGGTCGACAAACGAATCCAGACACTCGCCGATCGCGGGCCATCCATCCATGATATGCGCGGTGCGCTGACGTACGGCGACGCAAGTAATCCGCGCGAACAGCAACTGGCCGAAGGCCGACAATGGTACAGGCGCGAGCGGACGAAATGCCGCGAGTTGTTGGCAAAGACAGGATCAACGGAGGCGGCTCAGTAAACGACCGCCCGCTTAAGCAGGCGGCTTTAAACCTGTACTAAGCAGCGAAAGGTATCCGATGCTTTTCCGATTTTTCCGGCGTGTTTACGGACGCCGCAACCATTCCGCTGACGGCCGCGCACGGCGCGTCTGCACCAGGTGCCGTGCGCGGCTCGACCCCGTGCGGCAGATCAAGGAGTCAGCATGACCATCATCACGCTGCCCATCCCGCCGAAGGTGCTGCACCCGAATGCGCGGACGCGGAACCACAAATACCGCGCGGTCATGATCAAGAAGGCGCGCGGCGAGGCGATGGCACTTACCATCGCCTCGGGCATCCGAGTCACTGGCCCGGCCACCCTACACGCATCGTGGTACTTCAACCAGCGGCGGTTCAGTCGCCACGATGATGACAACCTGACGGCATGGCTCAAAGCGTCGCGCGATGGCATTGCCGATGCTCTCGGCATCGACGACAAGCTGCTGTCGATGGGCACGCATACCCAGGACAAGGACGCTACGAATCCGCGAGTGGAAATCACCATAAAGGAGACGCCATGACCATCACCGCAGACGACAACATGACCCGGACCATTGGCTCACTCGTTTGGGCCTACGGGCAAGTCCTGTCACGAAGTAAGCGCGTTGCCGCACTGGACGAACCACCACCCCCGGCGCTCCTTAAAACTGAGCGTGAAATGGAAAACGCCTACCGGGTCGCGTTGGAATTGCGGCACGAAGAACTGCGCGAGTACGCCCGACAATTCGGCGTGACGATGGATGAACTAGACGACGGCTCGCCGATGGATTCATGGCGCGGCCTGGTCACGTTCGCCCTGCCGCTGATCGTGTGCAAGATCGAGCGGAAGCGCGTCGGCGACGAGGCGTTTTCTGAAGGCTGCCTGCCGCCGGAGGGAGAAGCATGTGGCTGAGAATCCAACTGCACCCTACTTGCCCACACAGGAGACACGGCATGAGTAAGCGAGCCAGAATCCAATGCTGCGAAGCCAGAGAACGAATGCGCGGCATCGACGTCCAACTCGATCTGGTATCCGGTTGGATCGACACGGCGCGCGCCGCTGGCGACCACGACAGGGCCGAGGAACTGCTAAACCGTCACGACGAGTTGATGCGCGAGCGTCGGAAGATGTCGGCGGTGTATGAAGGCGAGGTCGATCATGCCTAAGCACTGGCTGCCGCGGGGCTGGAACGGTGCGGCGCTATGAACGGCAGCCCTAAACCGCGAAATCGCTATGGCGGGCTTGGCAAGGCCAGCCACGACCCAAGCTATTTCCTCGAATCGGCCACACCGGCGGAAATGCTCAACGCCATTCACGGCTGTGTCGTCGGCATCGCAACGATCACAGAAGATCAGGACATCCTCGTCATGGCACGACGCATCGACGAGATCGCCAAAGAACTCATGAGCCGCATTGCATGACGTACCCGTGGCGAGACAACGCGACGACTCGCCCGCCGGCGAGCAAGCCCGATCCCGTCGAACTCGTGTTGTCGCGGCTGGACTCTGTTCGGCGATCCAACGGCGGATGGCTCGCCCGATGCCCGGCACACGACGATTCCACGCCATCCTTGAGCGTAGGCCGTGGTGACGACGGGCGGTGTCTGCTCAAGTGCTGGGCGGGCTGCACCACATCGGAAATTGTCGAGGCGCTCGGCCTGACACTCTCCGACCTGTTCGCCGACTCATCACCAGCCGGATCATGCCCGCCTCGCGCCAGTACGCCGAGGCGGTGGGGGGGAACGGACATCGAGCCGGCGCAGATCGACTTCCGCGCCATTCTGACCAGGTGGGCACAGGCCGCATCACCAACCACAATCGACGCACAGGGCGCATCGCTCGGCGTCACGCCGGCCAGCCTGCACAGGCTCGACGCCATCTGGTCCACCCACCACCAGGCCATCGCGTTCCCCATGCGCAATGAGCGCGGCCAAATCATCGGCATCCGGCTTCGCTCACCGGACGGAAAGAAGTGGGCGGTGCGTGGCTCGAAGTCCGGCGTGTTCATCCCGTCGCTGCTCGACGGCAAGGCGAAAACAACATGGCACATCTGCGAGGGGCCAACGGACACCGCAGCAGCCCTGTCCATCGGATGGGAGGCCATCGGCCGGCCGTCATGCGATGGCGGCACGGAAATCATCTGCCGCATCGTCGAACAGACCCGCCGTCGCCACATCATCATCGTGGCAGACCCCGATGGGCCAGGGCGACTCGGCGCGAAGCGACTCGCCGACCGGCTGCTCGGCCTGGCCGAGTCAGTGACCGTGTGGACGCCGCCGACCGGCGACCTGCGAGAGTGGATGCAAAAACCGTTGACCGTGTGACGCGAGAGAGGTACATTGGCGACGTGACAGTCAGGACATACCACCACAATCCGCGACCCCCGGCCGTTGCCTGTCTGGCTGTCGCAACCCACCTCGGGTGACGGCTCGGGGTTGCGGGTTGTGCAAAGTCGAAAGGAATCGACCTTGGAATCGAACGTCAAGCGAATCGGTGCGGAGTGGCACGCCGAGCAAATCTCTGAATCGTGGCGAAGCTCCACCGAGGGCATCATCGAAACAGGTAGGCGCATCGCGGCGGCGAAGGCCGAACTGCCGCACGGCGAGTTTGGCCGGATGTGCGAGGAATTGCTGCCGTTCGGGGTGGACACAGCACAACGGCTCATGGCGATTTCACGCAATTCCATCATCGCAAATACCGCCCATGGGCGGCTTTTGCCTCCCTCGTGGCGAACACTCTACGAGTTGTCACGCATCGACGAGCCGACGTTGACCGGCTGGCGAAGGTACTTCCCAGGCCCATCACGACGGACACCGCACAGGGAACCGCCGCGATACGGCTTTGAATCGTACCGACCCGGTGGATTCCTGTTGACGTGCTGCGCCTTGCAGGTTATTATCATGGCATGATCGCATCATTCGCCGACCGTGACGCCGAGGCGCTGCATCACCGACAGCGGGTGAAGCGGCTTGACGGACGGGTGCAGCGGGTGGCGTTGCGGAAGCTGCGATATCTGGATGCAGCGATGACGCTGGATGACCTGCGGGCACCGCCTGGCAATCATCTGGAAGCGCTCAAGGGCGACCGGGCCGGGCAACATGCGATCCGCATCAACGATCAATGGCGGATCGTGTTCAACTGGCGAAGCGGCAATGCCCACAACGTGGCGATCGTGGATTACCACTGACTCGACCAACGGAGTACCGACCATGACCACACGCAAGCACAAGCCGATTCATCCTGGCGAAGTCTTGAGGGATGATTTTCTCGAACCGCTGGGCATCACGCCCTACCGCCTGGCGAAGGACACCGGCACGAGCGCCCAGCATGTAGGGCGCATTGTTCACGGCACGCGGGGCATCGGTGCGGAACTGGCCCTGCGGCTGGCGCGGTACTTCGGCACGAGCGCCGAACTGTGGATCAATCTTCAAGCCAAGTACGACCTCGACGTGGCCGAGGCTCACATCGGCGATGAGATCGCCCAGCGCGTCCGGCCCTATCAAGCCGCGTGAGGCACACCACCATGAGCACATGACCACCACGACGAAGGACGCACACCACCATGAGCGACCGGCAACACCTGCACCACCTGGCCGACGCGATATCCCGATGGCGTGAGGGACTACCGCACCGGGGCCACGCATCAAGTCTTGATCGAGCCATCGGCCCCAGGCCGTTCACGAAACCCGATGGCTCATTCAACTGGACCGGTGCGGCTTCGCCTGGCGAACTCCAACCGCACCAACTCGGACCACTGGCGACCATCCATCCGAACCATCCGCAGTACGAACGCATCGAACGCGCCATCAGCCGACTACGTGAACTGGCCCACCTGGCCGACGAAGATCACCCGATGGATGGTGGCGAAAGCGTAGGCGACCTGTTCAGTGAGTCGGGCGCGATCGTGGCCGATCTGCGCAGACTCGCCGACGTGAAAGACGAACCGGCCATCACCACCACCACGCCGAGCGATGAGCGTATCGCCATGAGGCCGAAAGAGGCCGCGAAACTCCTCGGCATCGGTGAACGCAAGTTGTGGGAACTGACCAACCGGGGGGAGATCCCGCACGCGAAGGCAGGCCGGGCCGTGGTCTACTCCGTCGATGCACTCAAGCACTGGTTGAACAACGGGAAAGGCACACCATGAGCACCACGAAGCAACGCAACGCCACCGGGCACGGGACACTGTTCAAGAGGAAGGGCGCTGGCTGTTGGATCATGTCGTTCTACGGCCACGATGGAAGGCGCGTCACCCGGTCCACGAAGACCACCGACAAGACCGCGGCACAGAGGATACTTGCCAAGGCGGTAGCCGATGCTGCGCTACGTCGTGAAGGTGTTGTCGATGCGAACGCTGAATCGGTCATGCTGCAGAGCCGCCGACCCATCAGCGAACATCTCGCCGACTGGAAAGCCACACTGACCAGCAAGGGCATCAGCGCCAAGCGTGTGAGCACGGTTCACAACCGGGCCAAGCGCATCATCGACGATTGCGGTATGGCGACGCTGGGCGACATATCGGCCGACGCGGTGACGCGGTTCGTGGGGCGACTCCGCGAGCAGGACGCCGCAACGCGGACGATCAACTGGTATCTGCAATCCATCGGCCAATTCGTCCGGTGGGCTGTCGGGGAGCGTCGGCTTGCCGTTGATCCGCTGGCCCGCATCGGTACGGCCAAGCTGATATCGCCAACGTTCGAACGCCGACCCCTTGACGCGAAAGAACTGGTGCGGCTGGTGAGCACGGCCGAGCACGGCCCGGACCATCAACGCATCACCGGGCCGGATCGAGCAATGCTCTATCGTCTGGCCACGGGTACGGGTTTCCGGGCCGGGGAGCTTCGCAGTCTGACCCGTGGTAGCTTCGACCTGGACGCCGACCCGCCGGTCGTGACAGTCAAGGCCGCATACTCGAAGAACCGACGCGAGGCACGCCAGCCGATCCGGGTGGACCTGGCCGAACGCCTGCGGCCGTGGCTGGCGAGGATGAACAGGGAAGCGACTGTGTTCGCCACCATGCCCGAGAAGCTGGCGAGGATGATCCGGGCCGACCTCCGCCGCGCTCGCATCACGTGGCGACGTGAGGCCACGACGTGGTCAGAGCGACGCGACCGCCGGGATTCGGACTTCCTGCGATGGCGTGATGGCGATAACCGGGTGGTGGACTTCCACGCACTGCGGGCCACGTACATCACGGCCATCGTGAAGGGTGGCGCATCGG
>CAYNCM010000137.1:0-5414 GCA_964395825.1 uncultured Planctomycetaceae bacterium
GCCCGAAGGTCAAGAGCAAGCTGACCTACGAATACGACTTCGGCGACGGGTGGGAACATATCGTCGAAGTGCAGAAGATCGAGGAGCCAAAGCCGGGCGTCGAGTATCCGGTATGTCTGTCGGGCAAGCTGGCCTGCCCACCCGAGGACTGCGGCGGCATCTATGGGTACTACCATATGCTCGACGTGGTCGCTGATGCCGATCACGAAGAACACGACGATCTGGTCGAGTGGCTGGGTGACGACTTCGATCCCGAAGCGTTCGACATCGACGAAGTCAACGACATGCTGGCTGAGTGGCGGGGAGGGCAGAATTGAGCACCTGGCCTGCCCATGTTGAGCCGCTGGATCGTGCGATTCTGGACCTGCTGTGTTCGGTGCCGGCGACGTGGATCGACCACGACCAGGATCGTTTGACCAGCACGCAGCAGGAGGCTGTGCGCCTGATGACGCAGGCCGGGCTTATCGAGCAGCGCGTGCGATTCAAGGCCACGATCACCAAGGTCAATCAACTGGCACGGATACTGGCGAGAGTCACTGGCACTGTCCGCCAAGACATGTTTATGGCCGATGTTCTCCGCTGGCTGCCCGGTTGGTTGGATGGTGAAGGCTGCCTGCGCGGCGAGATGCGTCTGGTGTCATTGGGTACGGAGCAGATTCGGCTCACCGATCAGGGGGAACTGGCTCGGCTTGATTACGAGAACCAGACGCCGGACCAGCCCTCTGCGGTGGTGGCGTTCGTGCGGAGGTTGGGGTTCTTCGCCCATCGCGCGGATGTGGCGGGCAAGGTTGTCATCGAGGAATGCACGGTCGAGGACGCGGCCACGAACACGGATAGCGGACCGAATCAGAACCTTGCCGCCGCTCAGGCCAACGCCAGCGCGAGCATCGGCGATGTCAATGTGCATCATCACACGCACATCACCAACGACTTTGGTGAACTGGCGGCGCTGCTACGACAGATTCTCGATCAGGGAAAGAGCGCAGCGTCCCAGAACGTGGCCGCAATCCCGGTGACAGAATCGACCCAATCGAAATCCACCGGGAAGAAGAAACGCGGCATGTCGGCTGCCGAAGCCGAAGCCAAGGCGGCAGATATCCTCGCACGCGACGGCTGGCCTGGTGATCTGCGATCCTTGGCCAAGTTGGTCGGCTGCTCCCATGAGACGTTGCGCAAGTGCGAGAGCGTCAAGCCGTACCTGAAGCGGGCCGCGTCGCCGGTGGTGGACCTTTCCAAGGGGTCGGTCGAGCAACTGGTCGCTGATGACCTCGACCCGGTGGAGGCGCTGGCCTACGAGGAGGAGTTCCAGATCATCTACGACCAAGCCAAGCCGGCTGAGCAGGCGAAACTTGACGAACTGACGCCCAGCCAGCGCCGCAACATGGTGGACCTGATGCGTCAGCAGAACCTTGATGTCGATGACGACGATCGTCCTCGCTACGCTCGGCGTCGGCGACAGGTCTGATCGCCGTCAATTGCCTGCCGTCAATGACACGACCGTTCTGTCAATGACACCGATTCATCGGTGTTTGTGCTGTCAACGGCACATTTCGTCCGCACTTCGATGACATCCGGCCCTTTACGGGGAAGGCATGCCGCCTTCCCGTAAGGAGCCTTGTCATGTCGAAACCGTTCGAACCACCCCGTCTACTCACCCCCGGTCGGCTGGCTGCCGAACTGGGCGAGCCGCTGCACCGCGTGCTGCATGTGCTGGCAACGCGCCCGCACATTCAACCTTGCGCCCGAGCGGGCACGCTGCGGCTGTACAGCCGTGACACCGTCGCCCTGCTGCGCGATGAACTGGCGAGCATCGATGCCCGGCGGAAGGGGGTGAACTGTGACTGAACCCCGCCCCCGGAATCCCAACCATCTGGAACCCCTGCTGACCTACCGAGAGGCGGGCAAGTTGCTCGGTGTCACCGAGAGAACCATCTGGACCCTCGTCGATCAGGGGGCACTACGTGCGGTGCGGTTCGGGCGGTCCGTCCGCATCGACCCGGCTGACCTGCGGCGGTTCATCGACCGGTCGAAGTCCGGCCTGTCCGCTGAACACGACAAGGGGGTGGACCATGCCGAGTGAAGCCGTTGAAAGACTGCTCGCGCAGGTGGCCGGTCCACGTAAGCGAGGCAGCGGCTGGGTGGCGCACTGCCCAGCCCATGCGGACTATGAACCGAGCCTGTCGATTGATGAAGGTGAGGATGGCCGCGCCCTGATTCACTGCCATGCGGGTTGTACGCCGGAGGCGGTGGTTGCCTCGTTGGAGATGACGATGCGCGACCTGATGCCGACACCCCCGTCGGGCGCGTTGCCGGCCCGGGGCAGGCCGCGCCTCAAGGCCAAGCGCCCGACACTGCATCCACAGTTGGGTGGGGCCATTGCGGAACTGGAGCGCCAGTTCGGCCCGCACTCGGCGATGTGGATGTACGAAGACAAGATCGGCCAGTCCATCGGGGCCGTGCTGCGGTGGGATCGGTCCGGTTCCGGGGGCGGGGGCAAGGTGATCCGCCCCATCGCATTCGACCCGCGCGGCAACGGCTGGCGCATCGAGGGCATGCCGTGCGGCCACCGGGGCCGACCGCTCTACCGCCTACCTGATCTGGCCCAGACGCGGGGCCGGGTGTACGTGGTTGAGGGCGAGAAGTGTGTCGAGGTCACGCGGTCGTTGGGTTTGATTGCGACGACATCGCCGCACGGCAGCAGTAGCGCCGACAAGGCGGACTGGTCGCCGCTGTCTGCCTCGAACATCACCGAGGTGGTCCTCATCCCGGACAACGATCATGCCGGCCAGCAATACATGACCGACGTGGCCATTCGCCTGGCTCAACTCAAGTGTCCGTCCATTGTGAAACGTATTGAACTGCCCGGCCTGCCCGAGGGTGGCGACGTGGCGGACCTGCTGGAACAACATGGAGGTGACGTGGACAGTGTGAAGCAGATCATCGAGTCGTTGGCCGATCAGGCGGAGCCGATCGGCACCAAACCCGTGAAGTCATCCGCGCTGACGGAGAGGCCGGCTAAACCGATGGACACCGAGGTGACCGACACCTCTGACTGGCCAGAGGTGCGACCGCTGCCGGATGATCTGCCGCTGGTCGCGCCGTATGCGTCGGAGATGCTGCCGGTGTCGCTGCGGGCGTTTGTGGATGATGTGGCCGAGCGATTGCAGTGTCCGTCGGACTTCCCTGCTGCCGCCACGATGGTGGTGCTCGGGTCGGTGATCGGTCGGCGGTGCGGCATTCGGCCCCGCCGCCATGACGACTGGCTGGTCGTGCCCAACCTGTGGGGCGGTGTGATCGGCAGGCCCTCTTTACTCAAGAGTCCCGCCATCCGCGCGCCGTTGTCGGTGCTGCATACGCTCGAGGCCAACGCCCGTGTTGAGTTCGATGCAGCGGTTCGTGAGCACAATAAGCAGACGATCTTCGCGGATGTGAAGAAGAAGGAAGCCGAGCGACAACTCCAGCAGGCGGTGCGGAAAGGGAACGACCCGGCCGGGGCTTTGGCCTTGCTCGATGAAGAAGACTTACCAGCGCCGGCGCGGAAGCGATATCTCACCAACGACGCCACCGTCGAGAAACTCGGCGAACTGCTGTCGGAGAATCCAGCCGGGGTGATGGTGTTCCGTGATGAACTGGTCGGTTGGCTGCACAGCCTGGAGAAGGAAAACCAGCAGGGCGCTCGCGCGTTCTACCTCGAAGCGTGGGACGGCACCGGTCGGTTCACCTACGACCGCATCGGGCGCGGCACCATCGAGATCGAGTCGGCCATCGTCTCCATCTTCGGCTCGATCCAGCCAGGCAAGCTCGCGCCGTACATCCAGAGCGCCGTGGATGGCGGCATCGGCGATGATGGGTTGATCCAGCGGTTCCAACTGCTCGTCTGGCCGGACGCGCCGACGCAGTGGAAGAATGTGGATCGCTGGCCAGACACGCAGGCCCGTCGCCAACTCGTCGAACTGGTCAACCGCATGGTCGATCTGGACGCCGAAGGGGTCGGGGCCGAGGTCGATGAGCATGACCGTTCTCGCGTGCCGTTCCTGCGGTTCGATGAACATGCCCAGCACGTGTTCGATGCCTGGCGTGAGAAATTGGAGCTGCGTCTTCGCAGTGGCGAGGAGCACCCGGCCATCGAATCACACTTGGGCAAGTTCCGCAGCTTGATCCCATCGCTGGCTTTGATCCTCCACCTGGCCGAGGTCGGACGTGGACCGATTGGTGAGGCATCGCTTCGGCTGGCGATCCGCTGGGGCGACTATCTGGAAAGCCACGCCCGTCGCATCTACAGCGCGGTGACCATCGCCGAGGTCGCCGCTGCGAAGTCGATCTGGCGGCACATCGTCAAGGGCGATCTGTCCGACGGGTTCGACGCGCGTGCCATCTACCGCCGGGGCTGGACGGGTCTTCGCGATTCGGAAGTGGTCAAGGCCGCGCTCGACCTGCTCGTCGAACATGGCCACCTGATCGAACAGACCGATGATGATCGCGCCGGCCTGCCCGGTCGCCCTCCGGCCCCGCGCTACACCATCAATCCACACGCACTGAAATCACCCGCCACCCCCATCAACCCTACCGACCAAACCGACCAAACGACCCACGACTTGAAATGAGCCGAAATCGCAGCGTTTTGGCGGTTCTGTCAGCGGCGTTCGGGGCGGGTTTCCGTGGATTCCCGCTCCGTCCGCCGCCGGGCAGATTGAACTTCCCATGTTTTCAACCACGAGGTAGGGTCACACCCATGGCCAGTATCAGCAACGATCCCAACGGACGGCGTCGCATCCTGTTCATCGACGCTTCGGGCCAGCGCAAGACCATCCGCCTGGGCAGGGTGCCGCTGCGGTACGCCGAGGCGGTGAAGGTCCGCATCGAAGACCTGGTCTACGCCACGACCACGGGTCACGCGCCCATGGACGAGACTTCGCGCTGGCTGGTGAACCTTGACGCCCAGTTGTACGACAAGCTTGCAGTTGCGGGCCTGACCCGCCGACGTGACGTCGCCACGCTCGGGCCGTTCACACGCGCATACATCGACAGCCGGGTGGACATCAAGCCGCGCACGCGGATCAACCTCGAACAGGCCCGCCGCTACCTGCTCGAATGCTTCGACGCCAACAAGCCGATGCGGGAGTTCACCGCAGGCGACGCGGAGGACTTCCGTCTGCGTCTGCTTGGGCGGGGCCTCTCGGACAACACCGTGCGTCGCTCGATCGGGCGGGCGCGGCAGTTCTTCATCGCGGCGATTCGTCGGGGCCTGGTGCAGACCAACCCGTTCACCGGCATCCCGGCTGCCGTGCGTGCCAACCCGGCACGGTTCTACTATATCAGCCGGGAGCATGCCCAGCGCGTGCTCGACGTCTGCCCGAGCGCTGAGTGGCGTCTGCTGTTCGCCCTGTGCCGGTTCGGCGGACTGCGGTGCCCCT
>CAYNCM010000138.1:0-5350 GCA_964395825.1 uncultured Planctomycetaceae bacterium
CTGGATGGCGCGGGCGGCGGTGTTGGGCCGATAACCGAGCCGATCGGCGATGGCCCGGATGCGTCGGGCATTGCGTCGGGCGTCGGCGCGGTCGCCGATGCGGTTGCGGTTGAGGACACGCGAAACCGTCGTCAGGGATACGCCTGCCTCGTGCGCGATGGATTTCAGCGTTGTGCCGGGTGATTGCGTCATTGATGCGTCTCGACTTGTCCCTATCACTTGAAAGTGCCAAAGTTGACACATTAAGTGCAAACGTTAAGATATCACATCACGTGAAGAATGCAAGCAAAAACCCCGGACTTTACTCCGCTACCCGCAAGGAGAGACCCATGGATTGGCACAAACGACTGTATCCACAGTTTACAATGGGACTTACACTGGCAGTGCTGACCATCGTCCCACTGGCGTGCACCGATCAGGACGCCCCGCCTTCGACCCAGAATCAAGAGAAATCGCCCTCGAATGAGTCAAACTCGGGTGTTGCCGATACTCAGACCGATGCCACGCCGACCGACCAGTCGCAGGCCAGGCCGGACAATCGGATCGCGTCGCCCTGGCCAGGGCAGTACAAGATCGCCCCCTGGGACCTCAAGGCACTCACGCCGGCGGACGTGGTCGGGCCGGATGGGATCGTCTACCCCGACTTCCGCCGGGCCGGGGTCGAGGGCGGCATCCCGGACGTCTCCGACTGGAAGCAGTTCGATGTCAGCACATACGACGGCTCGGACAATCAGAAAGCCGCTGCTGCCCTGGCCGATGCCGTGGCCGCCGGCGGCGGCGTCGTCGTCTTCCCGGCCGGCCGCTATACGCTCGATAAGGAACTGAAGGTTACCAGCGACCGGATCGTCTTCCGTGGCGCGGGCAAGGACAAAACCGTCCTGGAACTGGGCAAGGGCGGCTCGGGCGACTACCTCTTCCACTTCGAGGGCGACAAGCCCGTCTGGCCAAAATACAAGACCGTCGGCACGGTCAAGCGCGGAAGCGGCCGAATCACGCTCAGCCGCGTCGACGGCTGTGACGTTGGGGACTGGGTCCGCCTCTGCTCGACGACCACCGAGCCGGGCGACACGATGGCCGACCGCTACAATCGCCCGCATGTGGGCTTGGTGCAGAAGAACCCCGCTCGCTTCGGCAGGTCGTACTTCGGCCGCATCACCGCCATCGACTTCGACGCGAAGACAATCGAACTCGATCGGCCCGTGCTGCACGATTTCTACGCCGACGAGGACCCCGAACTGCGCAAGTGTGCACCGATCCAGCAGGTCGGCATCGAGGCACTGACCATCGCCACCCCGTCGGCCAAGGTGGACCTCGGCCCCGTCAAGTTCCGGGACGTAACCAACGGCTGGATGAAGGGCGTGACGCTGAACGGCTGCAAGGACTGGCCCTACAAACTCGACGGCAGCAATCACATCGAGCTGCGGGATTGCGAGTTTGACGGAACCGTCGCCGATATCGGCAAGGGCGGCGACGCGTATCTGTCGGTTTCGGGCTGGTACGGCGGGGCCTACAACCTCATGGACAACTGCGTGGCCCGTGACCTTCGCCACATGGCGATCTATCAGTGGGGCAACGGTAGCGTGATCCGCAATTCTACGTTTGAGGGCAAAACCGTTCAGTCGCCGCAACTGCATGGCTATCTCCCGCACGAGAATCTGCTGGAGACCTCGACCTTCACATGTTCCGGCGGAGCGACCGATCGTGCGTACTCCGTAGACAATAACGCCTCAATGCTGCACGGCGTCCAAGGGCCGCGAATGGTCGTCTACAACAACACCCACACCGGCGGCCGCGGTTACGGGTACCTGAGCTACGTCGAGGCCCATATCCTAGCCTACAACACGTTCTCCAACAGCACGCAGTTCGTCAATCCGGGCATCTGGGCGACCAACAAAGCCTTCGACGCCATCATCCGCGGCAACAGCTTTGAACTCGACAGGTCCATGCCGCTGGTCGACCTGTGCGACCTGACCAGCGTGGGCTGGGAAGTCTACGACAACCAGGTCTATGGCTCGAACGGCTATGCGTGGGAAGGCGACGGCCAGGTCGTGGTCAACGACAATAACCGTATTGTCAGTGGCGACCAGCGCGACGCGCGAGTCCCCGAGGCGTCGTCCATCTACCAGTGGCAGAGGGAATACGCGGATAAAGCCCGGCTGCTGCTGGTGATCGACAGGGGCGCCATTGTCGAAACGACCGGCTCGACCGCGGCCCGTCTGATCCGCCTTATCCCCGGCGGCGACGCGACAGCAGGCCGTCTGGCCGTAAGTCTTTCGGGCGGTTCGGGCGCGGCGGCGCTGCCGGCGTCCGTGACCATTCCCAATGGCAGCAACTTCGTGGATTTCACCATCAAGGCCAACGACGTCGGAAAGGATACGTCCGTGACGGTTACCGCCGGCGCCGACGGTTATCTCTCCGACATCGATACTGTCGATGTGCTCGACGCGAACACGTCGGTCGTCTTCGCACAGGATAAGCCCGACCGCTTCGCAAACGGGCCGAAGCCCGGCTGGGCCAATGGCGACTTCGGCAAAACCCACGTCAAGGGTTCCACTCGTTACGATGCGTCGGAAAAGGCATTCATTGTCACCGGCGGCGGCCCCGCACTGAACAAGAACCAGGAACTCTGCGAGACAGGCCGGCAGTTCTGCTACGCGGCCATCGACGGTGACGGCGAACTGATTGCGCGGTTGACGGATCTCGGCAAGGCCGGGAACCGCAGCGTCGGACTGATGATCATTGATGACGAATCCAGCCTCGGCGACGCATACGTGCTGACGGCCTCAACCGGTGTGTACGCATGGAACTGGAAAAACTGGTGGAATCTGACGGAACTCGACGCCCCTGAGAAGAACCGTACGCCGGTCTGGCTGCGCATAAAGCGCGAAGGTGCGGTACTGAGCTCGTACTACGCCACCTCCACCAGCAGGCCTGCCGCCGAGGACGACTGGAAACTCGTCAACTCACAGGATTTTCACGAGGAGTTGAACATCTATGGGTACGGCAAGGCCTATTGCGAGTTCGACGACATCATGTACTTCGGTATGTGGGTGAACTCGAATTCGCAGACGTCCACGGTCACCGCACGCTTCGAGTCGGTCGAACTCGTCGGTCAGCCTGTCGCCGCGACGGGAAACCGCTGAGCGCGAGACCAGGGCAAGACCCATGGCACATCGAATACGAACAAGCGGATTCACACTGATCGAGCTGTTGATGGTGATCGCAATCCTGGCGCTGCTGGTGTCAATCCTCCCGCCGTCGCTGCGGCAGGCGAAGGCACTGGCCTGGGCGGGAGCTGCCACATGGGGCGCGCAACGTTGTTCGGTGGCGACTCGACAACCCTCCTCGCATGCGACTGCATTCAAGTCTTGGCATGATGGGGCCATCTTGGCGTTTCGGGCATCACGGGCTATAGTCGCGGCATGCACCAGACCCATCGACGACACAAACCAGTGAAGGTGCGCCTGCCATCCAGCGGCGTGATGGTCTTTGAATCGGTCCATGCGGGCGCCGTATCGGTCGCAGGCCGATCGCCCGATGACGGGCACCGGACGGACGATTAGTGATTGGGGACAGGTATGGCTCAGACGCATGTATCCGCCTTGACCGGGGCTGATCGAGTCGATCGTATGATGCAACGGCGCGATCATGATCGCGTACCGCGTTTCGACTGCTATTGGGCCGAGACCATCGCGCGTTGGCGCAGCGAAGGCCTGGATGGCGGCAAGGAAGCGGCCCTGGACCTGCTGGATGCCGATGCGGACAACATCGGCGGTTTTACCCCCGCCCCGTTTCCCGGTCGATCCGAATTGATCGAGGAGGATCAGACGACGCGGATCGTGGTCGACGGTTTCGGCGCGCGTCTGCGCCAGTGGAAGGGCCGGTCCGGCACGCCCGAACATGTGGGCTTCGATTGCGACAGCGCGGAAAAATGGCACGCCACGTACAAGCCGGCCTTACTGGCGAACCCGGTGCAGGTGGATATTGATCGTCTGCGCGACGGGGCTTCCGCGGCGGCGTAAAAGCATCGCTGGATCATGTTTCAGACGATTGAATCCTATGAGTTCATGAAGCGATTGATGGGCGATGAGATTGCGCTGATCGCCATGGCCAGCGAACCCGACTGGTTCATCGATGTTTCGCGGACGTTCACGGACGTGGCAATCATGAACTTCCAGGCGATCCACGACGCGGGCCTGCCGATCAATAGCGTATTTCTTTCGGCGGATATGGGATACAACCATGGCCCGATGTTCTCGCCGGATGGGTATCGGCAATTGCTTCGCCCGGACAATCAACGCATGATCGACTGGTGCCGGCAGCATGGATGGAAAGTGTTCTGGCACACCGATGGCAATGTGAACCTGCTGGTGGATCAGTTTGTCGAGATGGGTATCGACAGCCTGCATCCGCTGGAAAACGCGGCACAGATGGATTTGGCCGAGCTTGTCCCTGAATTCGGTGATGAGCTGTCTTTCTGGGGTAACCAGGACAAGCGCATCTGGGAATGCGGTGACCGCCAGCGGATCGAGGCCCACGTGCGGGATCGGCTGGCGATCGGGATGTCCAGGCGTGGTTATGGGTTTCATTCCGATCACTCGGTCCAACCGGATGTGAGCCTGGATACCTACCGGTTCATCATCGACCTGGTCGACCGTTACGGGCGGTATGATTGACGAGTCAGCCGCCGCCACCAGCGGACCGTCGGCACTGGTCCACCGTTTACATCCTTGACACAGACGCTACGGTATCGACCGCGCATGGACTGGCGTGCCTGATTGCGAGGCGTCAGTGATCGGCAATTGAGCAGAGGACATGAACATGGATTGGACGACGGGAAGCTGGCAGGCCCAAAGCGAGCCGATCACTGCTGAGGCGAGTATTTTGATCGCCGGTGATTGGGCGCCGATTCGTCGGTACGGCCCGGTGATCGAAGCAGCGCCGGCTTCGATCTATGGTGATCTGCTCCCGCACATTCAGCAGGCCGACCTGCGCATCGTCAACCTCGAGGCGGTGCTGTGCGAACATGGACAACCCATCGCCAAGCAGGGGCCCAACCTGCGTGGCGAGCCGACCACCGTGTCCGGGCTTTCGGTTGTGCCGTTCGACGTGGCCTGCCTTGCGAACAATCACATCCTGGATTATGGCGCGCAGGCGCTGGAGCGGACATTGTCCCTGCTGGACAGTCACCAGATTCAGACGGTGGGCGCCGGCCTGACCCGCGACCCGGCGCTGGAGCCGCTGGTCTGCCAGGTCAACCAGATGCGTATTGGTATCGTCAATTTCTGTGAGGGAGAAGACGGCACGGCCGCGGCCGAAGGGGCGGGGCTCACGCTGGCTTGGCAAGCGG
>CAYNCM010000139.1:0-637 GCA_964395825.1 uncultured Planctomycetaceae bacterium
GATATGGCCGAATTGAAGCGCGCTGCGGTGGACCTGGACGCGGCGTTGATTGACCTCCCACGGCCCAAAACCGGCATCGCGCGGCGTGTGCCGCTGTGGCCGGAAACCGTCGAGGCGCTGCGCCTGGTGATGCAGAAGCCGCGCAAAGCCACGGACAAGGCACACAAGGGGCTTGTATTCCTGACCCGCCAAGGTATGCCCTACGTCCGCACCGCCCCGGCCAAGGGCACCGGCAAAGCCGCGTACACGACTTGTGACGCGGTGGGGCTGATCTTCGCGAAGCTGCTGGACGCCCAAGCGTTGAAGGCGAAGGGCCGAGGGTTCTATGCACTGCGGCACACGTTCCGCACGGTGGCTGATGAACTGCCAGACAGGCCCGCCATTGATCGCGTGATGGGCCACGAGGACCGGGGCGACATTGCCACGCACTATCGTGAGCGGCTCGCCGACGAACGTTTGCGGGCCGTCACCGACCACGTGCGGCGCTGGCTGTTCGCGGACGTGGACACGGGCGACGATGGCGACACGGCAAGGCCGAGCGGAACAGCGGGCCACGAAGCCCACAAGGGCAAGACCGGCGGCGACGAATCGAACGGGCCGCGCCTGCGGCTCGTCGGCTGATATACTGTAACCACGG
>CAYNCM010000139.1:647-5305 GCA_964395825.1 uncultured Planctomycetaceae bacterium
AAGATCGGATAAACTGACACAACGGGCATCGGGTTTGATCCCCCGATGAACGGCCCGGGCGCTGGCGACGGCTTCACCGCCACGTCGTCACGCCCAGGCCGGCCCGGCTTTTAAGGCGGTGAATCACATGGCACATCAAATCGACCCCGAGCGGCACCTGTTCTGCCAGCGCTGGCGCGATCTGGCCCGCCGCTTTACGAAGATCGCCCAGGACATCGAAGCCGGCAAGCCGCACCCGCTGGCCGTGGGCGGCACGCGGGCTGATCGCATTCGGCACTACGACGACCTGCGCGACGCCGGCGAGATGGTTAAAGAATGCTGGCGGCGTGGCTGGCTGGATGGCATCGACGGCCTGGCGGCGCTGGTGGCCTGGCTCGATGGCGCGGGCCATCCCGATATAGCCATCCCCGAGGGACGCGCACCGGCGAAGATCGCACGCGACCCGCTGACCCTGTTCATGGAACTGGTGGGCAATACGCGATTGCCCGTCAAGGCTGGCGCGGCTGGCGAACCTGTCGAGGCTCGCGGCTCCACGTTCGGCGGCGTGCTGCCCAAGCAATTTCCCGCCGCGTTCCCCGGGCGCACGCATCACGCGGAAGCTCGAAGATCGCCCGGCGAGGCTGGCGAGTTTCTGCGGCTTCAAGAGTCGGACACTTTCACGCAATGGGCGCGCGCGTGTGAACTGCTGGCCGACCTGATCGAACACGGCCAGAGCGCCCCGGCCGAGGTGGCAACTGATCGCCCCGCCGCGCCGCCGCCGCGTACCGCCTGGCTGGCCGAAGCGATGATGCTGCTGCGCGATCATCCCGACTGGCCAGACGCGCGAATCGCGGAGCAGGTGGGCAAATCACCGTCTACGCTTTCGAGATCGACCGAATATCAATACGCCGCACGGATCGCCCGCACGAAACAAACACTCCGTCGCGGCCACATCAAAAAAGATCACGACAGCGGCGGCGGCCGCGTTGAGGGATACGACGCCTGACGGCGTTGCACGCAAAATCTTACGCAACGTTTTTTGCATGAAACCCCTTGATTCAAGGGGTTTTTGTGTTTTTGCACGCAACGCGCATGCAAGATTTGCCCTGAAAGCATGCCTGCAAAAATACATCGTGAAGCAAATCGAGAGCGCGACGCCGAGGCGATCGCATGGGTTGTCGAACTGGTTCATTGCCTGCGAAATCGCGACGTGCCGGGCGCGCGACGGGCGCGGATCGAACTTGAGCGGCGCGGCGTGCTGATCGAGTTTGTCGCGCCGTCACCGGCGGAAAGCGGGGTGTCGCTATGACCTACTACACCCCGCCCCAGGTGGCCCGCCGGCTCGCCGTTCACTCTGACAAGGTGCGCGGCTGGATCGCTTCGGGCGAGCTTCGCGCAATCAACGTCGCCGGCCCGGGCACACGCCGGCCCAGGTGGCGCATTCCGCCCGACGCCCTACGAGATTTTGAAACGGAACGAGCCGCACGACCCGCGCCCGTCCCGCGCGTTCGGCGCCGACGACCGACGGCGGCGCGGCAATGGGTTTGAGGTTTGACCCCTACAAAAAAAGCCCGGCGTCCGCTGAGCACGGGCGACGGGCAGAAAGCGATTACCAAAATGAGCATAGCACACCGACCCATCGACGCGATCAAACCATCGCCAGAAAACGAGAAATTGTATCGGCCCGTGCGCGACGACGATCCGGATATCATCGCGCTGGCCGAGTCGATCCGCGAGCACGGACTGCGCGAACCGCTCGTTATCACGCGGGACAACTTCATTTTGAGCGGGCACCGCCGATACGCCGCGTGCCGCCTGGCCGGGCTGACCGAGGTTCCCGTTCGCGTGGAGAAATTCAGGCGATCGGATGATCTGGACGGCTTCCTTGCGCTGCTGCGCGAACACAACCGCCAACGCGTGAAATCACTCGACGAAATGCTCCGCGAGGAAGTCACTGACTGCGACCCTGACGAAGCGCATGCGCGGCTCGTCGAGTATCGAGAAGGACAACAGAAGCCGACCGAGGGCGGCGTCGCGTTAGGCTGCTTCAAGGGGCGTTCGGCAATCAGTGCGGCCAAGCGACCGATGCTCGAAGCCGCGATGAAAATCATCGAAGACCTGCGCCCGTTTTGGCCGGCGAGTCTGCGGCAGATTCACTACGGAATGCTGAACGACCCACCGCTCCGCAATGCAAACCGACCCGAATCGACCTATCGAAACGATCGGGCGAGCTACGGGGACTTGAGCGATCTACTCACGCGCGCACGCTTCGAGGGCCTGGTGAGCATCGACACCATCGACGATGAAACACGGCCGACCACCACGTGGGATTGTCACCCGTCGCCGGATGCGTTTGTCCGCGCGCAACTCGACGGCTTCCTCAAATCCTACTGGCGCGATCTGACCATCAGCCAACCGGCACACGTGGAAATCATCGCGGAGAAAAACACCGTGAAGCAAATCCTGCGCCCCGTGGCATCGGAGTTTACGGTGCCGCTGACTTGCGGGCGCGGATTCGGTTCGGTGCCGATGCGCCGTGAAATCGTCGAGCGGTTCGAGGTATCGGGCAAGGATCGGCTCATTCTCATTGTGGCATCTGACGCCGACCCGGAAGGCGAGGCGATCGCGTCGCAACTCGGCCAAAGCATCCGCGACGACTTGGGCATTCACGCGGTCGAGGTGGTCAAGGCCGCGCTGACGCCGGCCCAAGCCCGCGAGATGAATTTGCCGGCGACGATGACCGCGAAAGCTGGATCGAGCAACCGTGCGCGGTTCGTCAAAACCCACGGTTGCGACGACGTTTGGGAATTGGAGGCCATCCCCCCGGGCGAACTACAGAAGATGGTGCGCGATGCAATCCTGCGCGTGTTGGATATTGAGATGCTGAACCTGGAACTGCGCCGCGAGCACGAGGACGCGGCCTGGCTGGACCAGACCCGCCAACGTGTCTACGCCGCGCTCCAAGGCATCGAGGGGGGGCTGGAATGAACACCATACGCCAAGCTTCGGGACATGTCCGGAAACTCGACCCGACCGCCAGCTTGCAGCGCCTGGCCACGGCCTGTGCGGTTCTCCAGTTGGCCGACCCGCCCGTGAGCCGCGCCGCCGTTCGCCTGGCGGTGGAGGGCTTTCACGTCTTGCCCGTCCGCGACAAGAAGCCGCTCGTGCGCCGTGGTGTTCACGCCGCGACCCGCTGCCCGACGACAATCCGAGGATGGTTCACTCACTGGCCCGGCGCCGGCCTTGCAGTCGCCTGTGGGCCATCTGGCGTCGTCGTAGTGGACATCGACCTACCAGC
The DNA here is from genome assembly GCA_964395825.1 of uncultured Planctomycetaceae bacterium. Classification (GTDB taxonomy): domain Bacteria; phylum Planctomycetota; class Phycisphaerae; order Phycisphaerales; family Zrk34; genus JANQFT01. The sequence goes on from CAYNCM010000139.1 coordinate 3,925, forward strand.
AGGCCCGGCGAGCCTGGACGCCCTGGAGGCCGAGCACGGCCCGCTACCGGCCACTGTGACGGTGCAGACGCCGAGCGGCGGCGTACATCATTACTTCCGCGCGCCTGCTGGCGTTGACCTGGGGCCGTCCGTGGGCAAACTCGGCCGAGGCATCGACATCAGAGCCGCGGCGGCCTACGTCGTGGCTCCACCGAGCGCCGGTTATCACGTCGATGACCCCGACCACGAATTGCCGACATTCGACGCGATGGCACCGCTGCCGGGATGGCTCGTGGAGAAATTAGGAATTTCCAGCCCGGCTGATGGTACACATAAAGCGCATAAAGCGCAGTACATGATTGATGCGTCTGCCTCCGAGGGTGACGTGGCTGGTGATAAATTAGGAATTTCCAGCGGGGCCGATGATTTGCCGTCGCAAGCTCAAGCCCTGATCGCCCGGACGCTGCCCAAGTCGCCGGGCACGCGGAATCGCAGAATCTTCGACATTGTGTGTGGCATGAAGGCTGACCCGGAGTTGAGGGCGCTGTCCCGTGCTGATCGCAAGCGGATCATCCGGCGATGGTATGAGTTGGCGCTGCCGGTGATCACCACAAAAGATTACGCTGTGACGTTGAGCGATTTTGATCACGCCTGGGCCGCGTTTGACCCGGCGCGGGCCGGCGGGGGCCTTGCCGACGTTGTGGCCGCCGCGAAGTCGAGCGATCCGGTGCCTGGCGTCGATCCGCACTATCCCGAGCGCGTGCATCTGCTGGCGAAGTTGTGCCGCGAGTTGGCCCGGCGGGCGGATGATCGTTCGTTTTTTCTCGCCGCGCGAGCGATCGAGCGACACATGGGTACGCCGAGCATGACGGCATCGCGCGATATGAAATTGCTCATCGCGGATGGCCTTATATCGGTGTCCACGCCCGCCGGATTCGAGCACGGCAGACGCACCGCTACACATTATGTGTACCACGGCGGCTAATACGGCACCCCAGCCCCACCGTGGCCCACCTGACGCCGAGGACGATGGGCCGCCTGATATCACCACCAGGGCGGCAGAACGCCTTAGACGCGATCCTACGGCGATTGGCATAGGTACTTCAAAGAGGACGTCCTTGTCCAGCTTTTCCAGTGAACTAGTCGGAGAGTAAACACAGTTTGTTTGTTTGTCCGAAACCAAAAGTTAGGAGCACATAACCATGGACTACGACGTTCAGATTCGCAAGATCGACGACATCCGCCCATACGAGAACAATCCGCGGCTGAATGACGGCGCGGTTGATTCGGTGGCTGAGTCCATCAGGCAATTCGGCTTCCGCGCTCCCATCGTCGTCGATGCCGACGGTGTGATCATCGTTGGGCACACCCGCTGGAAGGCGGCGAAGAAACTCGGCCTGGC
>CAYNCM010000140.1:0-5284 GCA_964395825.1 uncultured Planctomycetaceae bacterium
ACACCGCCACGCCCTGCGGGTCGTCGACGGTGCCGTCCGGGCCTACGGCCACCGCGGCGGCGGCGTGGTCCTGCGTGCTGAAAATGTTGCAACTGCACCAGCGCACCTCGGCGCCGAGGGCGGTGAGCGTTTCAATCAGCACCGCGGTCTGGATGGTCATGTGCAGCGAGCCGGTGATCTTCACCCCCTGCAGCGGCTGATCGGCGGCGTATTCCTCGCGCGTCGCCATCAGGCCCGGCATCTCCTGCTCGGCCAGGTGAATCTCCTTGCGGCCCCAGTCGGCCAAAGACAGGTCCTTCACCTTGAAAGGCAAACGTTCAGTCGCGGTCGTTGTCATTGATGGACTCCTGTGTCGTGGCTCACCGCACAGACGGTCAGACGCACAGGTCAATCACCCAACAAGGTGTTTCCCTGCGCCTCGGCGTCCGGGGGTTTCTTCCTTCATCGCGGTGGCGGCGAAGAGCGCCGGGCCCTTCGCATTCGGGTCGATCGGCAGCGGCAACAGGCGCGTGCCGGTGAATCCTGATTCGTCCAACCACCGCCCGATCTGGCGCCGGTCGAACCCGAGCCAGACGTGTCCCATCGACTGCTGGTATTCGCGCCGGTCGTGCGGCAGCATGTCGACGATCAACACCTTCCCGTGGCGCTTGAGCGTGCGCGCCACCTCGCCAAGCACCTTGGCCGGGTCGGCCTGATGGTGAAGCACGAGCATGAGCACGGCGGCATCGAGCGCCCGGTCGTCGATCGGCAGTTGTTCCAGTTCGCCCCGGCGGAGGTCGACGTTGTCCAGGGGCTTGAGCCGCGAGCGTGCGGCCTTGAGCATCGCGGCGGTCGAGTCGACGGCAATCACCCGCTCGACATACGGCGCCAGCAGTTCGCCCACCCGCGCCGTGCCGCAGCCCAGGTCGCCGACCGTCCAGCTCGCATCGAGCAAGGCCGGCAACGCCAGCGCGTCGAACCGCTCGCCGAACAGATCGCTGCGCACCTTGTCCCACCGGCCGGCCATGGAGGCGAAAAACGCCTGGCTCTTCGTGCGGCGGTCGGCCAACACGCGCTGCAGGCGCTGGTCGTCGCGCTCGGCGGCACGCTGGGCGCTGATCTGCTCGCGCACCAGCGTCCACATCCGCATCGCCGCCGGCGGCAACTCGTCGGCCGTCATGCGGTACAACGCGCTGGTCCCTTCCCGACGACTGGCCACCCACCCCGCCTCCGAAAGCACCTTCAGGTGCCGGCTGACCGTCGACTGGGGCAACTGCAACACCGCCCGAAGTTCGGCCACGGTCAGCTCCGCCTTCTCCAAGGCGCGCAACGCCCGCAGGCGCGTCGCTTCGCCCAGCGCATGCATCCAGTGAACGATATCCGGGGCCGCGGCCAGCATAATAATCATCCGTCTATCCGGATGAATTGTTGAATACTTGTCCCCCCTTGTCAAGCGCCGCCGGCAGTTTCCCCTTGGGACGCAGGGGTGGATGCGGGAATATTGCCGATGGTCGGAGGGGAATGCGAGAACCCGCGGATCGGATCACCCGAAGAACTGCTGGGGACAGGGGGCGTCGGACCAGGCGCCGCCGCGGAGGCCCTCGCAGCGCATCTGCTCCATGATCTCGCACAACAGGCTCACATACTGCTCGACGGACTGGTCGTCATCGCACACGCCCGACATCCGCATCGGGCAGCGTTCGATGACCACTTCGCGAACCGCCGCATAGAAATGGGCCGTGGGATGATCGTGGGCCTGGTGGAGCAGCTCGGCGAGTATGGGCGCGGCGTGGCGGAGGACTTCAAACTCCACCGCGCTGCACCGCTCGGACAGAACCTGGAGCATGGCCTGCTCGGTTTCGGCGGGTGAAGCTGGGCACAAGTAGGCGGACATGCCTTCGGCCTCGACGTCCTCCCGGTGACTCCCCGAGGCGTTTCACTGATGAGCCATTATAGACCGGGCGTGCACGGTGAATCACGCAAAATCCGCCGCCAAACGGCGGGATTCGGCGGGGCCTGTCGCAAGTCGAGCCGACGACACGTTTTGCGCGGCGCGGGCCGGGACGTGAAATTCCCTGCTGGACAGCCGGGCCGCCCAATCCTGGACAGCCGGTCGGCCTGATGCGGGTGGATGGCGGGGTTCAGGGTGACGCCGCCCCAGGCCGCCTTGTAACCGGTTCGGGCTTCGCCTACACTGGCGGGTCGAACGAAACTGAACCCGCGTGGTCTGCGGAAGCAGCACCCGGAGCTTGACGAATGATCCCGCACGAGCCGCCCCGCCAGCCCCAGTTGGGGTTCCTTTACATTCCTCCCCTCCGCGTCCAGGGCTATTCGATCGCCGGTGAGGAGACCGCCGTCCAGATCCCCGAAATGGACGTGTGTTTCGACATCGGCCGCTGCCCGCGCATCGCCCTGGCCAGCAACTACATCGGCCTGACCCACGGCCACATGGACCATGCGGCCGGCCTGGCCTACTACTTCAGCCAGCGTCACTTCCAGGGCATGGGCACCGGGACCGTGCTCTGTCACCCGGAGATGGAAAAGCCCATTCACCGCCTCATGGAAGCCTGGGTCGACATTGAGGCCCAGCGCACGCCGTACAAGGTCATCCCCATGGCGCCCGGCACCGACAGCGCCGAGTTGGAGGTGAAGAACAACATGTTCCTCCGCGCCTTTTCCACGCCGCACACGCCCAACTCGCTGGGCTACGCGCTGGTCGAACGGCGGAACAAACTCAAGGACCCGTACGTCGGCCTGCCGCAGGAGAAGCTGGTCGAACTCAAGGAGGCCGGCGAGGCGATCACCTACCTCCGCCAGATTCCACTGGTGGCGTTCATGGGCGACACCGCGCCCGGCCAGCACTTCAACCTTGACGAGGTGCGCACGGCGAAGATTCTGATCACCGAGTGCACGTTCCTCGAAGCCGGCCACCGCGAACGGGCGCGGATCGGCCGACACCTGCACATCTCTGACATTCTCAATCTGCTCGACCAGGTCGAGGCCGAGGCGATCGTGCTCACGCACCTGTCCCGCCGCACGCACATGAAGCAGGCCCGTGAGTTGCTCGACCGCATGATCCCCGCCGAACACCGCGGGCGGATTCACCTGTTGATGGACACCCGCACCAACCGCGCCCGCTACCAGCAGCAGGCCGCCGAAGCCGAACAGACCCAGCCGTAAGCGCCCTCGCCCGCCGAACTGGCGCGGGCGGCAGGCGGTCGCACGCGGCGGCCGGTGGGGCGGGCCTTTGCACCTATCCGGAATCACGGGGAACGGGCCGATGATGCGCGTTCATCGAATTCACATTTAACTTAAATGCGATCATCGGATGCCCCGTGCGAGGCGCGGAGGGGTCGCGTTGGGCGGCCCGGGTGGGGCGGCGGCGCGCGGCTTGAGCGAACGACCGGGCACGTGTGCGTTTTTTGGGGGGCGGGTACACTGTCGGGCATGTCGAGGCTGGTGCTGTTGATGTTGGGTGTGACGGCGGCGGTGGTGGCGACCGCGCGCCTTGCCGGGCCCGGCGACCTGTGGGACCAGGATCAACCGAAGACCGTGGCCTACACCGCCGACGTCGTGTTGCACGGGCGCTGGGTGTTGCCCCGCGAGAACGCCGGGCGCCCCGATCACGCCGCCTCGGCGCAGGCCGCGACCAAGCCGCCGATGTACAACTGGATCGGCGCGATGGCGGTGCATCTGACCGGCCGGTGGGATGAGTGGGTTTTGAAGTTTCCGTCGCTGCTGGCGACGGGGGCGGTGGTGTGGGTCGTGGTTGTGGCGGGAAGGCGACTGGCCGGGCGGGCGGAGGTCGGAAGGGGGGTGTCGGACGTGAGCTTCGCAGGCGTGGCCGCGGCGTGCTGGCTGACCTGCTATGCGACGATGAAGCTGATGTACCTCGCCCGGCCGGACATGGTGCTGGTGGCGTTCCTGACCGTCGGGTGGTGGTGCGGCACGCGCCTGCTGGGATCGGATGAAGGGGTTGAGGCAAGCCCCGGCGGCAGGGGCGGCGCCAGGCGCGCCGGCGCCCTGTCGGTGTTGTTCTGGCTTTGCGTGACGGGGGCGGCGCTGGCGAAGGGGCCGCCGGCGGCGATGCTGCTGGTGTACATCGCGCTGGGCGCGAAGCTGATCGGCGGATCGTGGCGTGCGATCGGGCGCACCGGCTGGTGGTGGGGTCTGCCGGCGGCGCTGGCGCTGATCGGCGCGTGGCTGGTCGCGGTACACCGGACCGACCCGAACCACATCACCGAGGTGTTCCTCGGCGTCGAGATGGTCGACCGGGTGGCCGCTGGCGGCGAAGGCGGGTTCGATTTTGGGCGATTCCTCGTCGACCCGTGGAAGATGGTGCTCTACTTCCTGGCGATGTTCGGGCCGTGGTCGGCGTTCGCCATTCTGGGCATGATCGACCTGGGGCGGAGGATGTGGCGCCATCCGCTCGGCCCGGCGTCGCTGTGGGTGTTGATCGTGATCGGCTTCGGGCTGGTGGGGGTGATCGCCCTCGACCGCCAGCGGGCGGACTACCTGGCCCCGGCGTATCCGGCGGGGGCGCTCCTCGCGGCTTACTGGTTGTTGGACGTGGGCGCGAAGTATCGCATCACCCCGGTGAAAGTCGCCCTCGCCGCGCTGCTCGTGGCCTTGGGCCTGGCGGTGTACCAGGTGGGCTACAGCCGCGCCGCCCGCGAGCCTTACGGCGCGAACCTCCAACAGTTCGTGCGCGACGTTCGCCGCCACGTCAAGCCCGACCAGACGCTGTGGTTCGTCCACACCGGCTACAACCCCCTGCCCACGCTGCTCGGCCGCCACCAGTCCGGCGAAGCGGACATCGCCCCGCCGCCGCCCGAGGGGTGGATCCTTCGCCCGGTCGCCGAGGCGCCGCACGCCGCGCCGGTCGCGGTTTCCCGGCCGATCAGCGAGGTGGTCGACGGCCAACCGGCGGTTCTGGGCCTGTACCGGATGGGTGAAGCCGGGCCGGTTGGCGGGGCGCCCGGCGTTTCGCCGGCCGAGCCGGTCGGCGGGGCAAGATGATTCTGCAGAATCTGCCTGAAAGCGTCCGATACAAGAGAGGCAGGGGTTATCGGCAGGCGTGTGGCAGCCGGTAACGGTGGAAGGTGGATCGTGTCCTCCGGGGGCGCCGCAGCGTTTCCGGGGGCGGCGGCCGACGGATCGGTCGCCTGGGCCATCATGGACGAGGCGCAGCCCGTGCGCACCATCGCAATCATCAACCAGAAGGGCGGTTGCGGCAAGACGACCACCGCGGTCAACCTGGCCGCGGCCCTGGCGGACCTCGGCCACCGGACGCTGCTGGTCGACA
>CAYNCM010000141.1:0-5223 GCA_964395825.1 uncultured Planctomycetaceae bacterium
CGGCTGGCGGCCTGTCGCCGGGTATCGGAGGCGATGGACCTGCCCCGGCCCGTTCGCTGTGTTTTCGGTGAGCAGGCCCCGGAACGGGCGGAGCGACTGGTTCGGCAACACGAACCCTTGCGATCGTCGCATCCGCTCTGGGGCGGGGACGACCAGAAGGCCGTACATTGGATGATCTCGACCCTGGAATCACACGCCGAGGCGTTGCGCCGGGAGGGCTACCTGCAGCCGAAAGGTAATCCGGTGAACGGGCGGGTCCTCTCCCCGGCGTTCGCCGGTTTTCACCTTCTCGATTTGCGGGGGAAACTGGATGGGTGGACGCGGCGAAAGGCGGCATCTCTGATCGCGGAACTCGCGGAACTGCATCTGCGGCGGGATTTTTATCCCTGGCACGCGGCCCACGATCCGGCGGTGCGGGACGGGGTGTATCGCGGCATGCTCAACCAAAACTTCCACACCGACGTATATTGCACCGTCGGCATGGCCGGGTGTGTGCTTCGGGACCATCCCCGCGCGGAGGTCTGGCGCAAGCACTTCCGCCGTCAATTCGAGGCGCAAATGAGGGCCTTTGTTCACGAAGGCGGCGCCTGGGAGGAAAGTCACACCTATCACCAGCACGTCATGCTGTGTCTGTTGCCGGTGCTGGTGGCCGTCCGCGAAATCGACGGCGTGGATTTGCTCGCGGACGGGCGTTTTCAGTCCATGTGCCGCTTTTTCATTTCCTTGTTGTCTCCCCGCGATTCGCTTTACGGCGGCCTTCGGGCCATTCCCGCAATCGGGGACCACGGGTACGCGCCCACGGCAAAAGAAACCTTTGCGTACCTGTTCGGGTGGTTGGCGGCGTTGATGCCTGCCGAGCGGCGATTGTATCTTTGGGCGTGGAGGGAGACGGGGTTACGGCTCACCTTTGCCGGCAGTTCGCAGGGCTCGTTGTTTTCTCCTCTGTTTCTTTCCGATCCTCGGGATGCCCTGGACGTCGAAGACGCGCCCCTGTCTCCGTCGGGACTATTGGAGGGGTATGGCGCTTTCGTGCGTCGCAATGCCCACACCGCGTGGGAAAGCCTTTTGGTCGTCCGTTGCGGCTCCTCCTGGGCGCATTATCATCCCGATCTCGGCAGCTTCTGGTGGTGGGTCGGAGGCCGCCTCCTGTGTTGCGATGCCGGTTTCGGAGGCGGTAAGCTGAAATTCGATCACCGGGCGCACAATGTTCTCGGGTATCCGGGGCGCGATCCCATGCAGCACTTGGATCGAACTCCGTTCCATTTGAGTCATTTCGAACAGAAGTCCGGCGAAGATATCATCCGCTGTGAAATTCCCGTGTGGATGTGGCAATCGGATGGAAACATGCGTTCGGAGTCCATCCCCCCCGATCAACGCCCGCATGTCACCCGAACCTTCCACTGGCGGGAAGACTCCGTTTTGGAAATCCGCGATCTGCCAGAGCGCAGCCCCGAGGGGCTGGTGACCTGGCGATTGTGGACCCCGGCCACCCGGGCGCGGCGAACGGGCGAACAGACGGTTGAGTTTGGCTTTGCCGACGGAGGTGTGCTCAGGGTGGAGCTGCCGCACCCTCCGGTTCATCTCCAATTGCATGCCGCCGACACCACCTTCGGCCTGTCCGCGCTCTATTCCGAACCTGAGTTTTGGATAAGCGAAGACAAAGGCGGGCTCCAGCCGAAGTGGTTGTTGTATAACCCAACCCCAACGGCACGGAGGCCACGATGGATTTTACCGCACTCTATGTGGACGTGGACGATTTCTGGCAGAACTTCAGCGACCCGTATCAACAGCGGCTGATTGCTGACGGCCATCGTCACCGCCGCCGCGCAGCGCAACTGAGCGTCAGTGAGATGATGACCATCCTCATCGCCTTTCAGACCAGCGGTTTTCGCACGTTCAAACACTTCTACCAGCACTTGCGGCACCAGCATCGGCACGATTTCCCGGACCTGGTCAGCTACAACCGGTTCATTCAGTGGATGCCCCGCGTGACGACCCCGCTGCTGGCCTACCTGATGTCCCGCTGTCGCGGACCGGTCACTGGTATCAGCTTCATCGACTCGACGGCCCTGAAAGTCTGCGGCAACAAACGCATCACTCGTCATCGTGTCTTCCGGGGCCTGGCCGCCATCGGCAAGACGACCATGGGTTGGTTCTACGGCTTCAAACTCCATCTGGTCATCAACGAACGAGGCGAGGCGCTGGCCTTCACCCTCACCCCCGGAAACGTCGATGATCGTCAGCCGGTCGAACGCCTGAGCCGAAACCTCTGGGGCAAACTCTTCGGCGACAAGGGCTACATCAGCCGGAAATTGTTCGAGCAACTGTACGAACGAGGTCTCAAACTGATCACCGGCATCCGCGACAACATGACCAACCGCCTGATGGAATTCTCGGAGAAAATCCTGCTGCGCAAGCGGTCGCTGATCGAGACGGTCAACGATCAACTGAAAAATGTCTGCCAGATCGAACACAGCCGCCATCGCAGCCCCGCCAACTTTCTCGTCCACCTGCTCGCAGGCCTGATCGCCTACGCCAAGCAACCCAAGAAGCCCTCGCTTCGACTTCATCCCGACGCGGATTCGCCCCAACGCCTGCTCGCTTAAAGAAAACTCAGGTTCCGAACAACCGTTGGTCCATCGATTGAAATGGGTGGGGCTGTAGTGGCCCAGGTGCGCCGTGCGAAGGCGGCGCGTTCCCGCGGGTGAAAGTCCCGTCCCGGCAAAGGTCGTCCCGGCCGGGTAGCTACCTCGGCGAGGGTGGAGGTAGCGATGCTCGTTCAGTCGCTCCTTCAGACGATCAAGGATCGACCACATCCGGCACGACTTGCCGCTGGACACCACCGTATCGCATCGGCCCATTTCGGCAGGCGCAGGTTGTCGTGATGAAGCTGCGAAACGCTCTGGGCGGCGATCGCGGGGCGGGCATCCGACTCGGAGGCCGTGAAACGGACATCCTCCAGTTGCAGTTCGTTTATCCGCCGGGCATACAGCCCCCAGGCAGGCAGATCACGGGCTCCGTGCCGCGGCTCGACCACCTCGAGCGCAGCGTTGGCGGCCTGTTGCGTCAGTGTGTAGCTCACCGCCAGGTTGCGCAGCGTGACGCGACCGATCGGCTCATCCACCCAGCTCTCGATGGCACAGGGGTAACGATACACGTCGGTGGCGGTCAGGCCGTTGACCTCGATGCTGCCGATGCGGCTGCCGGATTTGACATAGAACGTGAACGGGCAATCGAGGCTGTGCATGGTGATGTTGCTGATATGCACGGCATCGAGGTCGCCTGCCATCGGGGACCAGGCGCTGGGCTGGAGCGTGATGCCGATGAGCGTGTTGTGGCGGGATTGGGTGATGTGGGGATAGCGGCCCGGGCCGTGGATCAGGCACTGGTCGATGGTCATGCGTTTTGCGGGGCCGATCCATCGGATGCCGTTGCACGAGCTGTTGAGGATGCAGTTGTGGATCAGCAGGTCATCGACCCAGGTGCCGGCGATCGCATCGTCACCGGTGAAGAACCGGCAGCCGGTGACGTTGACGCGCCGGCAGGGGCGCTCGGCGCTACCGCGGATATGGAAGCCGTCCCACCCGCCCAGCGCGGTGACGTTTTGGATGTCGATGTCATCGGACTGCCAGGCGAGGATGGCGTAGTTGGCCGAGTCGATGATGGTCAGGTCGCGCACGGCGAAGCGGCGGCTGTTGACGGGGAAGATGGTGTGCGGTCCGCGTTGCTTTTCCTCGCCTTGCGGGTCGAAGACCTTGCTGCCGTCGATCGTGCCCGGGCCGCAGACCGCGGCATCTTCGGTGCCGTCCGCCCGGATCAGCGCACGGAGCCAGCGTTTCTTGCTGCCGCCGGCGTCGTAGTCCGGATACGCCTCGGGGTCGTCGATGCCTTTGAGCACCGCGCCGGCGCCGAGGAACAACGTGACGCCTGAGCGCAGGTGCAGTGTGCCGCTGCGGTACACGCCCGGCGAGAGACGCACCTGGCCGCGACCGGCACCGGCGTTGACCGCCTGGGCGCAGGCGTCGATGGCGCGTTGCAGGGCGTGGGTGTCGTCGGTCGCGCCGTCGCCGACGGCGCCGTGGTCGTGGGGGTGGATGAGGTTGGGCATGATGGGTTGGGCGTTGGGGTGGGGTGAGTCAGGGGGTGGTTACCGGTTCGGCGAGCAGGGTTTCGAGGGTGGACAGGTGCTCGGCATAGGCGGGGTTATCAACGACGCTTTGATGCTCGCCGGGGTCGCGGTCGTGGTCGTAGAGTTCGCGGGCGCGGACCTCGCCGGTCTGCTGGTCGCGCCATTCGATGTAACGGAAGCGGTCGGTGCGGGCGGCGTAGGCCATGACCGGGCCGCGCGGGTACTGGCTGTAAGCCGCGGGCTTGCTGGGGTGGGCCGGGTCGTTGAGCCAGGGCATCAGGCTCACGCCCTCGACCTGCGCCGGCGTATCGAGCCCGCACAGGTCACAGAGCGTCGGGTAGATATCGATGTTCTCGGTCAGCGCGCGGGAGGCGCCGGGCGCAATGCCGGGGATTTTGATCATCAGCGGCACGTGCGTGTCGGCTTCGTACACGGTGTGCTTGCTCCATCGACCGTACTCGCCAAGTTTCATCCCGTGATCCGCGCAGAACACGACGATGGTATTCTCGCTCAGCCCCGTTTCATTAAGCGCGGTCAGCACGCGGCCGACCTGGGCGTCGATAAAGCTCACGCAGGCGTAGTAGCCATGAATGAGTTGACGCGCCAGGTCCTCGGGCATCGGGCCCGAACCGGGCATGCCGTGATAGTCGCGAAGTTCATCCCAGTTGGTCAGCGACCATGGGGAGCAGCCTTCGGATGGCTGTTCATCGAGCACGCGGATCGTCGCCGGGTCATACAACTCCCAGTATTGCCGGGGGGCGCAGAACGGAAGGTGTGGCTTGTTGAAGCCATGGGCGAGAAAAAACGGCGAATTGCCAGCCTGCTGGAGCGCCTCGATCGTGGCGTTGGCGTTGTGGTAATCCTGGTAGGCCTCATCGCCAGACCCTTTCTCAAATGCCGGGCCCAGCCCCTGCTTGTCCAGGCCACGGCGATGAAGCTTTCGCATGTTTTCTTCGATCAGCCGAATCGACTCCGGGTTCGCATAGCCCCGTCCGACCTGGCCGCTGGGCTTGGCTTTCAACTCGCGCGTCCAGGCCAGCGGATCATCCTCCAGGTGGTGATACACCTTGCCCACCGAAAGCGTGGTGTAGCCG
>CAYNCM010000142.1:0-5165 GCA_964395825.1 uncultured Planctomycetaceae bacterium
GTCGCGGCCCGCCGGTCAGGGCGGGCCGCGATCATGAGGAGGAATACGAATCAATTATCGGCGACGACGCAGCATCATCAGCCCGCCCAAGCCCATCAGCAGCGCCAGCGACGCGGGATCGGGGATCGAGTTGAGCGTCACGTTGTCGATGCGGGCGTATACCGCCGAAGAACCGGATCCATTGTCGTCGAGGTAGATGCGGAACTCGGTGTCGGCGATGAGGCTCTGGAACGCCGATCCCAGGTTGATCGCGCCGGTGTTCTTGAAGACGTCGGTGCCATCGTTGTAGAGAAACGAAGCGATAGCTTGGCCGGTGTTGGCGAAACCCGTGACGCTTGAGAACAACGTGAAGTTCGTATCATGCACAGAGTTAAAATGATCGCCCACCTGATAATCAAAGCTGATTTGTGCCAAGGTGTAGTCGGTGGCGCCGGCGTCCTTGGTGATCGTGAAGGTGTAGTAGTCGGTGCCCAGGTCAATATCCTCGACAACCTCGCTGAGCTTCGCACCCACCGACGGGGCGGGATTCCCCGAAGCGGAGTCCGTCAGCGTGAAGCCGACGGCCGTGACCGCTCCGCCATTGAAATCGGCCTCGGTGTCGGTGGTCGGCGTGTGAGCGTTGCCCGTAAACGCGTAGATCAGGTCAGCGCTGGCCGGTGCCGTGGTCAAGGCCATCCCCAGCGTGACCGTCAACGCGGCCAGGGTCAAACGTGTGGTCAGATGCGTTGCTTTCGTGGTTTCCATTTCCGAACCTCCCTTTGCGGGTGAGTCAAACAAGCGACGCCGGCCGCACGCTGCGGCCGGCTTGAAATCGGAAGGGGACCGCCTCGGATGCGAGGGCGGTGGTCGGGGATCCGATGCGAGCCAAGATCATCGCGGCGGCGGCGCGGCCAAGCGACGTCTGGGGCGCGATCCAGGTGGTGACCTCGACGCCTGGTCCGGAAGGCGCAGCCAGGCCGAACGTCACCAATGAAAGGTCATCCGGCACGCGCAGGCCCATCTGGGCGGCGGCGAAGAAGATCGATTGCGTCTCGCCGTAGCTGACGAGGGCGGTGGGCCGATCCGCGCGTCGGAGGTTGGCCGTCATCGCCTCGGTGCAATTCGGGCCGGGGATCGGGCCCTCGGTCCACTCGACCGGCGAAAGCCCGGCGGCGACCATCGCGGCACGATACCCCGCAACCCGATCCGCCACGCTGTAGTGCAGTTGTGTGCTATGCGGGTCATGGGAGGGGTCGAAGTAGGCGATGCGGCGGTGGCCGGCGTCGATCAGGTAGGCGGTGGCGTCCCGGGCCGCGGCATGATCGTCGGGATAGACCGCATCGTGGTCCCGCTTGACGTTGAGCCAGATCGCCGGCTGGCCCGAACGGTCCACGCGCTCGATCAGGCCCTCGGGCAGGCGCTCGGCGTAGGCGATCAGCAGGGCGTCGGCGGCGTAGTCCCGCACCAGCTTGGGCACCCGTGCGTCGGTCAGCTCGGCGTCGGGCAGGTGGGCCAGCGTCAAGTGATAGCCCGCTTCGCCGAGCGCTTGATCCATGCCCCGCAGGGCGTTGGGCGGCACCATCGACCGGGCCACCGCGTCGGCGCTCAGGAGCACCGCAACGGCGTGATGCCGCCCCGTTTTCATCGCCAGAGCGCCGGTGTTGAGGCGATAACCCATCTTCTGCGCTGCCGCCTCAACTCGGCGGCGGGTGTCCGGGCTGACCTTCCGCGACCCCCGCAAGGCGTAGGACACCGCGATCGGGCTGATCCCGAGTTTGGACGCGATTTGTGTCTGGGTCACCTTCACGGCGGGTCGTCCTGGCGGTGCTATCCGAGTTTGAGCGTATCTGAAGACTGGCGTTACAATACAAGAATTGTTATGCTTGGTGTTACGTTACACCATGACGGGCCGCCAGTCAAGAGTAAAGCCATGCTCCGAGTGAATTTTCTCTTCATCGCCGATTCGGCTCCGAGACCCCGGCGGTCTGGCCGGGCCGGGCAAACGACCCGGGACTTCACAGCCGCGTGGCCTGTCGATATGGTTTGCGTGCGGGAGGCGGGCAACCCATGACGTATCCTCTCACCGGCCAAGTCGCGGTGGTCACCGGCGGGTCGCGGGGGCTGGGCCGGGGCATCGCGCTGGCGTTGGGGGAAGCCGGCGCGCACGTGGTTGTCAACTTCCTCAACCGGGCCGACGACGCGGCTGAAGTGGTCGGCAAGCTGCGGCAGATGGGTCGCCGCGCAGTGGCGGTGCGGGCCGACGTGTCGAACCAAGGCGATGTCACGCGAATGTTCGAAGAGGTGGTCGCGACCTTCGGGCGCCTGGATTGCCTGGTGAACAACGCCGGAACGACCCAAGCCAAGGACATCTTCGAGGCGTCGCTCGACGACTGGCGGTTCATCCTCGACACGAACCTGTCGAGTTGCTTCCTGTGTTCGAAGGCGGCGATGGCGGTGATGCGGGAGCAGAAGAGTGGCCGGATCGTCAACCTAGGGTCCGTCGTCGCCCAGCGGGGGGCGATGTACGGCCGGGTCCATTACGCGGCCAGCAAGAGCGGGATGATCGGCTTCACCAAGACGCTGGCGCTGCACGCGGCACCCATGGGCATCACCGTCAACCTCGTCGCTCCCGGTGTAATCGAGACGGAGTTGATTCACCAGGCCCACGACGATGAATCGCTGGGCGAACTGGAGCGTAGCATCCCGCTGGGGCTGGGCACGCCGCGCGACGTGGGGCTGGCGGTGGCGTTTCTCTGCGGCGAAGGCGGACGGTATATCACCGGCGCGACGCTAGACGTCAACGGGGGGATGTATCTGCGATGAATCACGACGTGGAGCCATTGAGCGGCGTGATCGTGCCGATGCTCACCCCGCTGGATGAACAGGGAGAGCCGGATATCGCCGCGTTGCGTCGGTTGATGCGGCGATTGATTGCCGGGGGCGTCAACGGACTGTTCATTGGAGGCACCGCAGGCCTGGGGCCTCTGCTCTGCGACGATCATTGGCGGATGGTGATGGAAACCGCGGTGGACGAAGCGGGGAGGGGTGCCAACGTCCCCCTGCTGGCGGGTGTGATGGAAACCTCCACACCCCGCGCGATCCTGCGGATCAGGCATCTGGAATCGATCGGCTACCGCCTGTTCGTTCTGACGCCGACCTTTTATGTGCGGACCCAACAGCCCGATGAGTTTCGCAGGCACTTTCAGGAATGCCGCGAGGCGACGTCCATGCGCTTGGTCGCATACAACATTCCCGGCTGCGCCGGCTCATCCATTCCCGAGGATTTGATCGTGCGGATGATGGAAGACGGCTGGCTGGCGGGTGTCAAGGACAGCAGCGGCGACGATGCATTGCTCGAGCGGATTTGCGCCGTCGGCAGGCCATGCGGCGTTCCGGTCTTTCAGGGCAATCGTCCGGATTTGCAGCGGTTGCGGGAAATCGGCGCTTCGGGGATGGTACCCGTGCCGTCCAATGTGGACACGGCACCGTTCGTGGAGGGCTGGGCCGCGGTGAGGTGCGGCGATGTGTCGGCCATGCGAACGGCGGCACAACGCATCGACCTTTTGTGGGAGATACTTGTCGGACAGGCCAACGACTGGATCGCCGGAACCACCTACGCCATCGGTCGTCTGGGGCTCGGTTGCGGCCGGTCCATCACGCCGCTGAACGCGGCGTCCGTGGAACAGAGAAACACCATTGACAAGTTGGAATTATTTAACCCATGAGCGATACGCCGCGGCATATTCTTGATAACGGGCAGATCACGCTTTGTGTCGATGAGGCCGGCCGGCTCCATTCATTGAAGCATCATGGGGTCGGCCACGATTTCGCGGGCGGCCGAGGCGTCTGGCGTCTGTACTATCAACTGGGCCAGTGCTTTCAACAGGAGATCCTCGCCGATGCCAACCTGGCCCAGGTGAGCGTCGAGGGCGATCGGCTGAGGCTGCATTACGATCAACTCCAGTCGCCCGACGGCGCGCTGCCCATCGGGTTGACGCTGACGGCGCAACTCCGAGGCGTGCAGTCCCTCTGGTCGGTCCGGATCACCAATCGCACCAAGGACGTGCTCATCAAGGAGATCCAGTATCCCCTGGTCGGCGACTGCCAGGTGAGAGACGATCAACAGTTGGTCATCACCGCTTACGGGGGAATGCGGTTTCCCTCCGTTGGGCAGTTTGTCCGGAACCACTACCCGCCCACGCATCACTGGTACTGCAACGAGGATCACATCGGCTTGCACGCGCAGCGCATGTATCCCGGCATGGAGGCTGCCTGCAACTGCTTCGTGCTACCGGGGGCAAATGACGGGCTGTATGCCGGTTCGCATGACCCGACCTTCCGCAACACCATCCACCTGTTTCGTCTGGAGTCGGATCGCGTGGAGGTCGGATTCGCCAAGCATCTGTTCGCACGCCCGGGCGAATCGGCGGAAATCGATGGTTATGTCCTCAGTCCCTACTCCGGGACATGGCATGTCGCGGCGGATCAGTACCGCCAATGGTCGCAAACGTGGTATCGGCCTATCGCCAAACCCGACTGGCTGAGCGATTTCAAGGGCTGGCACCGACTGATCCTTAAACACCAGAACGGACAGGTTCTCTTTCCCTATGACACGTTCGACCGCATCTTCGCGGAGGGCAAGGAAGCCGGGATCGACGGCTTGTTCATATTCGGCTGGTGGCCAGGCGGGATGGATCGCATGTATCCGGATTACATGCCGGACCCGCAACTCGGTGGCGAAGCCAAACTGCGGGAGAACATCCGCACATTCCAGGACAAACTGGGCGGCAAAGTCATCCTCTACGCCTCCGGCCGCCTGGTTGATCGCAACACCGACTTCTATAAGCGGATTGGCCACAAGCTGTCAATCAAGAAAGCCAGCGGTGACGAGGCGGGGGACGCCTACCTGTTTGGCAATCGCGCGACCTACGAACGATGCTACGGCGCCGTCGAGCTGTTGCCGATGTGCCTTGATTGCCCGCAATGGGTCGATCAACTCAAGCGGGTCATCGACCTCGCGGCCGACTACGGCTGCCGGGGCGTCTTCTTCGATCAGCTCGGGCTTCAGGAATACCCCTGCTGCGATCCGACGCACGGCCACCCGGTCCCTTACCTCACGCAGACGCAGGGTAAACGCCGGGTGATCGCCGAGCTGCGCGACCACGCCCGCCGCCGCGACCCGCAAA
>CAYNCM010000143.1:0-2267 GCA_964395825.1 uncultured Planctomycetaceae bacterium
CAAGACAGATCATTCACAAGCTCAGCCCGCCGCGGCTGAAGGAGCCATGCCATGATCACTACCAGACTTCCAAGACTCTCCGTGATGTTCAGCGTCACGGCCATCGCCGTGTGCGTTTTCGTCAGCAGTGCACGCGGCCAAGCCGACGAGCAACAGCCCAAGCAGGATCCGCCGCCGTTGACCGTCGCCGTGCTCGACTTCGAGGCGAAGATGCCCGGCAACGAGAAACTAGGCAGCCAGATCGGCGATACGCTGACCGCGCTGCTTGCCGGTGAATCGAATCTCCGCCTGGTCGAGCGGCCGAAGCTGCGCACGCTGCTGGAAGAACAGGAACTGTCGTTGACCGGCATGGTCAGCGCCGAAGACGCGGTCAAGGTCGGCAACCTCGTCGGGGCCCGGGTCATCGTGACCGGCCGACTGTTCCCGCTCGGCTCGAAACTGTACCTGACCAGCAAAGTCATCGGCACGGAAACGTCACTGGTCGAAGGCGTGCTCGTCAAGGCCGACGCCGATCAGGACATGGACGAACTGGTGACGAAGCTGGCGGTGGAATTGGCGGAGAAACTGCGCAAGGCAGGCCCCAAGCTCGTGGCGGCGGCGGAAGCGGACGAAGACCCCGTCCCCGCGCTGATCGCGGCGCTGAAGGGCCGAGCCAAGCCGACGCTGGCCGTTCGCATCACCGAACAGCATCACAGTCGTAACGACCATGACCGCGCCCCCATCGACCCCGCCGTGCAGACGGAAGTGACCCGGCTGCTGACCGAGGCCGGCTTCACCGTGGTCGACCTCGAGCAGACCGAAGCGATCAACCGCTGGATCAAGGCACCGGATCGGATCGGCTGGCCGAACGCGCTGCAACAGGTTGACCGAGTCGTGACGGGCGAGGCGATGAGCGAGTATTCCGCCCGGGTCGGCAACCTCGTCAGTTGCGCCGGGCGGGCGGAGCTGTCGCTGCTGAATCGCCGGACCGGACATGTGCAATTGGCCGACCGCACCACCCAGCGGGCGGTCGACCTGTCGGAGAACATCGCCGCCAAAACCGCCCTGCAGAAAGCCGGCCGCGAACTGGGCATCAGGCTGCTGAAGCATTTTGATGAACACCTGCCCAAAGCCGCCGAGCATCAGGTGATCCTGCAGCTCAATCGAGAGCGACTGGCAGCACTGGGCCTCACGGCAAGACAGGTGATCGACGCTCTGCACGATCGCAATCCGGGTATCAAGATGTCGGCGGGAATGGAACAGGTGGCAGGGACGCTGAAGCTGCGCGTTTCCGGATCAGCCGAGCGATTGGCGCAATTGGATAAGACGATCCTCTCAGCCCCTGACCAGCCGCTGGTGCGAGTGGTTGATGTCGCCGAGATCCGCGAAGTCGATTCGGCGCAGAAGCAAGAGGAGTAAGCATGACGAGGTGCGGGTGCCGAGGATTTCGTCAGGTGGTTCACTGCGGGCCGAAACTGTTCGTCGCCGCGATGATCGGGATGTTGTTTTTTGTTGTTTCCCCGACCGTCGGGAACGAATCCGACGCAACGATTCACGCGGCCTGCCGCGGCTGGTCCGATGCGTTTCACGCTGCTGCGCAGGTCTATCAGCGGAAGCACGCCGACGTCGAGTTCCGCTTCGATCGGCACAACCCCCTCGGCAAGGCCTGGCTCGATGGATCGCTCGATCTGTACGCCACCTACGGCTGGCTGCACCATTCGATGGGTGGTGAGCAACGGCGACGATTCAACGCCATGCCGGGCAAGTCGAAGGTGGATGTGATCGGCCACACGCCGGTCGTTGCCCTCGTACATCCGGACAATCCCATTGAAGCGATCACCATCGATCAACTCCGCCTGATCCGGAAGATGGCGCGACGTGTGCCGTGGCGCGAACTGGGCTGGGACAGCGACGGCTTCGTGACACGGTGGATTCACGGCGTGTTCGAGTCGGCCTGGGCCTTGTCGTACGACCGGAACGGGCAAGAGATTCGTGTCCCCAGCGGCAGAAGGATCGATCCGAATCACCGGCCGAGTTACGACGAATTAATGGCCGACCGGGATCGCCGCGCTGCACAGAAGAGGATGTCCTATCACCTGAACGAAGTGCTGGAGGCGGTGGCGGACGATCCGCAGGCCATCGCGATCGTAACGGTCAGCGACGAAGCCTTGGCCAGCGGCTTGAAGATGCTCGCGGTCCGACCCAATGCCGACGCCGACCCGGTCGCGATGACGCCCGCCGCCGTGGCATCCGGCAAATACCCGGTGCGCCTGACCGCCCGGCTCTAC
>CAYNCM010000143.1:2277-5123 GCA_964395825.1 uncultured Planctomycetaceae bacterium
TGTGCTCGTGCAGGAGGACCCAGAAGTCGCTCGCCAGGCAGTTCGTCGCGTGGCTGAAAACCGATGCCGGCCAGGCCGTCCTCGCCCGGCATCAGGTGTACAACCGCCGCCATGCCCCCAAGCTGATCAGCCCCGAACCCGAAGCCCTGGACGTCGAACCGCGCGAGCCCTGGGTCGGCCCCATTGAAGGCGCGGCAGCACTGCTGCCGACGAAGATGGTCAGCCCCTACTTTCTGATGGCCCGGCCCGAGCACCAGGACTTCTACGAACAGGCGACCTTCGATGCGATTGCGGCCGACGGCCGGCTCGAGCTTGTCGACCGCCAACGCCTCGACGAATTGCTCCGCGAACGAGAACTGCAGGCCCTGAACCCCGAACGCAACGACACGCCCGGCCCCATCGTCGCCGCCGATGTCTTCGTCCTGCCCAGCATTATCACGCATGATGACGTGGCCTACCTCCGCATCGTCGCCCTGCACGCGCCGACCGCCGCCGTACTCGATGCGCTGGATGTGCCCCTTGATCCGAAGCAGCCCACGCGCTTCGATCGGCCCCTTGCCGAGATTGTCAAAGAGTGGTGGCCGCGCGTGCTGAGCGCCCTGCACGCCGCCCGCACCCAGCCGCGCTGGCATATGATGGGCTTCTCTGCCAACGGTGTCCGCCAAGTGTCGCTTGCCGAAGGTGCGTTCGAGCACCTGCGCGATACCCTGCGCTCACGACCCGATGCCTTTTGCATTGCCGGATCGGCTTTCACCGCTACCCATCGCGAAGTGGCGATGCAATGGATGGGGCTGTCGCGTGATCGCGCCGGCGGTTTCGCGCCGCTGTTCGATTACGTCGTGGAAGGCCGACAGGTATCGTCCAATGAATTGAGCTTGGTCGTTCGCAACGGACGGTATGAACAGATGAATCGAATCATCATCCAGGCCGACGATACGGACGATCGGTTGGCTCGGGCGGGTCAATGGCTGGGTTTGCAGGTGCTCGCCCATCGTGAGCGGATGTCCGGGGATGATTTGAGCGACGAGGCGCGGCAACTGGTAGCGCGGGTTCAAAGCCGCATGGCGTGGAACGCCGCGGTCGAACTGGGGTATGACTACATTGATTACTTGGACCAGATTACCACGCGGTTTCCTTCCGGCGCTTCGACGCAAGCATCGGTTGACGCATCGTTGGCTTCGCTGCGGCGAAATCGGTACGGCACGCGCTACTGGACTTACCGCCTGGTGCTGGAACAGATGGCCGTGCCGCTGGAGAAAGATTTCGAGACGTCGCCGGCGGTGCCCAAGCATTTCACGCGCGACATCAAGTATGAACCGATGGCCGCGTTAGATCGAAACTGGCTGAACGACGAGCAGGCGCGAGAACTGGCAAGACACTGGATGGAGCAAGCGATTCGGGCGGCCCGGCAGTATGCCGAGCACGCGGCGATCGTCAAGAGGAACGATCGGGCGGGTTTGAAAAGTGGCGGGGCGTGGTCCAACAGCGGGTCTGATGCGTTTGATCTGACCAGTATTCGCGGCCACTACTGGCGACAGATGGAAAGGGCCGCCCAACTGGACCCAACGTGGGAACGGGCGGCCTATAAACTGACTCGCTTTAATTCCAGGGTTATGTTCGCCGGCCAACGGTTGAGCGAATTCAACGCGATGGCTGAACGTTTTGCCGCCATGCAACGTTTCCTCAAAGACTTCCCTGAGTCCGAGCACCACGAAAGTGTTCTTTTTGCTTATGCGCGACATTGCTTGCACTACGGCGAAAACCTCAGTGGTAACCGCCTGGCAATTCCACCTCTTGTTGATCGCCAGCGACTTCAGCAACAAATCATGGACCGTGGGCTGTGGGCTTTTTTCGATTATCTCGAAGATTACGTCCTGGCCGACAAGATGACCGGCCCCTACATGCCCGGCAAGGTCCGCTACCAGCACTACTGGCATGGTCTCGCGTGGGTCGAGGATTACATGCACCACTGCGAACCCGGGCCAGACGAGGTGCGGGAAATCGTCGCCGACTGGTCTCGTCGCTTCGATGCCCATCCGACCGAAGCCCCGCACTCGGATTTCCTTCGTTTGGTTGCGCTCGGTGTTCAAGAAGATCACGATGCCTTCTTCGATCTCCTCGCCGACCTGCAGCGCCGTTGGCCGGAACCCCGCAAGATGCCCTGGTCTTTCATGGTCCAACATTCCGACAAGGCGTACCCCTACCGCTGCGCGGGTGAAAATGTCGCCGAACTCCTTGGCCGGCTCGACCGAAGCAATCGTCTTGAGCGAGATTTCCGCAAGTGGCTCAAAGGTGAGTTGGAGACGGCGAAACTGCCGTGGAACACCGACAGCTTCGACCTTGACCAGTGGCGGGAGCAGAACCCATGACCCGGAAGAGGATCATCGTTTGCGGTCTCGTGTTTTCGGCAGCGGTCGCCAACGCCGCCCGGGCGGCGGCCCCGGCCACCGTGGCCGTGGTCGGCCAGGCCGACGCCCAGCCGCTGCAGCAGTTGATCGAAACGCAGTTGACCGCGGCCCTGTCGGGGCATGCAGACCTGGTGCTGGTCGACCGCAGCCGGATCGACAATCTGCTGGCCGAACAGGCATGGTCGGCCGCCCAACTGGTGCGTCAGCCGCTCAAGGGCGGCCGGATGATCGGGGCGCAGTTCATCGTCTATCTCGCTTGCGAATCCGGCCCCGGCGGGCAGCGCGTTTCGCTGATTGCCGTGGAGACCGAATCCGGCAACGTGATCGGCGAACGCGCCTGGCGTCTGGCCGCGGCGCCCCATCCCGACACTCGGCCGCTGGTCCAGGACGCCGTCCGCCTGATCCGCGCCGGCGTGGCCGAGGCCCAGACCCAGCGGA
>CAYNCM010000144.1:0-5118 GCA_964395825.1 uncultured Planctomycetaceae bacterium
ATGGAGGTGGAACTGGACGAAGCGCGCGATCGCCGCCGCGCGATCGCCGCCGGTCAACCCATTCCCGGACCGACGCCGCGGAGGGTGGACCGGTCCGAATCGTCCGACCGCCGCACCGCCGGGGACA
This sequence comes from uncultured Planctomycetaceae bacterium, assembly GCA_964395825.1. Classification (GTDB taxonomy): domain Bacteria; phylum Planctomycetota; class Phycisphaerae; order Phycisphaerales; family Zrk34; genus JANQFT01. Next base: position 128 of record CAYNCM010000144.1, read on the forward strand.
CAGGGTCCGGACTGGCGATGCTCGCTGCGGCCACGGAAACCGAACCACCCCCCGAGCAGCCGGCCCCCGCCGTCACGCCCGATGGAGGCGAAATGCTCGACTGCCTGATCGATGAACTGCAACTGTGCGCCGGCTATCACGGGTCGATGTTCCCCGACCGGCCGATCGACAAGGTGGTGTTCCTGGGCGGTCAGGCCCACCAGCGTTCGATGTGCCAGCAGATCGCGCGGTCGCTTCGCCTGCCGGCACAGGTGGGCGATCCGCTCCAGTGGGTGAGCCGATCGTCCGACGCCGCGGCGCCGATCAACGTCGACCTTCGCCAGGCGCAGCCGGGCTGGGCGGTGCCGATGGGCCTGGGCCTGTTACCGACGAATCTGTGATGCGAGGTTTCGCGATGAGTCAGCGGATCGATCAATCCGGCAACCTGAGCTTCCTCCCGGAAGACTACATTCAGCGTCGCGTCGAACAGCGCACGAACCTGATCTGCTTGACGCTGTTCGCAGTGGTGCTGGTGGGCGTGGTGGGGGCCTACCTGGTTACGAAAGGCCAGCGCGTCGAAGTCCTCCGTCGTCAGAAGCAGATCAGCGCCGATTACGCCGAAGCCGCCAAGCGTCTCGCCCAACTCACCGAACTGCGCGACCGCAAACAGCAACTGCTCAGTAAGGCGCAGATCACCGCGACGCTCATCGAGCCGGTGCCGCGCTCGAACTTGCTGGCCGAACTGATCAACCGGATGCCCGGCACCCTGAGCCTGAGCGAGTGTTCGCTGAAGAGTAAGAAGCTCGCCTCGCCGAAGCGCGTGACGCCGCAGAACCAGTCAGCCCTGGCCAACGCCCGCGCCGCCGCCCAGCAGAAGAAGCAGAACCCCGAACCCGCCCAGCCCGCCGCCCCGCGATACCTGGTCACCGTCAACCTCGTCGGCCTGGCCCCGACCGACATCCAGGTCGCCCAGTACATGGCGTCGCTGGCGCGCTGTCCGCTGCTCGACGAAGTCGACCTGGTCTACTCCGAGGCCGGCCAGGTGAACGACCTGACCATGCGCCGGTTCAAGATCGTGATGACGCTGAACCCCAACGCGGATATCCGGGTGATCGATCCGCTCATCGCCGATCCCCCGCCGGACCTGCCGCGCCACGGCTTCGGCCGGCCGGCCCTGCAGGCTTCGGTCGCCCTGCCCGGCGCCGACGAAAGCGAAGGAGACTGATCCATGCGATTCGGACTTCGCGAGATGCTGTTCCTCTGCGTGCTGCTGGGTCTGCCGGTGGCGGCGTATTTCTTCGTCTTCGCCCCGTCCAACGCGCAGATCGAACAGGTCCGCAAGGAAAACGCGGCCAAACAGACCAGGCTGGATCAGCTTCAGGTCGCCCGGCACATCGAAGATCTCGGCCGGGAAATCGACAAACTCGCCGAGGCCATCGACCTGTTCGAGGCCAAGCTGCCCGCGGCCAAGGAAGTCGACGTCATCCTCCAGGAAGTATGGCAACTGGCCACGCGGCGGGGGCTGAACCAGCGCAGCGTCCGCACCGAAAAGGCCCTTCGCTCGCCGGCGTACGGCGAACTGCCGATCAAGATGCAGATCAACGGCGACTTCCGGGGGTTCTACGCCTTTCTGCTGGATCTTGAACGCCTCAGTCGCATCACCCGCATTCACGACATGAAGCTCAAGAAGCTCAAGGACAACGAAGGTCACGTCGAGGCCACGTTCGTGCTGAGCATCTTTTTTGAGCCGCAAGACGAATTCTCTTCAGCGAGTGTGCAAGGATGAGTATCGAAGCCCTGGACGAATTTGCCAACGCATCAGCCGGCCCGCCGCCGGCGCCGAGCCGACCCCCCGCCGCAGAAGCCAGCGGCGAACAGGCGTCGATCGCCCTGGACTTGGGGGCCACGTCGGGTAGCCCCCTGGAGACCGGCGGCGAGGCGCCTCCGGCGACGGCCAGCCGCATTCCCGGCGGCGTGCTCATGCTGGTGATCGTGCTGGCCGTGGCCGGCGCGGCGCTGTTCGCCATGCGGCTGACCGGATCGGTCGCCCAGCGCGATGGCGCGGTGCAGGCCGCCGAACTTCAGATCGAACAGGCCCTGGCCACGCTGACCGGCCAGGCCGCCCCGCAACCGGGCACGGCGGCCGAGGACGCCCCGTTGCAGACCACCGAACAGGTGATCGCCCGCTTCGCCGACGACCCGACCGACAAGCAGGTGGACCTCGATCACCTGCGCAAGAATCCGTTCGCGCTGCGTCTGGCGGCGCGCACGTCGACGCAGACGGCCGGCCATGCGGATGCCCCGGCGTCCGGGGTTGACATGGCCGATCAGCTTCGCGCAAAGAAACTGCGGGCCGAGGTCGATCGCCGGCAACTGCAGACGGTGATGCACGGGCGCGTGCCGCTGGCGATGGTCGACGGGCAGGTCGTCCGTGAGGGCGACACCCTCGGCAGCTTCCGCGTGGCGGCGATCGAGCAGATGGCCATCGTCCTCGACGCCGAGGGCAACACCTACCGCCTTTCCATGGAGCAGCCGCAACTGGGGCACTGACCGGCCAAGATGACACCGAAGACGCTCCAGAACGAAGCTCGCATCGATCCGCCCGAAGGCGCGGAGGTCGATGCTGCGCGCCAGAGCGTGGACGATCTTTGGACGCCGGACGAACCGGCCAGCGCGGGATCGACGGACCTCGGCGGGCGGCTGGTGGAGCAGGGCCTTGTCGATGCGGCGCAGCTTACCCAGGCGCGTCACGTGCAGAAGCAGACGCCGGGCAAGCGATTGACCGACATTCTCGTGGGCATGGGGGTGGACGAAACGGCGGTGCAACAGGCGGTGGCCGAGTCGGCGGGCCTGCCGTTTGTCCGCGTCAGCCCCGATGAGGTGGACGAGAAGCTGCTGCATCGGCTGGACGTGGAATACTGCAAGGCCAACGGCGTGGTGCCATTGCACCAGGCGGGCACGCGCATCGTCGTGGGCGTGACGGATCCGCAGCGCCTGTTCATGCTGGATGAGGTGCGTCAGCGCCTCGGCCGGCCGGTCAAGGTGGTGCTGGTCACCGAGGGCGACATCGCCGCGGTGATCGAATCGTTCAGCGAGGAACAGGAATCGGCGGTGGCGGTGGACGACATCATCGCCGACATCGCCGAGGACGATGTGGAGATCGTCGAAGCCGAGGAAGAGGACGTCGACCTGGAAAAGCAGGCCGGCGAAAGCCCGGTCATCCGGTTCGTGAATTACCTGATCTACGACGCGGTCAAGGCCGGGGCGTCGGACATTCACCTCGAACCGCAGGAAAAGCGGCTGCGCATCCGCTACCGCATCGACGGCATCCTGTTCGAGGCGATGAACCCGCCGCAGCACATGCACGCGGCCATGGTGTCGCGGTTGAAGATCATGGCGAATCTCGACATTTCCGAGCGCCGGCTTCCGCAGGACGGGCGCATCCGCATCGTGCTGCACGGTCGCAAGCTCGATCTGCGCCTGAGCACCCTGCCCACCGGCTGCGGGGAAAAGGCGGTGATGCGCATCCTCGACGCCCGGTCGATCCAGGTGTCGCTGGAAGAACTGGGCATGCCCGAGGATACGCTGACCATCTGGAGCAGCCAGATCGCCCAGCCGCACGGCATTCTGCTGGTCACCGGGCCGACCGGCTCGGGCAAGAGCACCACGCTCTATGCCTCGATCGGCAAGATGGACCGCAACAAACTGAACATCTCCACCGTGGAAGACCCGATCGAGTATCACCTCGACGGCATCAACCAGGTGCAGACGCACGAGAAAATCGGCATGAGCTTCGCCGCGGCGCTGCGGTCGCTGTTGCGGCAGGATCCGGACGTGGTGATGGTGGGCGAAATCCGCGACGATCAGACCGCCTGCATCGCCGTTCAGGCCGCGCTGACCGGCCACCTGGTGCTCTCGACGCTCCACACCAACGATGCGCCGTCGTCGATCACGCGGCTGATCAACATCGGCGTCGAGCCGTACCTGATCGGCGCGGCGGTCAACGGCGTGCTGGCCCAGCGTCTGGTCCGCCGCATCTGCCCGCAGTGCAAACAGCAGGTCGACCCCAACGAGGAATGGGCCGAATGTCTGGCGATGCACGGGGTGGCGGTCGATCACGTGTGGAAGGGCGTCGGCTGTCGGCGCTGTCACAACACCGGTTACGCCGGGCGCGTGGGCCTGTACGAAATGCTGGTGCTCGACGACGTGTTGCGCGATGAAATCACCAGAAGTCCCAACGTCACCGAGTTCCGCCGCTTGTGCGTCGAGCGCGGCATGCGCACGTTGCGCGACGATGGGTTCGTCAAGGTCAGCGAAGGGCTGACCACCGTGGAAGAGGTTCTGCGCGTCACGCAGGCCAGCAGTTGATGGAACCGCCCATGAGCATTCACATCGATGACATTCTGCGACAGGCCATGGCCGTGGACGCATCGGACGTTCACCTGGTGGCCGGCCACCCGCCGATGCTGCGCATCCATACCAAGATGGAAGCGATGGAGGGTTACGACGTGCTCAGCGCCGACCAGACGCTGGCCATGGTCCGCCACATGGCCGGGCCCGAGCAATGGGAGCGGTTCGAAAGTCACAAGGACTCAGACTTCTCGTACGCGGTCCAGGGGCTGGGGCGCTTCCGTGTCAACGCCCACGTGCAACGGCACGGGCCGGGCATCACCATGCGCGCGATCAAAGAGGACATCCCGTCCCTGGCATCGCTCAATCTGCCGGAAGTGATCGGCAAGCTGACGTATCTGCCCCGGGGGCTGGTGCTGGTGACGGGCGCGACCGGTTCGGGCAAGTCGACCACGCTGGCCGCGATGATCCAGGAGATGAACCAGCGCTACCACAAGCACATCATCACCCTGGAAGACCCGATCGAATACGCCTTCAAAAGCGCCCAGTCGGTCATTGAGCAGCGCGAGCTGGGCGCCGATGTGCCCACGTTCGCCAGCGGCCTGAAACACGCGCTGCGCCAGGATCCGGACATCATCCTCGTCGGCGAAATGCGCGACCTG
>CAYNCM010000145.1:0-5103 GCA_964395825.1 uncultured Planctomycetaceae bacterium
GCTCTACCAAGCTGAGCTACTCCCCGTGTCTGAGCGGGACCCATGCAGGCGGGTGATCGTATCCCATGGGCGGGGCGGATGCAAGATGGACGACTGGGCGAGTTTGGCCGTTCGCTTCGCTCCAGGCCCGGCTTGCCGACCGGCAACCTAAAGCGTGGGGCCGGGGCGGCCGATAAGGGGACTATGCGGCCAGGTGTCGCGCCTAGTGAGAGGGCCCAGCCGTGCAGGAAGTCGTTCGAGTGATGTGCCCGAATCTGAAGTGCCGGCGGATTCTGGCGGTGCCGGTGACGGCGCGGGGCAAGGCGGTGCGTTGTCGCGGATGCGGGGCCCATGTGAAGATTCCGGACAAGGCGATTCCGCCGGCCGCGCCGAAGCCCGCCGAGACCGACGCCCTGGTCGATGACAAGCAGAAGCCGGTCGCCGACGGCGCCAAACCGTAACCGGCCCGGGCACGGGTTCCAAGGCAACCTCCCACTTCACGCCGCGCGGCGTGGCGTGTGTTTCCGTGCGCCCGCCGCCGCGTTGCATTGCGCCGGGGTTGGGTTTAGCCTACCGGTTTTCGCTGTCCCCCGCGAGGATCGGATCCATGTTCAGCGGCGCCCTCACAGCCTTGATTACGCCATTTCGCGACGGCGCGGTGGACCAGGATCGCCTGCGCGACAACGTGCAGTTCCAGATCAGCGAGGGGATCAACGGGCTGGTCCCGTGCGGGACGACCGGTGAAAGCCCCACGCTCAGCCACGACGAGCACGACCGGGTGATCGAGGTGGTGGTCGAGGCGGCCGAGGGTCGGGTGCCGGTGATTGCGGGGGCGGGATCGAACTCGACCACGGAGGCGCTTCGCCTGACCCGCCACGCCAAGCAAGCCGGCGCCGACGCGGCGTTGCACGTGACGGGATACTACAACAAGCCGTCGCAGGAAGGGATGTACCGGCACTTCATGACGATCGCCGACGAGGTCGATCTGCCGATCGTGCTGTACAACATTCCCGGGCGCTGTGTGGTGGGGCTGGAGGCGGAGACGATCGTGCGACTGGCCGAACACGAGAACATCGTCGCCATCAAGGAGGCGACCGGGACGCTGGACCTGGCGAGCGAAATCATCGACCGCACCGACCTGACGGTGATCAGCGGGGACGATTCGCTGACGCTGCCGCTGATGAGCGTGGGGGCGAAGGGCGTGATCAGCGTGGTGGCGAACCTGCTGCCCGAGCACGTGCGGGAATTGACGGACGCGGCGCTGGCCGATGAATTCGCCAAGGCCCGACAGTTCCACGCCGAGCTGTTTCCACTGTGCCGAGCGTGTTTGAAGCTGGCGGTGAACCCGGTGACGATCAAGGCGGCGATGGAAATGGTCGGCATGGACAGCGGACAGGTGCGCCTTCCGCTGACGGCAATGCCCGAAGACGCCCGCGAGCAACTCGAAGGGCTGCTGGCGCGATACGATCTGTTGTCGTAGTGTGCCTGAAGCGGTCGGGGGTTGCGGGTCAGGGCGAATCGGCGTGCGGGACGGGCAGGGCAAGCCGCTCCGCGCGGGTCCACGCGCAACGGTAGACGGCCAATCCCCCAGGCAACCCCGTGAAGAAGTTGTCCATTTTCCCGCCGCGATCGGCCGCGCCCACGGTGAAATCCGCCCCTTCCGGTCCGCCGTCGTGCAGCGGGTTCGTTGCGCGGACATGAGCGGTCCTGCCCCTCTCGCCGATGCGCGGCATCGCGTCCCGAGGGGTTCTCCGGTGCGTCGAGGGGTTCGATAGGCCCGGCCGCCTCGCGCAACACCTAAGGCTCGTCCGCCGTTGCAGCGCGGTCGCCGGGGGGCTTCTGGCAATCCCCGAATGCGACCCCACCCGGCAGGTCCTCCGGCTGCACGGGCACCCGATGGCGATGCGGCGGCGAGCGCATGCGTCCTCCTGTGCAGGTCGGTCGGGGACGGGGGCGCATCCTCCCGTCAACGGGCGGGGGATGTGAAGCGCTGACGGTTGTGCCGATCGTGCCGCTTGCGCGCAGGCCCCAGGTTCGCCGGTTCGCCTATTTTGTCATTCGGTTTGGCGTCGGCGCGTGGTGAATCGTACGTTCGGATCGACACGAAGGCGACAGGCGACCGATCCAGGCGAACGAACGATCCCCCCGAGAGGCCGAGCGACAACAAGGAGTTCCGCGATGCATTTCACAAGACTCATGATCGCCCTGGTCACCGCGGCGGTGGTGGTGGCGGCCGCGCCGACGTTCGGGCAGAACGTGCTGGAACTGACCGGCACGCTGCGCGACTTCCAGGAAGCGCACCCCGACATGCAGTATCCGCAAAAGAGCTTCGGCCTGCGCACGGGCATGGTGCTCGGCACCCTGGGCGAAGACGGCAAGCCCGTGCTCAACCCCGAGTACAACGGCGGCGACTACAGCCGGGCCATGGTGGACAGCGCCGAGTCGTTCAACCAGTGGTACCGCAACGTCGAAGGCGTCAACCAGTCGACCAAGCACACCATCGAACTGAACGACGACGGCGGCGACGGCATCTACCGCTTCGAGGCGTCGAAGCACAACGGCCAGTCGTTCTTTCCGCTCGACGGGCGGATGTTCGGCAACGAAGGCAACAGCCACAACTACCACTTCACCTACGAGATTCACACCAAGTTCACCTACACCGATCCGGCCGACCGCGACCCGATGGTGTTCAGCTTCTCCGGGGACGACGATGTGTGGGTCTACATCAACGACCAACTCGTAGTGGATCTGGGCGGCGTGCACGCGGAAGTGTACGGCGTGGTGGACGTGGACGAGATCGCCGAGCAACTCGGTCTGGTGCCCGGCCAGACCTACGACTTCGACTTTTTCTTCGCCGAACGCCACCTAGTGGAGAGTAACTTCACGATCGAAACGTCGATCCAGTTCCTCTCGCCGATCTACGACTGAGCGACCACAGGCGTCACCGAGGGTTGTGTTGCCTGCTCATCTGACCGGGCGTCGGCCAACCAGCCGCCGTCCGGTTTTTCATCTTGTCGATGATTGGCGCGCCACAACCCGATCGACAAACGGGAATCGGCACCCCCCGGCTGCACGTGTGCGATCAGTCCTCTTCCGCGGGCCCGGGGTCGAAATCGCGATGGGGGATGGGGGCCATACCGGGCGGGGTCATGGGGCGGCTGATGCGCAGGGCGTTGATGACCGGCATGCGCCACAGGTGGGTGCGGGTGGCGAACCACCCGTGCCAGTCGCGCTTGAGGTAGACGCTCATCAGTTGGGCCGATCCGCCGGTCGACGGGGGAATCAGGTCGACCTGCCCCTGCCAGCCACGCACCTGGACCTGCTTGACGCGGTAGACCGGCACGGCGGCGGCCGCATCATCGCGCGGCGCGGCGCCTTCGGGCAGCTTCGCGATGATCTGCTGATAGGTCGAACCGTGCGCGCCGTCCGGCAGGTCGATGGCGTAAGGGGCGGGCTGGTCGTTGTCGACCACCACCCGCGCCAGGGCCATGGCCATCACCTCACGCGCCGTGCGGTCGTTGGGATTGTGCACCGCCATGTCGCCCCGCTGGGCGGGGATGTTCACCCACGTGGTGCAACCGGTGAGCATGAGCCCACACGCCAGCAGGGCCAGGTTCCGCAGCATGTTCATCGCTCCTGATGGGATCGGAACGAGGTCATGTTATCACAATCCCGCCAGTCAGGTGACCCGTCAGACGGTCGACGCGACGCTCACTTCCCGAGGGCCTGCCGGGCGGCGGCGAGCACGGCATCCCCGTCCAGCCGCTCGCGGTAGTTCGCATCCCAGTGGGCAAATCGAATCACGCCCCGCCGGTCGACCACGTAGACCGCGGGCACGGGCAGGAGATGATGAGAAAGCCCGCCGGCCGCGGCTTCCAGGTCGATGCCGTACTCGTCGTACTTCGTCAGCGTTGCATCGTCGACCCGGAACGCCAGGCCGAACGCCCGGGACAGCGCCATGTCGCTGTCGGACAGCAGCGTGTAACCAAGCGGCTTGTCGGTCAGCGTCTTCCGCAATTCGCCGGGGTGATCGGGGCTGATCGCCAGCAGTTGCACGCCCATGCCGTTGAGTTCGGACTCCATGCGGGCCAGGTCGGCCAGGTGCCGGTTGCAGTAGGGGCACCATCCCCCGCGGTAGAAAACGAGCACCGTGGGCGAAGCGGCGTAGGCGGCGGCCAGGTCGAACGTCTCACCGTCGACCGTGCGCAGCACGTCGGTCGGTGCGTCCGCACCGACGGGCGCGGGGTGCACGGCGTCGGCCGATTCGGCCACCCCGGGCGACCAGGAAGGCGACGGGGATGGTGAGGCCGTGGTCGAGCTGTGGTCGGCGCTGCATCCGGCCAGCGCTGCCGCGGCAATCATCAGGACGGCGAGGGAAGTGCGCATGGGTTGCTCCTGGCGAGCGTGTGCTCGAACGTGGCATTGTAGGCACGATGGGTGGCGTGGTTCGCCCATGAAACAGCCCCGGGCTTGTGCCTGGGGCTTGGCGGTTTCGGGGAGAGGGAACAGGAGGCTACTGATCGGCGCGTTCGACGAGCCAGTATTCCATTTCGACAGGGGTGGCCCGGCCGAAGATGGTCACGATCACACGCACCTTGCCCTGCTCGGGCAGCAGCGTGTCGACCGTGCCTTCCATGTTCTCGAACGGGCCTTCCTTGATCTTGACCGGATCGCCCGGCTGGAACTCCATCTTGACTTCGGGTTCCTCTTCGGGCTTGCGGCTGGCAATGACCATCTTCTCGACTTCGTGCGGCTGCATGGGGGCGGGCCGGCCCGCCGTGCCGATGAAATCGCCCACGCCGGTCGTTTCCTTGATGAGGAAGAACACGTCCTGGGGGATGCGGCCGTCGTCTTCGAGTTTCATTTCCACGAAGACATAGCCGGGGTAGAGCTTGCGCTCGGTGACCTTCTGCTTGCCGCCCTTCATGGTGCGGATTTTTTCGGTGGGCACGAGGATGCGGTTGACCAGGTGGGGCATGCCCTCGATCTTGATCTTGCGGAGCAGGGTTTCGCGGACCGAGTCTTCCTTGTTGGAAGCGACGCGCAGGACGAACCAGTTCATGCCCGGGGTGACGAGCGGTTCGCCCTCGGCGACCTCGCCGCCGGACGGCAGCGCGGCGTCTT
>CAYNCM010000146.1:0-5079 GCA_964395825.1 uncultured Planctomycetaceae bacterium
AGGCCGCGGCCACGTCGATCCATGCCAACTTCCGCATCCCCTCAACCGACTAGGCCGACCTGTTCAAGGTGACGCCGGCCCTGACGCGCAACCACGCCGACTTGCTGCGCTTGTGTCGTCTGATGCTGTTCAATGTCGCCGCCCACAACCGCGACGACCACGCCAAGAACTTTGCCTTCACGCAGCCGTGTCCCCGGCGCCGGAGCGTCGGGGGCTTGGGGCGTGAGGGAGGAACGATCGATCATTTGCCGAGGCGCTTTCGGATCGCGTGCCTGAGTATCCGCATTGGCATACGCAGGTACATCTTTCGCCACAGCGCAAATCGTTCGGCGCGATCAGCCATCGCAAAGGGGCGACCCGCGGGGATGTACCAGTTGTTCAGGCCCGTGCGTTTGACCAGTTGATAACCCCGCTGCGTGACCCAGCGGTGCGTGCGCAAGTCCAGCAGATGATCCTCAATCAATAACAGGGCCGGCTGATGACGCTGCAGATCCAACCCGCGCAGCACATCCAGTTGAAACCCCTCCACATCCACCGACACAAAGTCAATCGCCCGTGCGCCGTGGGTGTCAAGGATTTCATCCAGCGTCCGCACCGACACGTCAATGGTTCGCATGTACTGAATCCCCGTCGTGGCGGTGTCCGGGGCAAACGTCGATTGAGCGGTGTTCCGGGCCACATGAAACGTCGCGGTGCCGACCCGTTCCGCGCTCGAGCACGCGGCGGCGACCACCTTGGATCGTGGTCGCTGCGACGTGAGCTGTTCACACAATTCGGGGATCGGTTCGATCAGCAGGCCCGACCAGCCGAGCTGCTCCAGATGATGTGTTTGGCTGAACAGGACCGGATCGTTCGCACCGACCTCCACGAAAAACCCATCGGTTTTGCCATCGAAGTAGCGCGCAATCAGAGCCATCTCCGCTGCATGCTCCCGCTGCTTACGGTTGCCGATGTGCGAAAAATGAACCGCCGCATGTTGACGAAGCCGCCAATTCACCCCCGCAGTGTACAACACGCCGGCGTATCGGGATGGCCTCTTGCAGGGTGTCCAGGTCGCGCGCCGGGATGGTCCGCCGCCACGGCTTGCCACCCAGCCCAGCTTCCACTGACCCCAGCCCAGTTCGAACGCCAGGTACAAACGTGGCGAATCGGTGGTCGAACTGCGAGCCGAATCCCTGGTAGAATCGTGAGTCGGGGTCGCTGACATGGCCAGCTCCTTTCTGGTGAAAGTGGTGAACGAACACTTGGAGCTTAACACTCAGCGGCCCTTTGACGCGCCGCGGCTGCGTCAGCCCGGCACATAGCCTCTATCAGTGGCTTGCCCGTCTCCGTGCTCGCTTCGGCTGGCCCGGCTACCGGCCCTGCGCGGCGCGGTACCGCGTCGGAGACTGCCCCGCGTAGGCTGCGAACACCCGTGTGAAATAGGCGTGGCTCTGGAATCCCACCGCCAGTGCGATCTCCAGCACGCTCCGCGGCGTTGCTCGCAGCAGGTACTGCGCATGGCGGACCCGCATCCGGTTCAGCGCCATGATCGGCGGGTCGCCCGTCAGGCGTTTGACCCACTCGCTGAATCGCGTTCGTCCCAGCCCGCACTGTTTCGCCATCGACTCCAGCGTCCAAGGCTCGTCCAGACGGGATTCCAGTTCGACCAGGAACCGTCGCACCATCTGCTCCCTTTGGGTCGGGTCGTCCTCGGCCGACCTGCCCGCTTCGACGCACCGGGTCAGTTCCACGGCCGCGCCCCGCGCCAGCGTGGCTTCGTGCGATTCGGTCGTGGCGCCATTTCGCCGATGCTCCGTGACACCTTGCACGATCCACCACACCAGTTCGTCGCTGGCCGGCACCGCGCGATCGGAGTTTTCGCAAAGCGTGCGACAGATGCGTCGGCCCACCTCGGGCGCAAAGCCCAGTGACGGGTGAAACTCGAACCGCTTCGCCGGTCGCGGTCGGGGCCGATCGAGCCGAAGCGTCACGAAGTGCAATTCGAGCCCGGGCTCCTGCTCGTGCAAGCCGCCATGGACCTGCCAGGGGAACGAGTAGAACACGCAGCCCGCGGGGACATGTTCGACGCGGTCGTCGATCCGCCAATACGCTGAGCCATGCTGCACGAGGATCAGTTCCAGTCCCGTGTCGGTGTGCAGCGGCAGTTCTCGCCGTTTGTGAGGCGGCCAGTGCCCGGCACTGACGATGGCGGTGTCGATGGAGGCCATTTGCATGATTTACCGTCGGAACATTCGAAAAGCAAACCGTGAGACGCCCGGGTAGCCTGCTCGTACGATGCTCACAGTTCTGCTCTGGAGATGATCATGAAGATCGGATGCTTCGCCCTCGTCGAACCGTTCACGCCGATGCAGCGTCAATTTCAGGCCATCCGCGAGATGGGCTTCGACTACGCTGACCTGACTGACAATCACGATGGCGCCACGCTCGGCACGGAGTTCGGGTTTTCCGCCTCGATCAGCCTCCAGTCGCACCCGCACCGCATCCGCGAGATGGTGGGGCAGACCGGGCTCCAGCTCACCGCCGTCTGCGCCCATGCCAACCTGCTTGACCCGGTCAGCCCGGACGTTTACTGCACCCACCAGATCATCAAGGCGATCAAGCTCGCCCACTTTCTGGGCATCAAGCAGGTGATCACCACCGAGGGCGACCCCAAGACCGAGTTCGGCCATGCCCTGACCCACGACCAGCGACTGTTCGCGATCCGCGAGCGGCTTGAAGTGCCCCTGCAGTGGGCCGAGTCGCTGGGCATCGAAGTCCTGCTCGAGCCGCATGGCGTCGTGACCGATGACGTGGCCGCCCTCGCCGAACTGCTCGATGCGCTCGGCCGACCGGAGACCGTCGGCATCAACCTCGACACCGGCAACGCCTGGCTCGGCGGCGCCGATCCGCTCGACTACATCACGCGGTTCGGCCAGCGGATCAGGCACGTTCACTGGAAGGACATGCCCGCGTCGATGGAAGCGAAGCGCGGGAAGATGTTCGGCTGTGGCATGGCGACGATCGCGCTCGGTGAGGGGGTGGTCGGCATTGAACTGATCGTCAAGGCGCTGCAGGACGCGGGCTTCGACGGCCCGACCACGCTGGAAATCGCAGGCCCCGACGCCGTGAAGACCTCCGCCGACCGGCTGCGCCGGTGGTGGGGATAGCCTCACGCACAGACGCCAGGGCGAGCGCCCATTGCATCAACAGACTTTTTTGAACACCCGACCCCGGAGAACGAATATGCCCGCATCCTCATCCACCCGCACCGCCGCCGTGCTCGGCTGCGGTAAGGCCGTCGAAGGCTACGAGGGGTTCGCCATCGGTCACGCCCACGGCACCGGCTACGTCCAGGGCGCTGCCGACGCGAAGCTGTTCGGCGTCGATCCCAACGCGGAGAACCTCAAGGCGTTCGGCGACAAGTTCAAGCTGCCCGACGATCAACTCTTCTCCTCGACCGCGGCGTTGTACGAGGTGATCGCGCCCGACGTCGTCAGTGTCTGCACTTGGCCGGCGCTGCATCATTCCATGGTCATCGAGGCAGCCAACGCAGGGGTGGAAGGCATCATCTGCGAGAAGCCGCTCGCGATGGACCCGAGCGAAATCGACGAAATGGTCGCGACCTGCAAGCAGAAGGGCGTCAGGCTCACCGTCGCTCATCAGCGTTGCTACGAGCCGGCCATGCAACTGCTCAAACGCCTCATTGACGCGGGCAGCCTTGGCCAGAAGCTCGTGCTCGAAGCCCGCGTCGGCGACGGGTGGGACATGCTCTCGTGGTCCGTGCACTGGGTGGATCTGGCGTCGTTCCTGTTTGATGCGCTGCCGACCCGGGTCCTCGCCGGTGTGAACGAAACGGGCAAGCGGCGGTACCAGCACGCGATCGGCGATGACTGTCTGGCCCTGGCCGAGTACCCCGAAGGCAGGCAGGCGACCTTCATCACCGGCCCGGACGAACTCGAGCTGGGCATGCTCCACCTCCGCGGTGACCATGGCTACGCCCGAGCCTCCGGTCAGGGTGTGGAACTGTTCACCCGCAAGGGCCACTCGATCGAGAAACCCGATTCGGGGCTCGGCGGGTTCGCGGGGCTTGTGGCCGACCTGTTCGATGCGATTGAAAACGATGGCACGACCCTCCTCGACGCACAGCGCAGCGCCGAGTCGACGCGAACTGTCTTCGCCATCCACGAGTCGGCCCGCACCATGAAGTGGGTCACGCTGCCGACCAACATCGGTTACGCCCCGCTGGAAATCCCCCAGCATCCGCCGAAGCCCCGCTGGACGCCGGGCAAGGTGCTTGTCTATGCCGACAACCATCATGAGGACCCCGCGACCGGGTTCAGCGGCCGCGACGGCGTGCTCCATGCCGCGGCCGCGATGGGCGCCGACGAGGTGCGATGCGTCAAGGCGGAAGAGCGTGGCCTGGGCGAAGCCGACCTCGATGGCATCGACGTGATTCTGCTCTATCACACGCAACGCAAGAGCGACGCCGCGACGCGGAAGCTGCTCTCGGACTTTGTGGAATCGGGCAAGCCGCTGGTCGTGGTGCACTGTGGCATCGGCGCGTTTGATGATTGGCCGGCTTTCCGCGCGTGGATCGGCGTGCACTGGGTGTGGGGGGATGAGGACATCGCCCCGGCTTCCGGTCACCCGCACGTGCCATGCGACGTGATCGTCAACATGCCCGAGCTTTTTCCCGCCACGTGGGATCAGCACTGGATCCCGCGCGACGAGGTTTACGTTCGTCTGCACGAATCACACCCGGTGGACCGGATCGCCACCGCGCGCATGCCCGACGGCAGCGAGAGTCCCGCTGCGTGGCAGGCCCGGGCTCATCGCAACGTTGCCGTCTGGGCACACGGACATCGGGCGGACGTGTTCAACCTCCCGGTGATGATCGATGGCATCGCCGCGATGATCCAACTCGCCCAGCGCGGCCAATGACGCTAACCCCTTGTATCATGGAAGTGATCCCAGAAAGTTCCAGGATCAGCCCTGTGATTGCCGCCCGGCCGGGCGGCAACCACAGCCGAGCACGAGTTCATTAACAGTCTGTCGGACTTTCCCCTGCGTATTGACCAGGGGGCATTGGGCGGTGGA
>CAYNCM010000147.1:0-5024 GCA_964395825.1 uncultured Planctomycetaceae bacterium
TCCAACACTTCCAGGTAGTAGGTTCCCGCCGAATTCACCGGTGACCGAGCGTGCGGGGAGGAACGTGACCCGCTCGCCATGGAAGGCGCGGTCCTTCGGCCGCCCGAACCGCCGACCGAAGTCGAAGCGGCGGCAAAGCAGGGCGCGATCGGCCGATAACAGGAATTGAACCTGCACGGTTTGACTTGCCCGATCCGCGGCGCATAATAGCGGGTGGAGATACGAACGTGATTCATCGCACCTTCTGGTTCTGGTTTTACGACTTTAGCGGCCAAGTTCCGCACAGGGGTATCGCCTGAACCACGCTGAATTTTAATCAGCCCCCGAACCCCGATGCGGAACGCGAAGCATCGGGGTTTTTCATTTGGGCCGGCCGCCCACCAAGGAGACTCGTCATGATCGTTGTCATGAAGCCCGATGCCACCGAGGCGCAGATCAACAAGGTCATCGCCATGGTGCACGAAATGGGACTCAAGAACCAGACCATCGTGGGCAGCGAACTGACCGTCATCGCGGTGATCGGCGACGACCGCAAGAAGGACCGGCGCGTTTTCGAGCGTTTCGACGGCGTGCAGAAGGTCGTCAACATTCTCTCGCCCTACAAGCTGTCGAGCAGCGAGGTCAAACCCGAACGTACGATCATCGCGCTGAACGAGCGTTGCGTGATCGGCGGCGAACAGGTCCAGGCGACCGCCGGTCCGTGCAGCGTGGAGAGCGAATCGCAACTGATGACGATCGCGCGGCGGGTCAAGGCCGCCGGGTGTACGGCCCTGCGGGGCGGGGCGTTCAAGCCGCGCACCAGTCCCTACGCTTTCCAGGGGCTCGGCGAAGAAGGGCTCAAGATTCTGGCCGCGGCGCGGCAGGAGACCGGCCTGGCCATCGTCACCGAGGTGGTCAGTCCGGAGGACGTGGACCTGGTCGCCCGCTACGCCGACTGCCTGCAGATCGGCACGCGCAACGCGCAGAACTACCGGTTGCTCGAAGCATGCGGCGCGTGCGGCAAGCCGATCCTTTACAAGCGAGGCATGGCGATGACGCTGGACGAATATCTGCTGGCCGCGGAGTACATCCTCGACGGCGGCAACCAGGATGTGATTCTGTGCGAGCGCGGCATCCGCACGTTCGAGAACCATGTCCGCAACACGCTGAGCCTGGCGTCGGTGATCGAACTGCATCAACGCAGTCACCTGCCGGTGGTGGCCGATCCGTCGCACGGCACGGGGCACGCGCACCTGGTGCCGCGGATGGCCAGCGCATGCGTCGCCGCCGGTGCCGACGCGGTGCTGATCGAAGCGCATCACGACCCGCAGCACGCCATGACCGACGGCGCCCAATCGGTGACGCTCGACACGTTGGACGAGATGATGCGCACGATGACCCGTGTCGCCGAGGCGGTGGGCCGGTCCATGTGCGGCGCGCCGGCCACGGCGCCGATGGGGCGACCGGCTTAAGCAGGTCGCTCCGACAGCGGGTATACTCAACGCTTCACGCCCGTTGCCCGGAGTCGCCGATGAGCCATCCGTACGAACGAGAACGGGAAGTCGCCCGGCGGGCGGTGGTCGAAGCCGCGCGGCTTTGCCGGGCCGTGCAGGCCCAGATCACCCCGGCCGTGCTGGAGAAGAAGGACCGCAGCCCCGTCACCGTCGCCGACTTCGGCAGCCAGGCCCTGGTTTGTCGCGCTTTGCACGAGGCGTTTGCCGACGATCCGGTGATCGCCGAGGAAGATTCGACCGAACTGCGCGAAGGCGACAACGCCGAACTGCTCGCCCGCGTGGCGAAGCGCGTGGCGGAGATTCGTCCCGAAGCCGATGCCGACACCGCCTGTCAGTGGATCGACCACGGCGGCGCGAAGGCATTCGCCAATCGGTTCTGGACGCTCGACCCGATCGACGGCACCAAGGGCTTCCTGCGGAAAGAGCAATACGCCATCTCGCTGTGCCTGATCGTGGACGGTGAACTGACGGTCGCGGTTTTGGGCTGCCCGAACCTCGCCACCAGCGGAAGTGACGCCCCCGGCGCCCTGTTCACGGCGGTCAAGGGACAAGGGGCGTTCGTGCAGTCGATGGATGGCGATGGCGATCGCCGGCCGATCCGGGTCAGCGCCACTGCCGACCCCGCCGAGGCGCGGCTTTGCGAATCGGTTGAATCCGGTCACACCTCGCACGGCCATTCGCAACAGATCGCCGAGCGCCTGGGCATCACCGCCCAAAGCGTGCGGCTGGACTCGCAGGCGAAGTATGCCATCGTCGCCCGCGGCGAGGCGGACATCTACCTCCGCCTGCCCACCCGCGCCGATTACGTGGAGAAGATCTGGGACCACGCCGGCGGCGCGCTGTGCGTGGCCGAAGCCGGCGGAACCGTGACCGACCTCACCGGCAAGCCGCTCGACTTCACCCAGGGCTGGGGCCTGAAAGAAAACCGCGGCATGATCGTCACCAACGGCAAACTGCACCCGGCGGTTCTCGAAGTGGTCACGGCGGTCGGCATGAAGTGAGCGCCCCCGGCGCGCAACTTGCCCTTTTCGAGGGTCATTCCACCTTCAACACACCACCCTGGCTGGCGCTGGTGGCCGCGGCAGCGTAGCGCTGGAGGTAACCCACCACGTCGCGCCTCAGCGGCGTGAAGTGTTTGGCCCGTTCAGCCAGTTCCGCTTCGGTCAACTTGACGTTGAGCGTGCCGGCGGGGATGTCGATCTGAACGATGTCGCCGTCTTGGAGCAGGCCGATCGGTCCGCCAGCGGCGGCTTCGGGGCTGACGTGGCCGATGCAGGCGCCGCGCGTGCCGCCGGAGAACCGGCCGTCCGTGACGAGGGCGACGCTTTCGCCGAGGTTCTGGCCCATGATGTAGCTGGTCGGAGCAAGCATTTCCTGCATGCCCGGTCCGCCCCTGGGGCCTTCGTTGCGGATGACCACGCAGTCGCCGGCCTTGACCTTGCCCGCGAGAATGCCCTCGCACGCCTCGTCCTGCGATTCGAAGATCACCGCCGGACCTTCGAACTTCAGCATCTTCGCATCGACGCCGGCCGTCTTGACCACCGCGCCCTCGGGCGCGAGGTTGCCGTGGAGGATGGTCAACCCGCCGGTCGGTGAATAGGCCGAATCGACGGTGCGGATCACGTCTTTCACGTCGAGTTGGTCATCGGGGATGACGAGATTGAGGGGGATGTTCTTGGACATGGCGGTATTATAGCAGGATGCTGCGAGCAGGTTTGCTCGCAGCTACAATGAATCGCTCAGGCATAGCTGCGAACTAACAGCTCGCAGCGCTCATCGCGGGGTGCGTCATGGCCTGCTACCTGTTCACCTTCCACACCTACGGCAGTTGGATGCCGGATCGCCCGGAGGGCTACGTCGCGAGAGGTCAAGGCATCCAGAAGACCAACCACCATCTCGCCCAGATCTACCGTGACCGTGCCACGCATGACACGATCATGCTGAACCCGGCTCAACAAGACATCATCATCAACGAGTTGCGGGTGGCGTCACAGCGGCAAGACTGGCGACTGCACGCGGCCGTCGCCACACCCACGCATGTACACCTGATCGTCAGTTGGCGCGAGTACCGACCGTGGGACCAGGTTCACGCCGCGATCAAGCAATCGCTGACGCGGCGACTGAATCGTGAGGCCGGCAAGCGCCCATGGTTCGGGCGCGGCGGCAGCCGCAAGCGCGTGACCGATCGCAAGCACTTCGATCATCTGGCGAGCACGTATCTGCCTCGTCATCGAGGCAGATACTGGCGCGAACGGTGATGCCGCGAGCAGGTTTGCTCGCGGCATCAATGAATCGCTCAGTCATAGCTGCGAACTAACAGCTCGCGGCTACAATGAATCGTTCAGGCATAGCTGCGAGCTAACAGCTCGCAGCACCAGAACAGCGACCGCGACAATCGCTTCGAACACATCCTACTACTGCGAATTACACGTCTTCCAGCCCTTGTTCAGCACGCGGTCGAGTTGCCGGAAGGCCTGGCGAATGCGGTGGTTGTTCTCGACCATGGCGATGCGGACGTAGCCTTCGCCCAGTTCGCCGAACCCGCCGCCGGGGGTCATCGCCACCTCCGCCCGGTCGACCATGTCCAGGCAGAACTCGATCGTGCTGCCGCCGTACGGCTCGAGGTGTTCGGGATTGACCTTCGCCCAGACGAACATGGTGGCCTTGGGCGGCTCGACCTCCCAGCCGAGCCGGCGGGCTAATGCCACGATCAGGTCGCGTCGCTGCTGGTAGACTTCCGCCTGCTTCTCGACGTCGGCGTCGTGTTCGCGCATGGCGATGATCGAGGCGATCTGCACCGCCTGGAAAATGCCATAGTCGTAATAGCCCTTGACCGTGGCCAGGGCGCGGATCATCTCCTGGTTCCCGCAGCAGAAGCCGATGCGCCAGCCGGCCATGTTGTAAGCCTTGCTCATGGTGGTGAACTCGACGCCCACTTGCTTGGCACCCGGCGCCTGCAGGAACGAGGGCGCCTTGTAGCCGTCGAAGCACGTCTGCCCGTAGGCGAAGTCGCTGACGATCATGACCTCGTGGCGTTTGGCCATCTCGACCACCTTCACCCAGAAGTCCCGCTCCACGCACATGGCGGTGGGGTTGTGCGGGTAGTTGAAGATCAGCACCTTGGGCTTTGGATAAAGGTTGTGCAGCACGTGCTCGACGCGATCGAGGAACGCCTGGTCGTTGCCCAGCGGCACCTTGATGACGTTGCCGCCGGCCAGGTGCACGGCGTAGGTGTGAATCTGAAACGCCGGATCGCCAACGACCGCCGTATCCCCCGGCCCCAGCAGCGCCAGCATCAGGTGGCTGAAGCCCTCCTTGGACCCGATCGTGGCGATCACTTCGCGGTCAGGATCGAGTTCGACATTCCAGAGGCGATGGTACTTGCGGGCGACTTCGCGGCGCAAGTTGAACACGCCGGCCGAGGCGCTGTAGCGCTGGTTCCGCAGGTCGGCGGCGGCCTCGGAGAGCTTGGCCACGATCGCCGGCGGCGTCGGATCGTTGGGGTTGCCCATGTTCAGGTCGATCACGTCC
>CAYNCM010000148.1:0-4970 GCA_964395825.1 uncultured Planctomycetaceae bacterium
GCGGATTGAAACTTCATCTGCCCGCTTCTTCGCCTCGCGTTCGGCGAATCGCCCCCTTCACGGGGGCGCGGATTGAAACATTCAATGGCAACGCAGAAGAAAACCGAAGGGACCGATCGCCCCCTTCACGGGGGCGCGGATTGAAACCGCCTGGCCGATGAGTAGTTGCTGATGGGCCCGGCATCGCCCCCTTCACGGGGGCGCGGATTGAAACAGCGTCAGCCCGAATGAGACGGACATCACGGTGCATCGCCCCCTTCACGGGGGCGCGGATTGAAACATGCCGCGCGGCAGTGGCAAGACCAGCTTGTGCGAGATCGCCCCCTTCACGGGGGCGCGGATTGAAACATCCGTCGTCTGCACGACGACATGCGCGACGAGGCATCGCCCCCTTCACGGGGGCGGTGTCAAGCGGAAAATGAGAAGGTCCCCGGCCGACGAACCTCGCCAAAGGGACCGATGCGGGGGCACGATTCGTAAATGGGCGATACTGGGCTCGAACCAGTGACCTCATGCTTGTCGAGCATGCGCTCTAGCCAACTGAGCTAATCGCCCGGCCTGTGGTGTAAGATAGAACCCATCGTCGGGCCGGTCAAGGCTTTGCCCGTCGCTGCGAGGGCTTTCGCTGTCGGCGCGGGTCGCCGCGAGAGGGACGAAGCGGCTGGGATGCCAGCGTCCGGCGGGTGGCCGGTCTGAGGGCCGGGCGAGCCGTTTTGTTCTACACTGGTCGCATGGCGATCAAGCTCACCCTTCTCGGCACGGGGACCAGCGCCGGTGTTCCGATGATCGGCTGCGAGTGCGAGGTCTGCACGTCGACCGACCCGCGTGATCGGCGCGACCGTCCCGCGGCCATGGTCCAGCATTCGGACGCAGCCGGCCTCACGCACACCGTGCTGATCGACACATCCCCCGAGCTGCGCCATCAGATGGTCCGCCATCGCGTGATGGCGATCGACGGGGTGGTCTACACGCACAACCACGCCGACCACATTTTCGGGATCGACGACCTGCGGCGTTTCAACGCCGTGCAGCAACAGGCGGTGGATATCTACGCCGAACCTCGTCTGATCGCGTGGCTCGGGCGGACGTTTGAGTACATCTTCGATCCGCACAAGAACATCAATGCTTCGTTCGTTCCCAGGCTGATCGCTCACCCGATCGAGCCGGGCGAGCGGTTCGAAATTGCCGGCCAATCGTGGCTGCCGATCCGACTGTTGCACGGGAAACTGCCGATTCTCGGTTTCCGCATCGGGGAGATGGCCTACTGCACGGATTGCTCCTCCGTTGCCTCGGGGAGCTGGCGTCTGCTGGAAGAGCTGGACGTGCTGGTGATCGACGCGCTGCGGTATCGGCATCACCCGACGCACATGACGGTGGACCAGGCGCTGGCCGTGATCGATCAGCTTCGCCCCCGCCGGGCCTACCTGACGCACATCGCCCACGACATCCGCCATGCCGACCTCGAAAGCCGGCTGCCGGAGCACGTGTTTCTCGGCTACGACGGAATCGTGATCGAGTCGGACGGGGGATGAGCGAATCGGGCGGAACGGGCCTGCGCGTTCAGCTTCCGGGGGTGGGTCGGGTTGAGCAGTCGTCGCCGTTGAACTGGACGGGCACGAGGCAGAGGAACGTCAAGCCCTCATCGCGGGCGGCGGTGAACTGGTGTTCGGCGTTGTCGGGAACGAGCAGGACGTGACCGGCGGCGATCGCGTGGTCCTGCCCCTGGCAGTGGACGACGCCCTTTCCGTCGAGGATATAGACTTCATGTTCGTAGTTGTGGCGGTGGCGGGGCGTATGGCCGCCCGGCCGGACGGTGAACTGGCGCATGGCGAAGTTCGGCGCGCCGTGCTCCCGGCCGATCAACAGGCGCATCGTGACGCCCTCGGCGCCGTCCATGTTCACGGGTTTGGCTTCGATCTGTTCGGTGGGTTGAATTCTCACAGCGTCTCCATCGCGGCTTTGACATTTTCGAACGGCACTTCGTGCGGCAGGTCACCGGCCTTCGCGGCGACAGCGGCGCCAGCGCCGGCGGCCTGGCCCATGGCCACGGCGTTGCCGGTCACGCGGTAGCTGGAATGGGCGAGAAAATCCCCGCTGATGCATCGCCCGGCCATCATCAGCCCATCCACATCCTTCGCGATCAGCGCCCGCAGGGGAATGTCGTACGGCTGAGCCTTGACGCCCATGCCATCGATGCCCTTGTTCTTCTTCGGGTCGAGCGCATGCACGTCCACCCCGAACGTCACGCGGCAGACCGCATCGTCAAACCGCGCGCCGGTGGCCAGGTCATTCGTGTCGACGGTGTAGCGCCCGTGGATGCGCCGCCCTTCGCGCACGCCGATCTGTTCCGGCGTGGCGACGATACGGATGTTCGCCCAGCACCCGCCCAGCGACCGCAACCCGTCGATCAGCGTGTGCAGTTCGGCCCGGGCCCGCAGCGTGGCGTCGGTGATGTCCTGCGCGTCGAGCCCGCTGACGCCGTACTCGTGGTTGATCATCCAGATGTACAGGTCATCGTACAGGTGGAAGATGGTGGGCTTGCCGTAAGACGATTCAAGGCCGGCCTTGCGAAACTCGGCCATCAGCGCGTCCTTGGGTTGGGCCCACGGTCCGTCGGCGCGATCGTGAAACGGCCGGGTCTGGTCGGGGTCGATGCCGGTGATCAGGCAGATCATCGACATCGGCTGCGTCCGGCCTGTTTCCTCCTGGCCGAACTCGAATCCGCAACCGCTTCGCGCGGCCAGGTCGCCGTCGCCCGTGCAATCGACGAACACCTTCGCCGCCCAGGCCTCGCGGCCGCTCTTGCTTTCGGTGATGGCCGCGGCCAGGCGATTGTGCTCATCGCGGCCCCCGGCGCAAACGCGGGTGTGGTAGCGCACCTGCACATTCGCTTCGGCGCACATCTGTTCGAGCACCCGCTTCATCAACTCGACGTCGTAGGCGTTGTGTCGGCGGGCGTTGCGGTCATCGAGTCGGCTGGTGATCTGCCGCATCAGGCCGACCTTGTTGTCCTTGTCGAGCACCCAGGCGAGCAGGCCGCTGGTCCAGATGCCGCCGAGGCAGCCGTGGGCTTCGAGGAGGGTCACGTCGGCGCCGGTCCGGCCGGCGGCGATCGCCGCGCACACCCCGGCCGGCCCTCCGCCGCAGACCAGCACCTCCGTTTCACGCACGACAGGCGTCTGGCGGGCCTCTTCATGGATGGTCTTCATGGTTGATTGCTCGCGCTGAACTCGATGCGTTCGAACGATGATAGCCCCGAGTCGGTCGACCGGCCAACCGGGCCGACGCCTGCCCCGGGACGATCCGAACGCCCCGCCCGCCGCACCCCGCCCCGAAGGGAACATCGCCGCGGCGACAAACCACCCCGGCGAATCCGTTACAATGCTGCGGACCACCACCTCCAAGGGGCCGCGCCATGACGACCATGACCAGGATCAAACTCATCGCCGCGGCGGTAGCGCTCGTCGTGGCAATCATCATCATCGTGCAGAACACCGAAGAGGTGGAAACGAAGATTCTGTTCCTGACCCTCACGATGCCGCGGGCGATTCTGCTGACCATCACGTTCGGCGCGGGTCTGGCGGTAGGCCTTATCGCCGCTCTGGCCGCGCTCGGCCGCCGCCGGAACGAATCGCCGGCCCACCAGGCGAAGCCACACGAACGCTGAACGCGGAGGCCGAACACCTTCGTCCCGGCCGCTCACACGTCCCGCCGGTATGCCTCGGTGATCTTCTTCACGTATGCCGCCTGGTCCATCGACCAGTATTCATCAGAAAAGATTTCAACCTCGTTGTATCCGCGGAAGCCGGCGTCCTCCACCCAGCCGCGGATGGTCGGGATGTCGATGCAGCCCTCGCCCATCAGTCCCCGGTCGGTCAGCATGTTGCGCGTTTCCACCCGCCAGTCGCACACGTGAAAGGCGAACAGCGTTTCCTGCTCGCCCGCGACGTCGATTTCCCACTTCAAATCCGCATCCCACCACAGGTGATACACATCGACCGCGATGCCCAGCATCGGATGGCCGATCGCTTCGCAGATTTCCCTTGCCTCGGCCATGCGATTGATGCACGAACGATTCGCCGCGTACATCGGGTGCAGCGGTTCGATCGCCAGCTTCACCCCGCAATCCTGCGCGTGTTGCAGAGACGAGGCGATCCCCACCGCGGTGTGCTTCCGCGCTTCGGGCAGCGACATTCCCGGCACCGCCCCCACCACCAGGACCACCATCTCCGCCCCGATCGTCTTCGCCTCGTCGATGCACCGAAGATTCTCGTCGATCGCCTCCTGCCGCCTGGATTCCTCGAACGCCGGGAAGAACCCCCCTCGCACCAGGGCCGGCACTTCCATCCCCGCATCGGCCAGCATCTTTGCCGCTTCGTCGGGCGAGACCCCACCTTCGCGGGGCGTGATCACGTTCCGCCAGACGCTCAGCGCCCCGACGCCCGCTTCGCGATAGCCATCGATGCACTGGCGCAACGACCAGGGTTTGTTCGTGAACGTGTGAATCGCACAGCGCGACAGATCCTCAATCACCGATGCCGCCATGATCGCTCCTCACAAGGCCGGCACATCCACCCACGTGCGCTCGGTCCAGCTTTTCATCCCCAGTTCCGCGAGTTGTACCCCCTTCGCCCCTTCCCGCAAAGTCCAGGCGAACGGTTCGTCCATCGCCACGTGGCGCAGGAACAGCTCCCACTGAATCTTGAACGCATTGTCGTACTCGATGTTGCTGGGCACCTGCTGCCAGGCCCGGAAGAAGTCGATCGGCTGCGGGAGGTCGGGGTTCCAGATGGGCTTGGGCGTTTCCGCGGCGCTTTGCACGTGCACTTCGCGCAGGCCCGCCACCGCCGAGCCCTTTTCGCCGTCCACCTGCACGGTCAGCAGATCGTCCCGCCGCACCCGCGTGCACCAGGAACTGTTGAACTGGCACATCGTCCCGTCTTCCAGCAGGAACATGGCGTAGGCCGAGT
>CAYNCM010000149.1:0-4783 GCA_964395825.1 uncultured Planctomycetaceae bacterium
GTCACGTGGTTTGGCGTCGCGGGGCGGAGGCGAAGTCGCGAAACCCCTTTGTTTATAGGCCCAAACGCACAAGGCCCACCGCCATGCGACGGCGGGCCTTGATCTTGACGGAGACGAGTTGGGGGGACTCGTCGAATGGAGCCGGCGGGAATTGAACCCGCGTCCCGTGATGACCGACCTGCCGCCTCTACACGTTTAGTCGTTGATTTAATCTCAACCCTCGGCCGGCCATCGACAGCCTGCCTCGGGTCCAGCTTCGTTTAATTTAACCAGCTAAGCCTGGAAGCGTCGGCTCTCCGGCGATCCCGCTGATTGTCGCTCCGCCGCAGCCGCGGGCATTCCGCGACGGAACGTGACTGCTTTACGCAGCCAGGCGATACTGATGAGTATCGGCAGTTATGAGTGTGCTCGTTTTTTTACGAGGCCAACGAGCTTCCTCGACGTGCCACGACAAGTCTCAACCATCCGGTCGATACCGATCGGCCCCGATTGTCAAAGAACCCGACCGCCGGGCGGGCGGCCTTTGCATGCATTATACCCCATCGGGCGGGGAAAGGTTCGGCTGAAGGGCAAGGTTCAGGTCTCAAGGGGCGATCGCCGGTAACCGCTTTGCCTCCGGGAGGGGCCGGGGGGGGACCGCGATTTGCGATGGCCCCGGGTCTCAAGGGTCGGGGGTCAGGCGGCGGAATCCGGGGTGCGGCATCCAGAGCTTTGCTGCGTTTGGGCTTGGAGGGTGCTGGGGTGGCGCAAAAAATAGAGAGGATCGGAGATGATCCTCTCTCTTTCCCCAGCCTGCGCTCTCTCTACCACCAGCGAGCTCTCTCCCGAATCCCTTGGATGGCGCTCTCTACTTCGCCATCCGGCTGAGGAAACTGGGGTCGGCGGAATGTCGTGCCGCGCAGTTCCCGTCGGGGACCGATGGAAGCACTACGCCAGCCGTATTTACCCTAGCCGCGCGAAGGCCGATCGTCAAGGAAATTCGCGGGGGAAGGGGGAAATGATGGCCGAGGTAAGCGGTGGGAGGGGATGCGCTTGGGTCCTGGGGCAGAAAAAAACCCGCGTTGGTCTTTTAAGAAGCAACGCGGGCGGCTGGTGTAGAGAGAGAGAGAAGTCTGTTGGGCCACGGGCCATCGGGGCCGCAGGTCGACCGCGCGTGTCGATCAGCCTCAGCGTCGGCCTCTCGTGGTCGGGACAGGTCGCAGACGGTTCAGCCGGTCCAATGGACCCACCGTCGCCCCGTCACTGAAAGGACAAGCTCTGCCTCTGTTCTCTCCACCGGGTATTCGGTTGTCGCGATGGGGTGTATAGCTCGTCTCCCCTTCGCACTCTCTTGGGATAAAAGATATCACCAACCGGGGCCAAGTCAACCGATTTCGCATATTTCCTTTCGGGGGGGCGGTTTTCGGCCGACCAGGGGCGTTGAAGCGGCAATCCGTCCGATCATTTGGTTTCGGGCCCGGTTCAGGCGGCGTGCGTTGGGAGGCGCGCGTTGGCCTGTTGGGGCGTCGGTGTCGGGCCGGCCGGGTCCGCGCGGCGGGTTGGGAATGGGCGTGGCCTGGCCCAACGGGCGGGCCTGCCTTCGCCCCGCTGCGGGCCCCCTCGACGGCCCACGGCAACGGCGCGCCCCCGCGAGGCCAACCGATCGCCTGGCACACCGGCGACGGCGAAAGCGTGCGGTTCGAAAACGTCGACGACCGGGCTGAGCGTTTCGAGGTGGTTGCCGGCCGGACGTCCCCCGTCAGCTTCCCATGCGCCAAGCGATTGCCGCGACCGCTCGGCCCGCCTACGCTTTGCCATACCGATTCGCCGATTCAGGCGGGAGCACCGCATGGGCATCATGGACGGCAAGAAGGGCCTCGTGTTCGGCGTGGCCAACGACCGCAGTTACGCCTGGTTTATCACCAAGCAATTGCTGGAAGCCGGGGCAACGTGCGGGTTCAGTCATCTGCCCGGAGAGAAGATGGAGCGCCGCGTGCGTCTGGCCCTGGAGGAACTGAACGTCCAGGATCCCTGGCTGTGCCCGGCCAACGTCGCCGATGACGATGACCTGGACGCCCTGTTCGCCGCGGTCCAGAGCCACTTCGGCCCGATCGATTTTCTCGTGCATTCGGTGGCGTTCGCCGATCGGGCGTACCTGCAGATCGGCAACTTCCACGCCACGCCCCGCGCCGCGTGGAACCAGGCCCTGGACATCAGCGCCTACAGCCTGCTGGCCATGACCCAGCGCGCCGTGCCGTTGATGCCCGCCGGGGGGTCGATCGTTTCCATGAGCTATTACGGTGGGGAAAAGGTCGTGCCGGGCTACAACGTCATGGGCATCGCCAAGGCCGCCCTTGAACACACCACGCGCTATCTCGCCGCGGAACTGGGCGAGAAGAACATCCGTCTGAACGCCATCAGCGGCGGACCGCTGCGCACGCTGGCGGCCATGGCCGTCGGCGGCATCGGCTTCATGTTCGAACACCATGCCAAGCGCGCCCCCTTGCGCCGCAACATCGAAGGCGAAGAAGTCGGCGACACCGCCGTGTTCCTGCTGAGCGATCAGTCCAGCGGGATCACCGGGGAAATCATCCACGTCGACACCGGCTTCAACGTGCTGGGCCTCTGAGGCCGGCGTCGGGTCGGCTACCTTCCCCAGCGGACGGGGCGTTTGGTGTTGGAGGTCGGGAAGCCGAACAGGCCGACCGCTCTGACCAGCGGCATCGCGAGGATCACGCCGACCAGGCCGGTGTAAAGCAGGCTGATGCCGCGCAGGGCGAGCTGGGGCATGGCGCTGAAGCCGGCCAGCGGATCATACATGCCGCGTAAGCTGAACAGCAGCACGACGATCAGCTCCACCGCCAGGCCGCAGATCACCACCGCGACACCGATCGAGAACGGATGCTGGCGGAAGACCATGGTGCGCAGTTGCAGGATCACCGCCGCCCCGGCGAGATAGCCGAGCACGTGCGGCCCGGCGAGGGCGAACGATCCCGGCCCGCCGCCGCGGGCGTATTCGGTGGTCAGGTCGACCAGCAGACCGAGCATCACCCAGGCCAGGTAGCAGACGCGATGAGGCGCGAACATGCCGATCACCACCGCCAGCAGCAACACGAACTGCGGGCCGACCTGCCCGAAGCGGGTGGGAATTTCCATCATCGGCGCAGCGCCTACCCGCAGGGCGAGAAACAGGTAAGCGAAGATGGCGAACACCGACCAGTTCACGGGTGCGTTCCGATTGTTGGACCGCCGCGGCGCGGCGGTCAGTCCTCATCCCCGCGCTGGGGAACGATCAGCGTGACGCTGCGGAGGTAGCGCAGGTTCACGCGCGGTTCGACGGTCATGAATTTCCAGGTCAGCGGATCGTCGGGCAGCGGTTCCACGGCGGTCACCTTGCCGACGATCATGCCCTGCACGCTGTCGGGCCAGTCGGCGTCGACCAGCCGCGCGTAATCGCCGATGCCGACCGGCGCGTCGACCGGGACGGTGGCGCTGAAGCGATCGTGATCGACGACGTCGAGCTGGCACAGCGGACTGTCCACGGCCACGAGTTCGGACAGCGGCGCGAGTTTCGGGGTGATGATCACGTCGAGCCGGATGTCGGGCGCGGTGACCAGTTGCAGGGAAGCGGTCAGCCGTCGTGCGCGGCTGATGCGGCCGACCAGGTTCGCCCCGTCGACCGCGGGCACACCGTCGCCCAGCCCGTCCTTGCGTCCGCGGTTGAGTTGGAGGATGGTCGACCCCGGATCGGCGGCGCGGGCGATCACGCCGGCGGTGGGAAAGCGATAGCGGCCGGTCCGGTCGCGTAACTGCTCGCGCATGTTCCGAAGCATGCGGTTTTCCATTCGGAGGCGGTTGACCTGTTCCTGCAGGCGGATAATGGATGCGGCGGTTTCCTGAGCGTTCTCCCAGCGGGTGAGCAAAACGCGGGCGTCTTCGGGCGGCGGGTCGAACTGCCCGCGTAGCGACGCCGAAGCGTAATGCAGCGGATGACTCAGCGGCGCCAGGGCGAAGTTGACCATATCCCCCAGCCTCGCCGCGTACCCGCTGAACCGCGATGGGACCAGCGACCCGGCCAGCGCCGCGACCAGAGCGGCGGCGATCAGCACGCGTCGCATTGGCAGACTGGGTGAGGGCATGGAAATCTTCGATGGAGGATGTTCGATCTGCGCCGTCCGTCGCGCTGACATCATATCGACAAGTCAGCGCCTTGTGTGCCGCCTTTCAGATCGAAGATTGGAGATCGGGGATCGCTGCTCGTTCAGATTTCGTCGAGGTCGCTTTCCATGGTACCCTTCCAGTCCTCGATGTTTTCGAGGTAGATGGAAGTGCCTCGCGCGACGCAGGTCAGCGGATCGTCGGCGATGCGCACGTCCAGGCCGGTCGCGTTGGAAAGGATCACGTCGATGCCGCGGAGCAGCGCCCCGCCGCCGGCGAGGATAATGCCGTTGTCCACGAGATCGGCGGCCAGTTCCGGTTCGGCGCGTTCGAGGGTGCGGGTGACGACGTTGATGATGGCGGCGATGGGTTCCTGCAGGGCCTCGCGTATTTCCTCGGAGGTGACGACGGTTTTTCGGGGCAGGCCGCTGATCATATCGCGCCCGCGGACTTCCATGGTGGTCTCGTCGCCGACGGGGGCGGCGGTGCCGATTTCCATTTTGAGGCGTTCGGCGGTCTGCTCGCCGACCATCAGGTTGTACGTTTTCTTCATGTGGTTGATGATCGCCTCGTCCATGTCGTCGCCGGCGACGCGCACGGACGTGCACTCGGCGATGTCGGCCAGGGACATGATGGCAACCTCGGT
>CAYNCM010000150.1:0-4716 GCA_964395825.1 uncultured Planctomycetaceae bacterium
TAGCTGGCGGCTGAGCGCTACGGTCCTGCCGCGCGTTCCATCAGTTCGCGCATTTCCCGCACGGCCTGGCGCAGGCCGATGAACACGGCGCGGCTGACGATGGCGTGGCCGATGTGCAGTTCGCGCACCCCCGGCAGGGCGGCGATCGGTGCGGTGTTCACGTAATTCAGCGCGTGGCCGGCGTTGAATCGCATCCCCGCTTCGCGGATCAGCCGACCGGCCTCGGCCACCTTCTTCAGTTCTCCCGCCACCCGCGGGCTTTCCGCGTCCCGCCCGTGGTCGTGAAAGGCATGGGCGTAAGGACCGGTGTGCACCTCGCACACGCCGAAGCCCGCCGAGGCCGCCGCTTCCACCTGGTGTGGATCAGGATCGATGAACGCGCTGACAATCAGCCCCGCCTCGTTCAGCTTCGACACCACCTGCTTCATCCGATCCGCCTGTCCCGCCACGTCCAGGCCCCCTTCGGTCGTGATCTCCAGCCGTCCCTCCGGCACGAGCATCGCCAACTGAGGCTTCATGTCGCAGGCGATGTCGATCATCTCGTCCGTCGCCGCCATCTCCAGATTCAACTTCACGTGGCAGGTGTCTTTGATGCGGCGGACATCGTGATCCTGGATGTGCCGCCGATCCTCGCGCAGATGCACCGTGATACCCGCCGCACCGCCGAGTTGCGCCTCGGCCGCCGCCCACACCGGGTCCGGCTCGTACGTCCGCCGCGCCTGACGAATCGTGGCCACGTGGTCGATATTGACGCCGAGTTCGATCATGATTTACCTCATCGTTGAGCGACCGCCCGAAGGGCGGTGCGTCTCATACGGTATCACGAAGGACCATCGCTGTCCTTTCAATCCCGCGCGAATCGGGTTGTCCTCGACATACCCGATGGCGCGTTCGATGTCTTGGGCGGTATTAAGAAACACCTTCCACAATCCCTGCGCCCATGGCGAGCGCCCAATGGCCAATCGCCGCGTTGCCGCGCCCTTCAGCAGATTCACCATCTGCTCGACGGGATAGCTCCCTCGCCCCAGCACCAGGTGAACGTGATCCGGCATCACGCAACAGGCGTATGCCACGTATGCCGACTTGCGGACCTGCTCGCCGAACCCCATGCCAACGCATCGCGCCTGTTCGCCGGTCAGCCGTACCGGTGAATGTCGCAACGTTCGTTTCGCGTCCAGGCGTGCTTGTCGATCATGGGTTGCGCTCGCCACCGACCGTCGCGTGTCTGTCTTCGTCGCCGCCCCATGTTGATACAACTCATATGACCGCACGAAATCCGACCACGAACCCCGCGGGTCATTCGGCAACCAGAATCCGTAACACGCAAAGATGACGTGATACGCCAACACCATGGCATCACCCCGTTTCCCGTTTAGCGCCGCTCACGTTTAGCGCCGCCCCAATGCGGCGGGCTTCTCACCGAACGCACGGCCCTGCGGGCCGTCGCTAAACGAATCACTTCGCTTCGTACCGCGGGAACAGCGCCGCGCCCTTCTCAATCCTGCTTCCGGGGGCGAGTTGTCCCCACTTTGTCCACTCATCCAGTGTCCCGCGGCCCGCCGCCAACTCCGTCGCGTACTGCTCGCACCCGATTCGCTTCCAGAACGCTTCGCACGCATCCGGAATGAACGGCCACAGCAACACCGAAGCAATCCGCAACGCCTCTAGACAACTTGCGAGAATCTCGCCCACCTGTGGCATGTTCTCTGTGTTCTTGGCCTTCGTGAATGGCTTGTGTATCTCGATTGAGCTGTCCACTTGCTTGATGATTTCAAGCGGTCGGAAGGACGTGCCCCCAAGGTCCAGGATTGAAGCGCGTTGCGGATATTCTTTGACCATCAAGTCACTGAACTGGTGTAGCGTCATGCCGTTGATTGCCGTAGCCCAATCCCTATCGAAATCGACCGGAGGCACCTCCGGCAGCAGGCCATCGAAATACTTGCCGATCATGTTCGTCACACGACTGCACGAATTGCCGAACGTATTGGCCAGGTCGCTGTTGTAGACTTCGACGAACAGATCGGGCGAGAAGGCGCTGTCGGTGGTGCCCAGCGGGCCTCTCGTGGCCAGGAAGTAGCGCAGGGCGTCCAGGCCGAATTCGTTGACGTAGTTGTCGATCGCGGCCGGGTCGAGAAAGTTGCCCAGGGACTTGCTCATCTTCTCGCCGGACTCGCTGATCCAGTAGCTGTGGCAGTAGACCATGCGGGGCAGGTTGACCCACTCAAAGCCGGCGCATTGGCGCAGGGCCAGCAGCAGGGCCGGCCAGATCGCCGCGTGGAACCAGAGGATGTCCTTGGCGATGAAATGCACCGCGCCGGCTTGCCAATACTTGCGACGGTCGGGGGTGTCCATGTACGTGAGATAGTTGAACAGCGCGTCGATCCAAACGTACACCGTCTGCTCCGGGTCGCCGGGCACGGGAATGCCCCAGCCGCCCGAACCCGAGCGACTGATGGGCACGTCGTTCGCCTCGGCCAGGCGGTTGAGGATTTCGTTCCTTCGGGCCTCGGGCTGCACGTCGAACGCGCCGGAACGGATCGCCCCGGCCACCGCCTCGCGATACGACGCCAGTTTGAAGAAGTAGTTCTTTTCCGTCTTTTTCACCAGAGGCCTGCCGTTCACTTCGCTCTGGTAATCGTTGGCCTTGGCCTTGTTCTCGGGAATGTACTCTTCCTGCCCCGCGTCGTACCAGCCTTCGTATTCGCCCTCGTACACGTCGCCCGATTCCAGCAGGGCGGTCACGTACTCGGTGACCTTCGCCTTGTGCAGGTCGCTGGAGGTGCGGACGAAATCGTCGTGGGTCATTTCGAGCCGCTCGAACACCTGCTTGAACTCTGCGGCGTTACGATCGGCCCACCCCTGCGGCGTCATGCCGTTGTCGGCAGCGCGGTCGGCCACCTTCGCCGCATGTTCGTCCACGCCGGTCAGGAAGAACGTGTCATCGCCTCGCAGCCGGTGATAACGGGCCACCACGTCGGCCACCATCGTCGTGTACACGTGCCCGAGGTGCGGCTTGTCGTTGACGTAGTAGATCGGCGTGGTGACGTAGAAGGTCGCAGGTTCGGTCATAGTGGTCGAAATTGTACCGGCCCAGCCCGACAGGCCCAAACCGGTGGGCGAAACCACGGTGAGCATCGTATGATGAGCACATGAACGAACACGCCGAACACGCCGAGACCACTCGCGATCGCGCCACGGCGCACGACGACCAGCGCGGGCGGTTCGGCCGGCTTGGCCGCGCGGCGCGCGCGACGATGCGGGCTGTCGGCCGGGGCTTCCGGGGGTGGATGGGCGTGTATCCGGGATGTTCATCATGTCGACCGCCGTGGGGCCGGCGGGATCACCAAGAGTCCACGCATGAGCGCAGCAGTCAGTGACGGCATCGACGGCAGGGCGGGAGTGGGGCGGTCTGCGCGCCGCGCGCTGCGCCGCGCGCGGGGTACGGTGGAAGTGTTGCTGGCCGGCGAAGCGGTGGGCGACCCCGTGGCCGCGGCGGCGGGATGGCGGGCCGACCAACCGGACGTCTACTGCCGGCGATGCGGGGCGTCGACCGGACCGGGTGAGGCAACCGATACCGGATGCGCGAAGTGCCGATCCGACCGGCCGGCGTGGGACGGCGTGCGCCGGCTGGGGGCGTATGACGGGGCGCTGCGCCAGTGGATCCTCGCCATGAAATTCGCCCGCGTCTGGGCGTGGGGGCCGTGGCTTGGCGAACTCCTGGCTGATCAGATCGCTGCCGACGGCCACCGGATTGATGGCCAGGGGAACGATGAGCCGACCGTCGTGACCTACGTCCCGCTACACTGGCGGCGGCGGTGGGGGCGGGGATTCGACCAATCGCGACTGATCGCCGAGGCCCTGGCTCGCCGGGCTGGCCTGTCATCGGCGCGGTTGCTGCGGCGGAAACGGGCTACGCGGCAGCAGAGCCTGATGACCTCGAAGACCGACCGCCTGGCCAACGTCCGCCGGGCGTTTGTCGCGGCCCCGGTCGATCTGCGAGGCTGGCGGGTGTGGCTGGTCGACGATGTGATAACCACCGGGGCTACGGCCGGGCAGTGTGCGACCTTGCTTCGACGGGCCGGGGCGAAAACGGTGACTCTGGCGGTGGCCGCGGTGACCGATGCGAACCGCTCAAGCCTGCCGGCCGATCGGCCGACGGATTGATATTGACCACAGATCGCCGCTGTCTTACAATGATTGATTGCCAGAGGATGGGATAAGACGGCGGTGGGGGTCGGCAGGTCGACGTCGCGACTTGCGAAAAGTGTGAGTTTTTGGTCCGGGAGGCCTTGACGGCCACGGCCCATTAGGTATTATGTGCGGCTCGCCTCATCCGAACCCCGGTTCGGGCGAGTTGCGAATCAGCGGTTCTTTGACAAGTGAACAGTTAGGACGCCGCGAGGATGTGAGGCGAACCGACCACCGCGTCACGGTGGCCGGGGACCCTTTGATCAACAGACGCCGATCCAGCATCGGCGTTGACTTGAACATCCTTGTGACGCCTGTGAATTTCTTTTAAGAAATATCCAGTGGATGTTTGAGTTAAGACGACCGACCCGTTTCCGCGTTGGGTAAAATCTTCGCGGGACCGGGTGTCTGGGTCGAACCTTCATCTCGAAGAAAGGTGCTGCTGCTTGCAGTGGCGCTGATCAACGGATTCAAATTGAAGAGTTTGATCCTGGCTCAGATTGAACGCTGGCGGCATGGCTAAAGCAT
>CAYNCM010000151.1:0-4696 GCA_964395825.1 uncultured Planctomycetaceae bacterium
GGGGGGGGGGCGGGGATGGCGGCCTCGATGGCTTCGATGATGTGGAGTCGGGCCTCGCGGGCGCGGCTGAAGGTTTGCTCGATCAGATCCAACGTCAGGCCGCGCGTTTTGAGGTCGAGCTGAATACCGGTGACCCCTTCACGGGTTCCGGCGACTTTGAAGTCCATATCGCCGAAGTGGTCTTCCTCGCCGAGGATATCGGTGAGGAAGAGGGTCTGGTCGCCTTCCTGGACCAGTCCGATGCTGATGCCGGCGGTGGTGTTGCGGACGGGGACGCCGGCGTCCATGAGGGCGAGGCACCCGCCGCAGATGCTGGCCATGGAACTCGAACCATTGGATTCGAGGATCTCACTGACCAGTCGAATGGTGTAGGGGAATTCGGTGGGGTCGGGCAGGACGCCGGCGAGGGACCGTTCGGCGAGCGCGCCGTGGCCGATCTCGCGGCGGGACGGTCCGGTGATGCGTCGGGCTTCACCCACGCAGAAGGGGGGGAAGTTGTAATGCAGCATGAACTTCTGACTGTACTCGTCGGCGAGTCCGTCGACGATCTGTTCATCCCTGCCCACCCCGAGCGTGCAGGAGACCAGGGCCTGCGTTTCGCCGCGGGTGAAGACGGCCGAACCGTGGGTGCGGGCGAGGACGCCGACTTCGCAATCGAGCGGTCGGATTTCGTCCACGGTCCGTCCGTCGGTGCGCTTGCCGGAGAGGATGATCTCGCGGGTGACCTTTTCCTCGATCTGCTCGAAGACCTGCTTGATCTGCTTGCGCTTCTTCTGCAGGGCGAGATACCGGGGATAGCTGAGATCGCTGTCTTCGTCGGGTTCGGGAGCGGCGGATTCGAGATATGCGTCGAACACCTTCTTCACCGCTTCCTCGCGGGCGAGTTTGCCTTCGGTCTGCTTGGCTTCGCGGAGCGGCTCGGTGAGCTGGGCGAACACATCGTCGACGATGGCCTGGTCGGGCAGGTGGAGATCGGCGGTCTTCTCCTGGTCGGCCTTGCTGATCAGCTCGTCGATGGCGTCGAGGATGATGTTGATCTGCTCGTGGCCGAACTTGATGGCGTCGAAAACATCCTGCTCGCTGATTTCGTGGGCGCCGACCTCGATCATGTTGACGCCTTCGCGGTGGCCGGACAGGACAAGATCGAGATCCGTGTAGGCCAGTTCGGCGGCGGTGGGATTGACGACGAACTGTCCGTCGACGCGGCCGATGCGGACGGTGGCGACGGGGCCGTCGAAGGGGATGGTGCTGATGGCGACAGCGGCGGCGGCGGCGGTTCCGGCGAGGACATCGGGATCGTTCTGGCCGTCGGCGGACTCGACCCAGCACTGGATGACGATCTCATCGAGCAGGCCCTTGGGGAACAGGGGCCTGAGAGGCCGATCGATCATCCTCATGGTGAGGATTTCCTTCTGGTTGGGGGCGCCTTCACGCTTGCGGAAACCACCGGGAAACTTCCCGGCGGCGCTGGTGCGTTCGCGGTAGTCGACCTGGAGAGGGAAGAAGTCGATGCCGGGGCGCGGTTCGCCTCGGACGACGGCGGCAAGGACGCTGGTTTCCGCGTAGGTGGCGAAGACGGCGGCGTCGGCCTGCTTGGCCCACTTGCCGGTTTCGAGGCGCAAAGTCCGACCACCCAGTTCACGTTCAACAACGACGTGTGCCATGGAGATATTCCTTCATCTGCCGACCCGGGGAACGGGCCGTATGTGATGAAGGCCGCTTGCCGGTGCAATGGCGGAAAGAATCAAACAGGTGACAGTTGGCGTCGCGTCGCGAAGCGGATGATGCATTCCCGCATCACCCGTTGTGGCCCCGGGTCTGGCGGCCGCACTGCGGCGAAGCCTGGGCCATCCGGGGTTCGAGGCGCGGCGCCGACTGCCGCCTGGCCTTCCGTGTCGCCGGTCAAGCCGACCTTCGGTTTACTTCCGCAGACCGAGGCGGGCGATCAGGTCGAGATACCGCCGGCGATCCGCTTTCATCAGGTATCGCAGCAAACGATTCCGCTTGCCGACCATCATCAGTAATCCCCGCCGGGAGTGGAAGTCGTGCTTGTGGCTTTTGAGGTGATCGGTCAGGTGGTTGATCCGTTCGGTCAACAGCGCAACCTGCACCTCGGGCGAGCCGGTGTCGCCTTCCGTGGTGGCGTATTCACTGATGAGGCTCTTCTTCTTTTCGACTGCGAGGGCCATAAGGATTCACTTTCCGCGCAACGAAGGTTCAGCACGCATGGTCCAGCCCGTAGCCGGACACACCGTGGAATCGCGTAGTATACCGTGGAAGCAGCCAAGGGGCAACGCCGCGCCGGCTGTCGACCGCAGTTCAGCAACCGGCGGGCCACGCCCGCCGCGCACCATGGAACGCGCCATCCGTATCCTCAGAACCGGCGGCAGGGGTGCCGCCGGCTGTCGACCGCAGTTCAGCAGCCGGCGGGCCACGCCCGCCGGACCAAAATGTCTCGTAAATTGCGCGCCCGGCTTGACAAATCGCTAACGCCCGGCCATACTTGAACTCAGATTCGCCGGACCCGTTGGACCCCTTCCGAGTCCGGTGGAACCCAAAGACAGCCAGCCTCGTTTATGAACCGATGCACCGGTATTCTTGAATTGTCGGACCGCGCCGATGGCCGGTTACGGCAGTTGGACAAACACTTGGTCCTGCGCCCGGACGATCCGCTGATTCCGGCGCGGCTGATCGAGCAGCATTTGCTGCGCTGCGGGCTGAGGCTCGCCGTGGACATCGGAAACCGCCGCGGGCCGGAAACCAACGGCAAAAAAAAGAAACGAAAAAGCAAGATCCAAAAGGAACTGGGCGCCGCCCCGCGGGTCGAGGCCATCGTGGAGATCGACGGAAAGCCCGCCGACCAGTTCCAGCCCCCCGCCCTGCTGGAAGATCAGACCACCATCGACCCCCAGCCTCGCCTGCAACTGGAATATCCCGGTTGCCCGCCGGCCTGCCGGTTGATCGACCTGTTCTGCCCGATCGGCATGGGCCAGCGCGGGTTGATCGTCTCGCCCCCAAAGGCCGGCAAAACCATCCTCCTCCAACAGATCGCCAAGGCGGTGAGCACCAATCACCCCCAGTGCATCGTGTGGGCTTTGCTGATCGACGAGCGGCCGGAGGAAGTGACCGACTTCCGACGCAACGTGCCGTGCGAAGTGTACGCTTCGAGCAACGATCACGACGCCCAGCGACACTGCGGGCTCGGCGTGCTGGTGATCGAGCGGGCCAAGCGGATGGCCGAGCAGGGCGAAAACGTGGTCATCGTCATGGATTCGCTCACTCGCCTGGGCCGTGCGTTCAATACCTCGCCCGATGCCCAGTCGAGCGGGCGCACGCTCAGCGGCGGACTCGACGCGCGGGCCCTCGCCGTGCCCAAGCAACTGTTCGGCGCAGCCCGAAACATCGAACACGGCGGGTCGCTGACCATCCTCGCCACCTGCCTGGTCGACACCGGCAGCCGAGGCGACCAAGTCATCTTCGAAGAGTTCAAGGGCACCGGCAACATGGAGATGATCCTCGACCGGGACATCGCCAACCACCGCGTGTTCCCCGCCATCGACCTGGCCTCCAGCGGCACACGCAAAGAGCATCTGCTCATCGACGAGGCAAGCCTCAAAACCACCACCGCCCTGCGACGGCGACTGATGAACATGAAACCGCTCGAACAGGTCCAGCAACTGCTCAAGGCCGTCGAACACTTCAAAACCAACGACGAACTGGTCGGCAAGACCCAGATCCCCGCCGGCGCCCGCTGAGGCGCAGCCAATCCTCTCGCAATCCGACCCGCAAAAACCCGAAACAACCCCGAGTTTCCCGATCCACAGCAGCCTGACCGTTGCGCGCCCCTTCGGCTGGTGCTCCGGGCACATCGGTCTTCTGAATGGATCTGGACACCCCAGGCGGTTCGATCCCGCCACCCGGACCAATCGCCCGCATTCGCTCGTGTCATGCACCCTTCACTCGGTGAAACTTGACCGCCAACCGGGCTGTGCTAAACTAACCGGTTCATCGGTCCGAACACCGATTCAGACAATCGCATGGTCCCCTGTAGCTCAATTGGTAGAGCGAGCGGCTGTTAACCGCTAGGTTACTGGTTCGAGTCCAGTCGGGGGAGCTTTTAGCAAAACAACGAACTTTTCGTTGTTTACGGTTAACGCAAAGGCCCGGCCGATTGACCGGCCGGGCCTTTCGCTAACCCGTTGAGGGCCAAGCGTTATGGGCACGTCGGCCACACGTCACAATTCTCTGTTTCGCGGGCCGCGCTTCGGGGTGCGAAAGCAACCATCATGGTTACGCTCGGCGGTCCGAAATTCTCGCCGCGAACTCTCTGACTCTCCGATTAACACACCCCCACCAGTTAACAGAACTGTTGCTTTCGGGGCCATCAGCGATTTCGAACTTTCTGGCACAAGAGGCCAGGCATGAGTTCGTCGCTGCCCACCGACGCGCCCCGCGCCTTGATTCTGGCTGGTCCCAATGGCTCCGGCAAAACCACCTTTGCCAGGGAGTTTCTCACGGCCGAGGGCCATTGTCCCACATTCTTGAACGCAGACCTGATCGCCGCCGGGTTGTCGCCGTTCGAACCGGAGAAGGCCAACATCGCCGCCATGCGGCTGATGGCCGAACGTATCCGCGAATGCGTCGATCAGCGGCTGGATTTCTCGGTCGAATCAACGCTCGCCGGGCGGACCTACGC
>CAYNCM010000152.1:0-4694 GCA_964395825.1 uncultured Planctomycetaceae bacterium
GAACGCTTCCGAGCCGGGCTGATACACGCCCGCCTCCCATATGGTGCGGCTGCCTGAATCGACGATCGGTCCCCAGTACCTGCGAATGCGGGCAATCGCGTGCTCGCGTTGGCCGACTTGACACATCGCATCAAGCACGTAGCGGTGCATGAAAAGTTCGGGTGCCAGTTGCCTTTCGTCGAACAGTGCGCTGGCCACGGCCTGCTGCTGCGATTCGGTCAGGCGGCCGGACAGGATCGCCAGCGCCGCGCTCAACTGGGTAAGCGGAGCCCCATCATCCTCAAGCCATTCGCGGTAACCCCCTTCCGCTTCGACCCAGAATGTCCGGTGCGCAACCTCCGCCACTTGGCCGGCCGTATGACTTGCAGTCGCTGCTTCCTCTTTCAGATGAACGCGGTCGAGCAGGCGGGCATAGGCGTCCAGCCCCAGCACGTAGAACCAGTTGACCGTCGCAATGCATCGGCCATCAAGGCTTGCCACGTTCGCTTCGTAGTTGTTCTGTCCGAATGACCAGTCGACGAAGTTCCACAGTTCCGTCGGAGGCTCGATCAGGCCATCGGCGTCACGACGCATCGCCGCCAGGCCCTGTTGCTGGGCCCGCAGCGCGGGAAGCAATTCATCAATCAGGGCGTCATCATCGGTGTGTGTGAGGTACTCATCGATTACCAGGGGCAGGTAGGCGTTGGTGGCCGGGAAGTGCAGACGCGTCTTGCCGCCGCTGGGGCACACGGCGGGAACCAGGCCATCTTCCCGCGCCTGACTGTAAGCCAGGCGCAAACAGCGCGCGATCAGACGCGGATCGCCCCCGGCGGCCAGCCACGTCGAGGCCTCCACCACGAAGTCATTGACCCAGAACGCGCTCTCACGCCAGGGGCAATCGATGAACGTATCGGTCGCGCAGGCGTGGATGGTCTCGATGCACGCCGCGCGAATCCGCCGCAGGTCGTCCGGCAGATCGTCGGTCGGCGGCGGCGGGGTCAGCGGGTAGCGTTGATCGACGCCGGTCACCGCGTGCAGCGTGATCGGACGGTTGAAGTTGCGGAAGACCAGTTGGGCGAAGCGCGTACCGCGCTCGGCGATGGTGGGGCCGACGGTGTGCCGGCCTTCGGCGAGGATGAAGCGATCGGCGAATCGGTGCGTCGCATTGTCGTTGCGGGTGCGCAGGCGACCATCAGTCATGTGTTCGCCGTAGCCGATGTCGAGGATCGTGCCCGCCGGGGCGTCGAGGTCCAGTTGCACGCCTGCGGTCACGGCTGTGCCGAAGTCGTAGATCAAACAGACGCCGCCAGCGCCGGCCGGCGGTGCGACATGCAGCGGCCGCGCCATCGCGTCGATGTCGATCGGGTGGTGCGGCTCGCGATAGAGCCGTTCGGCGATGTCGGTGTCGCTCGGATCCGCAAGGGGCGGGACCCGCGCCGCCTTCGCCGCCGCCACCGCCGGACGCATGATTACCTGCAGCGCGGGGATGTCGCGTGGCCGAAGCTGCTTCCCGGCGAACCGGTCATGCGGCGCGACGACGTGCGCCGCCGACCAAGTCGCCTCATCCTCGCCGCGCCGCCATCCGACCGGCTCCGCCTGAAGATCGCACCACTGCATGGGGCCCATCTGGAAGGTGTACAGCGGCACATCGACACGGAATTCCGAGGCGATCGCCGTTTGCCAATGCTCATCGCTGGCCGCCAGGGCATGCCCCGACGCGTCATCGAGTTGGACCAGCACGGCTGGCTCCGGAGAGGCGTATTTGAAGTTCGGCTCGTTCGGGCACCAGGCCAGTGCGGCGATATGATTCACGCCGATGGTCAGCAGATCGGTCACGTCGAACGTGTCATAGAAGCAGCGCGACGCGGTCCCGCGGACCGGACCGCGCCCGAGGTATGCGCCGTTCACCCACAGGCGATACACCGCTTCGGCGCTGATGTGCAGACAGGCGCGTTGCGGAACCGCGCGAAGTGCAAACGCGCCGCGAACACGGAAGTAGACGTTCGCCTGATCCGCCATCCCCGCCGGGGCGATCCACTTCGCCCGCCAGTTCGGCTCGGATTCCAGCGGCCAGACCCATCGCGTATCACCATTCATCCGTCGGTCATTCATTGCCTGGCCCACATCAGTTGGCGCAGCATGCGGCTGGTGGTGACGCCGTCGTAGGCGTGCACCGCTTCGTCGATCTGCTTGCGATTGGCCGCGACCTGTTGCTCGTAGCGTTTGAGCCACTGGATGCTTTCGCCGATGGCTGCGGCGGCGTCTTCCCGGTAGGGATACTGGTCCATGCTGATCCACCCGTCATAGCCGCAGCGGTCCAGCCAGTAGAACGTCTCCAGGTAGGTCGTCAGGTGAATCGTCCCGGCGATCATGTCATCGTCCCACATGCCGTGGTTGTCGTTGAAGTGCATATGGAACAGCCGACCGGCCGTACCGTCATAGCCGCCCCCGAAACGCGCCGCATGCACGATCGCCTCGCCGACCGACTCCCCGGCTACATAAGCGTGGCCGGTGTCGATGCACACGCCCACGTTGTCGCGGTTGATCTCGCCGACCATCAGCAGCGTGTCGGCCATGCGGGCGATGGTGCTGAAGCAGCGCGGCTCTTTCGGCTTGTATTCCAGGGCGAATCGCACATCCGGATACGCCGTGGCCACCTCGATCATCGCCTCGCCGAACCAGTCGCGCTGATCCATGTAGTCCGCCGCGAGCAGGTAATCGAATCCATCCTGGCCCGGCCAGATGTTCAGCAGCGGACAGTTCAACTGCCCGGCCACATCGCACATCCGCCTGGTGTAGTCGATCGCGTAGCGCCGCACCTTCCCATCCGGCGCACTGTAGCTGCCCTTGCCGTAACGCGCCTCGGCGAACAGGTCGGGGATGATCGACACGCACGCCTTGCCCAGGTCGCCCAGCGCTTTGGCCATGTCCTTCGCGTTGTCCGGCGTGACATCCCAGGTGCCGACCAGTTCGATCCCTTCGACATGCTCGATGGCCGCGGCCTGGCGAAGCATCGTCATCGTGTCGGGGTTGTTCTTGTATCCGCCGCAGAAGCGGTCCTT
The DNA here is from genome assembly GCA_964395825.1 of uncultured Planctomycetaceae bacterium. GTDB lineage: Bacteria > Planctomycetota > Phycisphaerae > Phycisphaerales > Zrk34 > JANQFT01. The sequence continues at coordinate 3,042 of CAYNCM010000152.1, forward strand.
GGTGTTGCCGAGGTTGCCGAGGATGACCGAATACTTGCGGGCCATGGGGTTCTCCTTCGTCGGCGTGTTCATCGTGTCGCGGTCAGGCCCAGGCGCTCGGCCTGTTCGGCCGGGGCGCCGAGACGCTGCAGTTGGTCGACCAGCGCCTGCTGCATCGCACGCAACCGGTCGGGCTGACGGTCGGCCTGGTTGATCAGTTCGACCGGGTCGGACGCCTTGTCGCTCAGCCACAGCGGCATCTCGGCCCTCATGGCATCGCCGAATACCGCACGCCGTCCATCGTGATACTCGTTGCTTACATCGTACGGCAGAAAACGCGACTGCTGATGGCCATACCAGTACAGCGGCTGGTTCGATTCGACCGGTGGATGATGCAGCGTCCATCGGCCGTCGGTGATGCTGACCGACTTGCCGAACATGCCGAAAATCGCATGGTCCCTCGTCGGGGCGTTCGCATCGGCCAGCGCCGGCAACAGGCTCACCCCGTGCAGGCGTCGTTCGCCCCAGCCTTGCCGCTCGGGCAAGACCTCCGGCGCCGGTCGGCCCATCGCCTCCAGCACCGTCGGGTACACGTCCACCAGTTGCACCAGTTGATCCCGCCGCTCGCCGTGGCCCAGTTCCGGGTGGCAGGCGATGAACGGAATGTGCGACAGGCAGTCGAACTGGTGCGTCTGCAGTTTGCCGATGCGCCCATGGTCACCGTTGAACGTGCCGTGGTCGGTGGTGAAGATCACCAGCGTGTCCCGCCACAGGTCCAGTTCGTCCATCGTGTCGAGCAGACGGCCGAGTTGCCGATCGACCAGCGTTACGTGCGCCGCGTACCGCGCTTGCGTATTCAGCAGCGCCCGCTCATCCATGACATCCGTCCACTTTCTGTACGGCGGTCGGCCCCACCAGTCGTCCGGGTAACCGTCCGGATCGAACTGCTTGACCAGTTCCTCCGGCGGGTCCCACGGTTCGTGCGGCGGGAAGCAGTCGATGTGCAGGTAGAACCCGTTGCCGCCTTCGGATGCGCGATGCCCGGCATTCCGCTTGAGCCAATCGCTTGCGTGACCGAATGTCCGCGCGGGGAACGACTGTGCCTCGGCGTTGTCCGGGTTCACGAAATGCTTGTTGCGGAAGTGGCGTTCGTTGTTGATCGGCCTCTCGCTGGGCGGACATTCGAACTCGGCGCGGTCCGAGTAGATCGGGTCGGTGTACCACGGATCACCCTCGATCCCGCGGACGAAGTGGAAGCCGGTATAGCCCATGTGGTAGTTGCCGGCGCCCTGCTCCCACAGGTGGAAGTGATCGCTGATCAGCGCCGAGACCGGTCGGCCCTGGTCGCGAACCTTCTGCAGCGAGTCGGTGGCCTTGCCGCCGGACACCTGCCGGGGCAGATCGACATCGTCATCTTCCAGCGGGCCCCAGCCTCGCTCGAGGAATTCGTATCGACCGGTGTACACATCCCGCCGGGCGGGCATGCACGGCGTCGAACCGTGGTAGCAGTGGTCGAACACCGTACCCCGCGCGGCGAGTCGATCCATGTTCGGCGTGGGCACCGTCCAACCGGGTTGCTCCGAGGAACCACATTGGTTCAACGGTCGGCCCTGGTGATAAGCTCCACAATGATCACGCCGCAGCGTGTCGCAGAGAATGAGGATAACGTTCATG
>CAYNCM010000153.1:0-4649 GCA_964395825.1 uncultured Planctomycetaceae bacterium
AGCTCCACAATGATCACGCCGCAGCGTGTCGCAGAGAATGAGGATAACGTTCATGCGTTCAACGGTCTCCGGTCACGGGCAAGATTGTCCAATGGATACGCCGCGGGCAGTCTACCTCTGAATCAACTCGATTGCATTCACCTGCGGCGCTTCGCGATGTGATTGGAGTTCGATCCGGATCCGGCCGGCCTGCGGGAGAACATCCTCGACCGTAATCACGACCGGCCGATGATGTCCCCCACCGCGCGCGTAGGGATCAAGCTGCCGCTCGACTTCGCGACCATTGACCTTCACCGCGAACACGCGCTGCCCGGCCTGCTTGATCCCCTGATACGTCTCGGCGAAATGCAGGCGCAGATCGTAACGTCCATCCGGTACGCCGATCAGGTAGCCGGCCAGACCATAGCGCTCGCTCAGATACACATCCGGATGTTCGCTCTGCAGCAGCGGCGCGTCGGGATGAGTCTCCCGGAGCGTATGCCGACCGACCACGCCCCCGCCGGCGTCGATGGCGCCCCAGCTTCGGCCATGGCTGAGCACCTGGTCGGCATGCCAGAGATGGTCGTGGGCGTCGGTATAGGCCTGGTCGGCGCCGCAGTTGATGCGGAACGCGCCCGCAGTCAACGCGACCGGATCTGCCGTCGCCTTGCCGGTCCATGCGGTCACCGGCTTGTCCCATCGGTCGACCTCGAACACCCGCAAATCATCGTACGCCGCGATCAACGGCGCCATCTGGCGGAAACCGATCCGGCCCGCGCCGACCATGATGTTCTGATCTTCTGAAGTGTCGGTCCATTCGAGAATCTTCAGCCGCTCCTCGCCTTTACGCATGTAGAAGCGCAGCTCCGGGCCGTGCTTGATCAGCCACATCTGGATGTCGATCTGATCCGCGCCGTGCTCGATCGTGCCGATCGGGTCCGGCCCTTTGGCGATCGAGTGCAGTCCAGGATTGCGACGGACATGGCAGATGCTCCACGGCTTGGGCGTGGGGATGTGGCGGAAATAGCTGATCCACATGTTGCGGATGCCGCGGTGATAATCCGAGAAACGGCCTCGCCGTTCGGGCAGTTGCGGATCGAACAGGTCCTCGCCGTCGGGGCCGGCGGCGCCGAAGATGGTGATCGCCAGACCCGGCTCGCGCTTGGGGCTGAATGTCCATGTCGCGGCGAAGTCCTCCGGAAACAGCACCGGGCACCAATGCACAAAGTTCGCCTCCACCAGCCCGTCGCGCCGATGCACATTCGCCATATGCATCCGGCCATCGGCTACGGTAATCTTTGCATCACCTTCCAGCACCCAGTCTTCCACCGACGCCGCGTCGTCAAACGTGTTTTCGTACACCATCGTCGGCCCAATGCGAAAGCCGTCGATCACTTCGAACCACCTGTCGGCCTGCCCGGTCATGGGTCTCTCCGTGGACAACGATTCGGCCCTGCCCTGGCCGGTCACCAGAAGCAGCATGCTGATCGCCGCCAAAAAAAACTTGTGCATGTTCCGATGCTCCGTACGCATGATTGTCTTCGGTGCACCGAGCATGACACGGCAGACGTCCGAACCGCGTAGTCGCCGCCCGGGACGGATCCTACCTCTGCGCCGTCGTTAACGCGATTGCGGCAGAATCGGCTGACTCGTTGCCCTGGTGGTCGCATGCGGTGATGCGATAGGTGTACTCCGTGGCCGGCTGCAGCACCGCGTCCACAAAGCCAGGCGTCTTCGGTGAGCCGACCAGCGTCGCGTTGGACAACTCGAATTCCGACGCGGTCGACGCGTAGACGTTGTAATGCGAGATGGCGTCAGCTTCCGGGGCGGTCCACGACAGAGTCACGGAATCCCGACCGCGCTCCGCGGCCGTCACCTTGGCCGGAGCGGGCATGGCGCGGGTCATTACGAAGCGTTCGCCATGTGTGTCGATTGGCTCACTTTCCAGGCCGGACCATTCGCGTGCGGCCACGGCGATGCGATCGAAAGCACCGGCCACGGTTGCGGAGGTCTGATCGGCGGCGACGGTGGCGAGCACTGACCACCGGGCGTCGCGTTGGCCATAGACGACGTAGTGCGCGATCTCTTTCGCACGTTCCGGGGCCGACCAGGAGATCGTGTCGCCCTTGTGTCGAACGTTGCGGGGGGCGTGCGGGCGCTTCCAGACCACGACGTAGGCGTCGGCGAATTCGGAAATTCCCTTTTCGCCGATCGCCTGGAACATGGTCGAGCCAAAGATCACCTTGGTGTCGTCGGGACTGGAGTGCGGATGTGGATGGCCGCCCTGGTTGCCGCCGGGCTGGCTGTTCGCCGCGGCGAGCAGTTGAATCGCGCCGGGGTTCTCAAGGTCGGCAAGATCGGTTACCCAGACGAAGTTGTCATAGTGGCCCATGCGCTTGGGGTAGCCATCGCCCACGTAGAATCGGCCGTCGTGGCTGAAATCTCCGTGGCTGCCCTTGTAGATGTCCGCGTCGGCCAAGGGATGGAAAACGTCGAACGCATAGTCGTCCTTAATTCGAACCACGAGTTGAGCGCCCCCATTGGCGACCAGCTCTCCGTTATTCGAAAACGCCGGATGCCCGAAGTTCGGCAAAGTGGTGAGTTTCGTTTCAAGGTCGAAACTCCACAGTTGATTCTCACCACCACCGCGAAGGAAGATGGAGTTGTCCGGCCGCTGGGTAAACCGCTGGCGGTGCGTGGCGGGTACCTGGGTCTGGGTGTACTCGTTGGTCTTGAGGTCATAGATGACCACATCGGTGGGCGGATGGGGTCGAGCATTCCAGTACATCGTCCCGCCGTGGCAAAGCAGCAGGTACCGCCCATCCGGGGAGATGTCCTGCAGTCGCAGGCCCTTCTGCGGGATCACCTTGAGCACGTCGACTTCGCCGCTCTGGGCATCGGCGCGGATCACGCGCGACGCGCTGCCCTTCCAGAACACCGCATCGTAATACGAGAAGTAACAGGCGTCGGGATCGTTCGGATTCCACATGGCGCCGTAGGCCCGCATGCCCCGGTCCTCGACGCTGGGGACGTCGGGGAACTGCAGCGGATGCAGGAAAGTTCCATCAGCGGCGACGATCCATGGCTGCTGTTCGCCGCCGGTCCGGTCGGAGTCCAGCAGCATCCACCTTCCGTTGGCCGACCATGCGGGAATGTCGTAATAGCGATGATGCGTCTTGCCGACGAAACTGCTGATCCGCCAGACCTGGTGGCCGGTCGTCGGATCGGTATAGATCACACGATCATTGTCGCGCTGGACCGAGTCGGGCCGCGGGCCCTGCCGGGCGGCGAGTGCGATGAGCCCGGCGTAGTCGTCCGGATTCGCCGAGGCGTCGCTGTCGGAGTGACCGGCGGATGCGGCGGGGGCGGGGCTGGTTTTTGGGGTCAGGATTCGCACGTTCTGAATCATCACATGAGCCGCCTGATGGTCGGTACCACGAATACGCAACGCGACATGACCGCCGGGCAGCGTCTGAGCATCGGTGGCGTCCACGACCATCCGGCCGTCGATCCGCAACCACACGCGCCCATCCCATCGGCCGACTTCGATCTCGTGCCACCGGCCGACCTGCATGGCGTGCGAATCCGCTTCGGACAGCGTCTGATTGCCTTCGGGACGGGTCCGCATCACGAAGGGCCTGCGCATGTGGGCGGCATTGTGAAACGCGAAGAAGTAGCCGGGCTTGGGACCGACCCAGGGCCCGATCGCGCCGTCGTACCCATCGGGCAGGGTCAGCGCATCGCCCTTGCCGTCCGAGGCCGAGAGAATCGTCACCAACACCGACGCGGGGTTCATCGCCATCGCGCGATATCGCAGGATTACCCGCGGGCCGAAGGCATCCGGGCTGACCGTCATCACGCCTTTGCTGTCTTGCGTTTCGGTCATCACCAGCGCTTCACCCCGGAAGCCCGTGACCTGGCCGATCCCGTAGTCGGGCCAGTTGAGCAACTGCTCGACATCGATCGCCTGCTGGGTGAGCGAATCGTCGGCGATCGGGCTGGGGGAAGTGGGGGGCGCATCATGGGCGTCGCCGGCCTTCACCGCCGCCGCGCTGCCTTCGTGCTGGATCGACAGATTGCTGAACCGGGCTGTTCGCACGGGCTGGGCGCCGGAATTGAGTCCACTGACGCCGACGGTTTCGATCTGCTCGAGGTCCACCTTCAGCGGTTCGGTCAGTTCAAACCCGCCGCCGGTGCGGACGGTGATGGTCTTGTTCACGGTGTCCACGGTCAGTTCCACCGGGCCGGCCGGGCGAGCACCGCCGGTCTTCTTGCCGCTGTCGACCCGCTTGCCCTGGGCGTTGTGCTGGAATACCTGGCAGGTGTAGGACTTGCTGCTGAATGAGGCCGCCACCATATTCGGCGTCTGCCGTGTCCCCACAACCACGCCGTAGAACGGGAAATCGAGAGGCTTGGCATCGAGCGCGATCACGAGTTTTCCACGCACCGGCTTCGCCAGTTCGGTAAATGCCAGCGACGTCGTGGGCCAGCGCCCGCTCTTCGCGTCGGTGGTGAGGATCAGACCGTCATCCGTCTTCTCGATGCTCCCACTGTCGGTCTTGAAATCAGCCTTCGCAAACAGGTCGCCGTCGCTGACTGAAGCCATCGCGCCCTTTGCTGAGGACCCGGCGGCCTTCACCGACGCGGGGGCGACATTCGTGTCGTCATGT
>CAYNCM010000154.1:0-4460 GCA_964395825.1 uncultured Planctomycetaceae bacterium
CCTCGCCGACGTAGCCGGCTTCGGTGAGCGTGGTGGCGTCGCCGATGGCGAACGGCACGTTGAGCATCCGCGCCATGGTGCGAGCCAGCAGCGTCTTGCCCGTGCCGGTGGGCCCGATCAGCAACACATTGCTCTTTTCCAGTTCGACGTCGCTATCTTCCTTCTGCCCGGCGATCAGCCGCTTGTAGTGGTTGTGCACCGCCACGCACAGGCTCTTCTTCGCCTGTTCCTGGCCGATCACGTACTGGTCCATGAACTCCTTGATCTGCCGCGGCGTGGGAATGGAACTGAACAGCGGGCGCGTCGTGTGCACCCGTCGCCGCTCCTGCTTGAAGATGTTCTGGCACAGATCGGTGCAGTTGGCGCAGATGTACACATCGTTGGGCCCTTCGACCATGGGGCCCACTTCCCGCGATGTCTTGCCGCAGAACGAGCAGGTTGTCACTTTGCGGCCGCGGAATCCGCTGTCTCCGCCTTTGCCGCTGCCGCCTCGTGAATCATTCGCCATGCGATTATCGCCCCTGATCGCCCGCCGCAGCCGCACTCACCGGCCGCTTGGCGGTCGCCTTTCGGCGGGGTTCTCTGCACCCGCCCCACGTGCTAAATCGTCATCACGCCTCGGGTTCTTGACCCATCCTAACACAAATCCCCACCAGGCTTCACCTGTCCGCCCCGCGCCGATCGCCCCGGCCATCATCCTTGTCGTCTTGATCGGCTGAATCCTCCGCTTCCGTCCCTAAATTCCCGTCTTCCGTCTTGTCGCCGACCGATTCGACGCCCGTTTGGGCCCCCGCGCCGGTTGACAGGGCGATGACCTGATGCTTGGCGCGGTCGAATTCGGCGTCTGTCAGCCGCCCTTCGCGGTGCATCCGACGCAGATCGCTCAGCGTGAACGGCAGATCGCGGGCCTGCGGCGGGGTGTCGCGCAGCCGCTTCCGCAATCCCATCAGCACCACCCCCAGCACGATCACCGCGCCCCCCAGCACCCCCAACCACATCACGATCTCACCCAGACGCACATCGTTCGTCGCCCGCTGAGCCAGCACCGTCATCGCCACGATCACAACCTGCATCCCGCCAGTATACCGCATCGATGAGTCCGGTAGCCCTGGGATTCGTCGATCCGTGGCCCAGGCCGCCGTCCTCCGTTGCGACGGTGATGGTGGCGATGCCTTCGGATACGGCGGTGATGTGTCCCCGCCCTCGATGCTCAGCCGCGGCGCCAAGCAAGCGACCGGACTGACCCCGGCGAGGACCGCAAGCAGAACCCCCTGATTCGGCGCCTGCACGGACGCGCCGCCGCCCGCCTTTTGCCGCGGTCAGGATCCGATGGACGCGGCCTGACGGACCTGGCGCGGGGTTTGCGCCCGATAGCGCTGGAGCAATCGCGACATGTAGTTGGCTCGGCCGAATCCGCAACGTCGGGCGGTTTCTTCAATGCTCAGGTCGGTGGTCGTGAGCATCTGACAAGCCGCCTCGACCCGGATCCGGTGCAACTCCTCCAGGGGCGTGCGCCCGATGAGTTTTCTGAACCGCCGTTCCAGGGCGCGGCGGGCCAGGGGCACCTCGTCCAGCACATCGGCGACCGTGATGCCCGCGGTGGCATGGTCGCGGATGAACCGCAGTGCCGCGACCACGTCTTGATCTTCCATCGCATAGAACTCGCTGGACTGGCGGGTCTGCACGCCCAGGGGCGCAAGCGCGACCGGCTGGATCGGCTGTCGCCGGGTGATGGCATGATCCAGTTGTTCGGCGGCCAGATATCCGAGCCGCCTGCCTGGCACGATGATGCTCGATAACGGGGGGTAGGCCATCTGGCAAAGCAGATCATCGTTGTCCACACCCAGCAGGGCGATGTGCAGCGGAATCGCGATGTCCGCCTGGCGGCATACCTCGCCGATGAACCAGGCCACCGCATCATTGGCGGCAAAAAGCCCCGTCGGGCGCGGCAGCGCCGACAGCCACCGCGTGAACAGGCGCAGATTGCGGGTCCGTGTTCGCGGAGATCGCTTCAGCCAGCGTGGCGGAATACTGCGCTCGGACCGGGTGTGAGCCGACTCGGCCAGTCGTTCGGTGAATCCGGCCGCGCGCGCCGCGGCGAACTGGACGCCGGACAGACCCACGAAGGCGAAATGGCGGTGTCCGTGCTCCAGCAGATGTTCGGCCGCCAGACGTCCGATGGCGCGATTGTCCACGCTGACGCGAGGCAACGGATCGTCGGCGGCAATGTGCGAGACGCTGACGACCGGACAGTCGATCGCCTGCAGCGCCGCGCGCATCGCCGGGTGGTGCATATGGGTGATCAGCCCGTCGCAGTCGAGCCGGATCGACCCGCTCAGACCGAACCCCTCGGGAGGAATCCGTTCGATCAGCCACGGCCGGGCCGGGCGGGCGTAAGCGGCGATGCCCCGCAACACCGAGCGGATGAAGAACGAATCTTCGTGCAGCATGATCGCGATGCGCAACTGGCGGCGGGATGAGTCGGGCGAACGAGGCATGTCGCAATTGTATCATATTTAGACGCAATATGGTCTTGTGTCCCTGCGAGGATGAGATATCTTTTATTCGCAAGAGAGGCCCATCCGATGGATCAACATCGTACTGACGAAAACCGGTCGAAGGCGTTCACCCTTGTGGAGCTGCCCTTCGGCAGGCTCTCTTCGAGCCTGAGCCTCAGAGCCGAAGGCAGGACCACTCAACATGGTTTCACCCTTGTTGAGTTGCTGGTGGTGGTCGCGATCATCGCCCTGCTGATCGCGATTCTGCTGCCGGCCCTGGGCAAAGCGCGCCAGTTGGCCAAGTCGACCTCGTGCATGAGCAATCTCAAGCAGATCGGCATGGGGCTGGCGGGCTACGGCACCGAAAACGCCGATGTCATTGCCCCCGGCGATTCGGCGAATTCCAGCGGCATTCGGGGGCAGGGCGAAAACTGGGCGACCGCCATTCAGCGGGGCGGCTATGTCCCGGATGTCGAACACGCCGACCCCGACACCAGCCAGCCGGTGACCCGTTCGGTGTTCTTCTGTCCGTCGGCTGAACTGCAGGTCTGGACCGGCGGGAATCCGGCCAGCAAGCAGGATCGCCATGGCGCCAAGTTCTGGCACAAGTACAATTCCGAGCGAAACAAGTTCACTGACATCTGGTACGGATGCAACGGCACGACCGGCGAGTGGTGGGCCAATCGCTGGGCGCCGTATCCGATGCGCGACTGGTCGGTCCATGCCCCGGCCCGCTTCGCCATGATTTCTCGCCCCAGCGACCTGGCGATGATCTATGACGGCCTGTACATCCGCATCCACTACGAGAACTACATCAACGCTCGCCACAACGACCTGACCACGACGAACGTGCTGCACGCCGATACGCACGTCGCGTCGTATCAATCCGACACATTGCCGCCGTTGGGCGTGATCAACAACTACAGTCCGCCCGGCAACACCGCGTTGGATGATTATCCGTCGCCGCTGTGGCGGCTGGATCAGTAATCAAGTGCTTCAGCGGCACCGCAACGTGCGCGTGTCGTATTGGAAGTTCGCAGAGAGACGCTCTTTTTTAGGAGGCCTGTAATGACCGGACAGAAGACTTGGACCATCGTGGCCGCAGCGCTGCTTGCGGCCGGAGCAACGAGCACTCAAGCGGCGTTCACCGCCGTGGGCGTGTATGACGAGCAGGTCAACCAGACCAACGCGGTGGATTCATTCGCCGTAGCCGCCTCAGGTGACGAGGCCAGGGTCATCGAAGGTGGGACCGAGTTCACGGACTACACCACCGAAGTCGCGGCTAAGTTCGCAGCGGGGTTTGGAGGCGTCATCAACTTTGACAACGGAAACTTTACCGAGTTTTCCGATGCTGATGGCGCGACGTTCGAAGCCACCTATGCCTCGGGAGTGAAAACTATTAAAATCACTCCGAATCTCTCAAGCGTCGTACTGGGCGTCAATCTCACGGCACAGACGCCTATCTCCAATGCGAACCTCTTGCGCGGTAGCAAGCCGGCTTCGTCCGATGCCGCATTCATCATTGACAGCATCTCCGGCGGTGAGTTGGTTGATACATTTGGTATCACGCTTACCTCGCGTGCTGCTCGTGACCGTGGCACCGTGACCGCAGTTGCCACGTTCAGCGACTTGAGCACGGCAACCGCTACATCCGCCGTCGGTCCCAACGCCGGTGTGGATGACACTTTCTTCGGCTTCCGCGCTCCCTCTGGAACCGGTATCACGGACCTGACGTTCACGTTCACCGGATCTACCGATCTGCTTGGATTTGATGACATCGCCTTTACCACGATCCCCGAGCCTGCCAGCCTCGCCTTGCTGGGCCTCGGCGGACTGGCGATGCTGCGTCGCCGCTGCTGAGGTGGCTTTCGACGCTCTATGTTGAATCGGCATCATGAACCGGACTTTCGCAGTCGGGGCATAGCTGCCCCGACCGCGTTTCATTCCGTCCGCGTCCCGGTG
>CAYNCM010000155.1:0-4445 GCA_964395825.1 uncultured Planctomycetaceae bacterium
GCTGCAAGGGTTCGATCTCCGCCCATGCAATCCTGGCGTTGTCATCAAAGGATTGGTCGAGCATCGACCGAACCGTCCCGTCGGGGGTGACCACCGAGACAACGACGCGAATCGGGCCGTCCGGCCCCCAGGTTTCAACCCTGGCCTGACCGCGGAGTTGATAGACGCCGGCGGACGCGGGGGTGAACGTCAGGCCCACCAGCTTTCCCCCGCTGGGTCGGCCGCGAAGCATCCGTTGGCGGTCGTAACTCGGCGCGCGATCGGCCAGGGACTCGCCCTCCCATCGCTGGGCCGCGGCGTTCCAGTGCATCGGTTGCCAGTTGTCCGGCTTACCCAGGTCGGGCGTGCTCCCTACCGCTACCACCGTCCAAGTGTTTCCGCGCGGATCGACGAATGACGCCGAACCTTCGCCGTCGGCCTGGCCCTTCCAGAACAGCACGCCCCCGTCGTCCAGCACGTCCGGCTCGAACGCCCGGCCTTCGGTAGGCGCCACATCGTCGCCAGCCCGAACACGCACCAGCGCCACGCATCGTCCGCCGACCGTTCCATCGGTAATGCGATGCTGGCCGCCCTTGGCCCGAGCGAGGACGGGCACCGGGTATCGGGGGCCGGACATCGCGAAACTCAGCGCCGCTTCGCCGCCGTCGATCAGAAACGCCGGCGTTCCGCCCTGGACCTTTCGCAACGGATAAAGCAAGCCACCGATCAACTCCGTCTTGCCCGCGGTCTGGCGGAGGCAGACCATCTGACCCTCGGTCTTGTAACCGAGCAGCCACAGCGTCCCGCCGTGGTTTTCGATCAGCGGTTCGTTGCCGAACTCGATGTTGACCTGCCGGGCGAAAACGCGCTGGGGGTGTTCGACGAGCAGCGGCTTGGGGCCGATGGTGTCGTCGAAAAACACGTCGCCGGTGCCGGCGTCGGTGTTGCGGTAGCGGCCGTGCAGGTCCACGTGGCGGAACGCGACCGGCCGGTCGGCGGCGTGCTCGACGTGGCCGGTGAACCACATGTGTTCGACGGTCGTCCCTTCGCCGCCTTTGCCCACGAATCGCAGCACCGGGTCCACCTTGTCGGTGTTTTCCTTGCCGGGCGTGATCGACGATTGGAACCCGATGATCAGCCGCACTGTCGGCGGGACATTCAGCGTCCGCGAGATGCGGTAGCTGCCGTTGGGCAGGTACACCGCCGGCTTGCCGCTGTCGAGTGCCCCCTGCAGCGCATCGGTCCAGTCGCCGTCGGCCGGCTGCACGTCGCCCTCGCCGGCCATCGGCAGAAACTGCTGGGGCTTGACCCACTGCGCCGGATCGCCGGGCCAGTAGCGCGGCGTCATCGCGATCGGAAGCCGCAGCGCGTCGGCCTGCTCCACGCCCATCGCGTAGCGCTCGGTGGTGTACAGGTCGATCGTCGCCTTGCCGTTGGGGGCCGGCACGTTGTCGGCGCCCTTGCGGCCGGCGGCGTCCACCGCCTGGCCGTAGCCTTCGACGCGCACATCCCGCAGGTACATCTCGCCGGGGCCTCGGATCGCCGGCATGTCCGCGGCGGTGCCGGTCAACTTCGCATCGACCAGCACGACCAGCCCCCGCGCATGCGACGCATGCACCGCCGGCACCGCGTTGCGGCTGGTCAGCCGGTGGATCGACAAGCTGTTGTGCACGTTGACCAGGCCGGCCACGCGCTGGTCCACCAGCGTGATATCCTCGAACACGTTGCCGTATTCGTAATGGGCGACGTGGATGCCGTGATCGAAGCCCTCGACGCGCAGGTCTTTGATGAAGCATGGCCCGGGCCATTCGCGCGTCATCTTCAGGCCTGTGTGCCCAACCTTCCGGGGATCGGACGAGCGGATCGTCACGTTCTCGATCGTCCCGCGATTGTGCGCCAGGTAGTCGATGCCCACCGCCCCCGGATTGCCCGCCCCCACGTCGATCGTCAGGTTCAGGAAACCGTGCCGGAACGCTCGGTTGCCCCGGCCGCTGAGCGGTTCATCGCCGGGCTTGGTCCGTTTGTCCGATTCCGAGCCGGTGATAAAGATCGGTCGCGGCGCATCGGCGTCGGCGAAGTCCGGGTGGTTGTCATCCAGCTTGATGATTGTGCCGTCGCGCGACGCGCCCCACACGATCAGCCCCGCCCGCCATCCGCCCGACCAGCCGTGCTCGGCGGCCTTGCCCTCGATCGTCCCGGTCACCCGATACGTGCCTTCGGGGATGTACAGCATCGGCGGCGAGGCGTAGCGGCCCTCACGGTCGAGCACGAACTTCACCGCCGCCCCCAACGCCTCGGTGTCGTCGGCTTTGCCGTCGCCGATCGCGCCGAAGTCTTTCAGGTTCACCATCCCCGCGTCAGCCGGCAGCATACCGGTCTGACCCCGCACCACGGTGCCGCAAACCAGAGTCATCAAGAACAGAACCGGAACGCCAATTCGGATACGCTGCATGAGTGCCTGCCTCTCTGAAGTGTTGGGAATATTCGAGTGAACCCGCGTGATTCGCTCAGTCAAGCTGATCGTACCACCGAGAGCTGGTTGTGTATCGTTCGTAAAGCTTAGCGACGCGCAGCGAGCTGACGTGTCCATCAACGAAGCTGAGGTTCTGCGTGGTGTCGGGCAACTCACCCAAACCGCCAAGATTCACGACGCCGCTGTACCCGTGTCGTTGAGCGAAGTAGCCGTCGGCGATGTACTTATCGACCGGATGCCAAGGCAACAATCGCAGATGCTCCTCGCTGTGATAGCCCAATATTGCCTGATCCGTCTTCTCGAAGAGAAGAACCCTTGAAGAAGGGGTCTGGCTGAGCCGCCGCCATGTACTGCCTTCGCTGATGGTCCCGCCGAACGGTACGTAGCAAACCGGCGATCGGCCTTCGTATCGTCCAAACGATCCACCGACCATCGACGAAGCCCGATCCGCGCTCGGGCAGGCGTACACCTCCGGGAAGGTGTTGCTCGACGGATGGTCGCCGGCATGCTTTCCAAGGTACTCGACTCCCTCGAAGACCATGTAGTGCGTCCAGTTACTGAACATGTTGCCCGAATACATCTGATTGGATTTACCGGGCGGCAGATAATCGCCATATTCTGTGGCGTACATGATGAACGCCTGGGCGATCTGCCGCTGCCTGGTTTTACAGATCGTGTCTTTCGCCGCATCGCGCGCTTTGCTCAACGCCGGCAGCAGGATGGCGATCAACAGCGCGACGATGGCCACGACCACCAGCAATTCCACAAGGGTAAAGGCAGTCCGACGTGCCATGTCCTGCTTCCCCGATCCACGGAGAAAGGCGTCCCAAACAAGACAGCGATCGGCGATCCCGCTTTGACGACCTTTCATGCTCATCACCATCTTTCAGCAAGCCCAACGTGCGAACGCTGGTAGGTCAGGCCCAGGCTGCCGACTTTGAAGTCCAGGACCGCTTGCTCGAATTTCTGCACATTCGGCGGAATGGGAATCGGACCGTTGTAGCCATGCGTCTCCACGTGCAGATCGGAAAGCAGAAAATTCAGGGCGCCGCCTTCGTTGTGCCAGGGGTACCAGCCGGCATCCACGTGGCCCATGTAGCTGCCGGAGACGTTCATGAACCAGGGCCACCAACTGGGACCGCCACCGCGGACTTCGGTCATGAGAATGTGGCGGCTGGGCAAGGGGATTTCTTCCAGTCGGGACATCCGGGCGCGACCGGGAACCTGTCGTTCTTCGCCCAGGAAAAAGTAGGCCACGTTGTAGTTCCAGAACGCGTTCGGATTCGACTGGGCCGACGGGCATCGCATGACTTTCAGTCGCGTCTCATGGATCAGGCCCTTACCGGCGGCGGGCAGGATATCGGCGGCAATCAGCGAGTTCATCCAGGTGCGGGCGTGGTTGCCCGATCCGTCCCGCGACCAGTACTCCACGGAGGCCGGCAGCCAAGCCGAGGCCGAACTGGCATACATCGTTAACGCCATACCCACCTGGCGCTGGTTCGACCCGCAGACGGTGATGCGCGCGACCTCCCGCGCCTTGTTCAGCGCCGGCAACAGGATGGCGATCAACAACGCGACGATCGCCACCACCACGAGCAATTCAACCAAGGTGAACCCGATTGAACGATTATGACGCATGTGCGAAGCTCTAAGCAGGAAATGTTCAACGTCCCGTGCGAAACCGCCGGGCCGACTTCCGTCGGCGCGGCGGTAAAAGGAGGAGAAATCGATCATACGGCTCACGCGTTGCGACGACGGCGAATCATCGCCAGGCCGCCGAGGCCCAACAGCGCCAGCGACGCGGGTTCGGGGATGAACGTCACGTTCAGCAGCACGTCACTATTCGTGGTGTCATAAACCACACTCGCCGATTGCACGGTCGCGTGGCCCGACAGACCCAGGATCGTTTCGGTGTTGAACACCTCTCCGACATCCAGCCCCGATCCGCCGTTGATCAGCGTGAAGGTTTGGTCGGCGGCGATGACCAGATTGG
>CAYNCM010000156.1:0-4416 GCA_964395825.1 uncultured Planctomycetaceae bacterium
CGGTCGGGTACGATCGGACCATGGGTTCGCTGTCGCGCTACGCGGTCAGCAATCTCAGCCACGGGCGGGTACTTCGCGATCGCATCCGGACGGACGGCGGGACGCAGCAAATCGTTCGCCCGCTGGAAACGCGCCCGCTGGGCGCCACTTACGGGGCCGTGCAGCACTTCTTCGGCGAGCGCGAATTCGATCAGGTGCTGTTCAAGAACGGTCTGCCCTGGGTGTTCGTTTTCAAGGGATTGGACGGCCCGGATGATGGTACCGTGGCCGTAACCGGCGACATAGAGACGACCTTCAGGCAGCCGCAGTTGTTCGCCGGCGTCCGTTCGATGGCGGAAGTCAACGCCAAGCGTGCGCTCCGTGAGGAACTCGATGCGCTGGAGCCCGGCCACTATGGCCGCCGCGCCCAGCTCTATGCGCAACTGGAAGAACGAAAGCCTTTCCGCGGCGCGCGGATGCGAATAGCGAATCCCGAGGGGCTGTTCGCGATGTTCGATATGTACGGCAATGTTGTTGGGAAGGGACCGAAACTGGAGTTGGATCTCGACACCACGGGTTTCATTCTGCGGGCCGATCCGGCGCGGGCTGGCAGCTTCGCGAAATTGATCGAGGCGTTGCGCACGGCGGAAATCGTGGGATTGCAGCCGCTGGAGATTGTCGCTGATGACATGACCGCTTCGGTCGACGCCAAGCCGACCGTTCGATTGCGCCTGACCAATCAGCTCAACGAGGCGGTTGCCGGAACGTTGAGTGTCCGCCTCGGAAATCTGACGCTGGAGTATCCCGATCATCTCGCTTTTGCGCCGCGCGAACAGAAGTTCATCGACGTTCGGGTGAGCGGCGGATCGGCGCGGACGGACAACAGCTACCCGCTGGCGGTGGACTTCGATGCCGGTCGGCACGGCCTGGCGCCGCACCGCGAAGAGATGCACGTCAACCTGATCAGCCGCCGTGCGATCACCGTTGACGGCGACCTGGGCGACTGGAAGGGATCGCTGCCGCAGACGATCAATGCCATTGGCGATCTGGGACCGACGATGACCGAGGCAGCCTGGCTGCCGTTTGAGACTTTCGCCAAGGGCACGGCCACGGGGTTCGCGACCGCTTATGTCGCCTACGATGACGACTATTTCTACTTCGCCGCCAGGGTGGCCGATGCGGAGCCGCGGCTGGCACCGGTGCGTTTTGGCGAGCGCAACGACGACTTCTACTTTTATCCGGAAGTCAGCTACGAGGTGACCGCTGACGGTAAGCGGATTGAACACCGGTGGCCCGAGGGTGTGCGGCGGTTCACCTACCGGCGTCATCCGGATTTGCCCAGCAGCGGACAGGGCCGCAACTTCGACAACATCCTGCTCGGCTTCAACGTGCTTGAGCCCGGCGAGGACAACCAAACGATCCGGAATCTGCCCGGCCGCCCCGCACGCTTCGGAAACTACAAGACCACCGACTACGAACTGGCGCTGAACAAGGTGGCCGAGGAAGCCGGTGGCGGTACGGAGGTGTTCATGCTTGAGACGCCGAACATGCCGCGCAAGCACTTCTACCCGCGCCAGCCGAAGCATGCGGATGAAGGGCCGGTCAAGGGTGCGAAGCTGGAGATCCTCTATCGCGACGGCACGCGCATCGTGGAGGCGGCCATCCCCTGGAGCGCGATCCCGACGGTGCATGCACGCATGAAGGCACGCGAGCCGATCAGCTTCAGCTACCGCGTCAACCATGGCGAACAGGCGCCGACGATGGAACTGGCGCAGGGCCGTTCGGCGGCGGAAGGCATCAGCAAATCCTTCCATGTGGACTGGAAACGCAGCTACCCCAACGTCCTGCCGTTCAACTGGGAGTAATCGTGATCGCCGGGGCGGAACGGAGGGCTTGCGCCTCCGTTCGCCCCGCCCCATCGATCGATCTCAAGCACAAAATCAATCGCAACACAAAACAGGAATCAAGCGGAATCCCTCATGCGGACATTCCCTATCATCCTTGACACCGATATTGGCAACGACATCGACGATGCCATCGCCTTGGCCTACCTCCTGCGCGAACCCCGCTGCGAGTTGGTCGGCATCACCACGGTGACCGGCGAAGTGGAGAAGCGCTCACGCTTGTGCGGCGCCCTCTGCGACGCGGCGGGGCGCAGCGACATCCCCATCCATTGCGGAATTGCCGAGCCCCTGCTCCACGGCCCCGGACAGCCCAACGTGCCGCAATACGATGCGATCGCCGCCACGGAGCACCGCCGCGGATTTCCGGGCGGGGCCGTCCAATGGCTGGGCGAGACCATCCTGTCCCGCCCCGGGGAGATTGCCCTGCTGTCCATTGGTCCGTTGACCAATGTGGCGGCGCTGTTCGCCGCCTACCCCGAGTCGCTGCGGCTGTTGCGGCAACTGGTGATGATGTGCGGGGTGTTCACGGCCGGCAACGGCCACGGCCCGGGCAGCCGGGAATGGAACGCGCGGGTTGACCCCGTGGCCACCGCCATCGTTTACAAAGCGCGGCCTCCCCGCCACCTGTCGGTGGGGCTGGAGGTGACCACCAAGTGCGTCATGGACGCCAAAGCGTTTGTCACCGTCATGGAAGACGGCGGGAGCCTCGCGCAAAAGGTGATCGACATGGCCGGCGTCTGGATGCAGCACGCCGACACGGTCTGCTTCCACGATCCGTTGGCGGCGGTGGCGATCTTCGCGCCCGACCTGCTGACCACCGCCAAGGGAACGGTGTCGGTCGCGCACCGCGACGATGAACTGGCGGGGCTGACCCGTTTCAAGAAGGCCTCCGCGGACGAAGCCCCAACCGCACCGCATGAAATCGCCGTCGATGTCGACCGCGACCGTTTCTTCCGGCTCTACATGGACACGGTGACGGCCCGTCCCTGCGAGAAGACAGCATGATGACTCGGAAGCTTTATTTTCTACGGCATGGAATCCGGGCGGTCGACCAAGACCAACCGCTTGACGACATGCACGACAATGTGCCGGGGCAGAGGACCTTCATCTGCCGGGCCGGCACGATGACGCGGATTCACAAAGCGCTTTGGCAGCGTGTCGAGCCGAACCACGGCGCGGGACAAAGCAACGAGGTGTTCCAAGATGATTGCCGTGCGCTGGAGGGTAAGCCGCCCATACTCGATATGAACTCTTGCAGGCTGGGTCGGCAGGTCAAAACCAGTTTGCCCGACCCATGGGAAACTCCATCCCCGCGCGGGAAATGTTCAGGATAAGCAATGCAACAACAGCAACAACAACAACAGCAGCAGCAGCAGAATATGAAGTGTGACGTCGTTGTCATCGGAGGTGGTCCAGCGGGATTTCCCGCCGCCATTCAGGCCGCCCGCGCCGGGGCGCGGACCCTGCTGATCGAGAAGGGATCACAGCTTGGCGGAACCACCACGCTGGCGGGGGTTACGTGTATCCAGAGTTTTTTCGCGTACGGCAAACAAGTTATCGCCGGCATTGGCTGGGATCTTGTGAAAGCGAGCTATGAACGGATTGGAGAGCCCGCGCCGACCGGAGAAGCGTATGGTGAAAAGAATGGCGTGACCTGCACTTGGGTAAACAGCGCGGTCTTCACGGCGGTATTGGACGAAGCGGCGCTGGAGGCGGGAATTGATTTGCGCCTGCACACCATGCTGGGGGCCATGCAACCCAATCCGGATGGCGGATGGCAGTTGACCCTTTGCGGGAAGGAGGGGCTTTATGATGTGCAGGCCGGCGTGGTGATCGATGCCACCGCCGACGCCAATGCCGTGAGTCTGGCCGGGCATGAGGTGTTGCATTTGGAGGAACGTCAGCCCGGAACCCTAGTGTTCAAGCTGGGGGGGTACGATGCGGACGCCTTGGACTACGATTGCCTTCAGAGGGCCGCGAACGTTGAAATCGAAGCCGGCACCCTCAAATCCAGCGACTGGGGCTGGCACACCGCGAGCGTCCGGCCGCTGCTCAAGGGCTTCGGCGGGAACCGGGTCCATATCCTGGCCGACAACGCCCACTCCAGCACGGGCCGTACCGCCATGGAGATCGAAGGCCGCCGCGTGCTGCTGCGGCTTTTGAAGTTCCTCCGCACGCAGCCGGGACTGGAGCGGTGCCACGTTGTCTGGCAGGCCGCCGAATGTGGTGTCCGCGAGACGACCGTCATCCGCGGACTAAAGACCATCACCGGCGAAGACTACTACACCGGGCGGCTCTGGCCCGACGCGGTCTGCTACAGCTTCTACCCGATCGACATGCATCTCGAGCACGGCTTGGACTACCGCCCGCTGTCACGCGGCGTCGTGCCCACCATCCCTTACGGCGCAATGGTGCCCCAAGGTAGCCACAACCTGCTCGCAGCCGGGCGGCATATCTCCGGCGATCGTGTCGGTTCCAGCGCCTACCGCGTTCAGGCGAGTTGCATGGCGATGGGTCAGGCCGCCGGTGCCGC
>CAYNCM010000157.1:0-4299 GCA_964395825.1 uncultured Planctomycetaceae bacterium
TGATCACAGTGGAGCTGGCTGCACCGCCGCCATGCTCGATCAAGTCGAACCTGGCGCCGACCATCTGCTCGTGAACATACTCGACCTTGATCGCGGTGATTCGATCGAGAAAGTGATGGACGAAGTCCGGATCATCCAGAGCCCAGAGGATCGCCTTTTCGGTCCCGACCAGTTCGCAGAACTCCTGCCAGGGCCCGGGCTGGGCGCAGGTGGCGACGAAACCGCGCACGATGCCATCGTCACCGAGTTCATCGTACGTTCGCGCCACGGTTGCCCGGTCCAGTCGCTGCCGTGGCCAGTGGTTGAGGAAGATCTCGACGTCGGCCTGGGTCTTGAGCATGTGTTCAACGTTGAACGAAGTCGTCGGCGTCGATCCGGTGATCCACTGCAATTCGCCGTCGGGCGTTTCGATGATGTGTCGGGTTTGGCGGTAGCCGTCCACCAGCCCGATCGCCTCACTGCGGTGCCGCCAGTGGCTGGTGGCGATCGGCTCGACGACGTGCCACAGCGTGACGGCCGCATCGAGCCCCGTTGCTCGAAAGGCTTCGATCTGACTCATGCCGCTCATGTACTTCTCGAGGTGGTACGGCTGCCACTGGTGAATCGTGATCGGCAGGCGGTCGGGCGTCTGCCGCCGCAGGGCGCACATCATGCGTTCTTTGCTGGTCATCATTGTCATGGGTCGTGTGGCGGTGTTCGCCAAGCCTACCGGAAATTTCACGGCCGTTCTTGCTCTGGCTGTATCATACACTATTGTGACATGTCTGCGGCCCGTCTCCGCCTGTGATTCGCCAGCTACGTCCCGCCCAACGGCTGGTATCACATCGCCGGCGGCACCTACGTGGCTGGCCAAATTCACCCGCCTCATACCCACGACTTCGCTGAACTCGCTTGGGTGATTCGCGGACAAGGCATACATCGGATAAATGACACCGAGCAGCCCATCGGCGTCGGCGACGTGCTGTTCATTCGAGCAACGGATAAACACACGTTTGTCGCGCTCAGTGATAGGCCTCCCACCTGAACCCCGTGCGCGTTCGGCGGCTGTCAGGGTTGCGCCATCAGAGGCGTTGCACGATGATGTGGCTTGACGGCAAGGAGGCCACATCATGCACATCGAAGAACGTCAGCCCGGTGATCGCAAAGCATTGAGCCAACGTATCAACTGCGAGACCGACGCCAAGCAGCGCGATCGTTCCAGGATGAAGCACGCAGCGAGAGATCTGCGAATGACCAGCAAGCCGCTGATTGATGTCGCCATGGACGCTGGCTATCAGAATCTGGGATACTTCTATCGCATACTTGGCCGCCATCTCGGCACCACGCCGCGCCGGTGTCGACTAACTCGGCAGGCCACCTTGCGTGAAGATTGAATCATAGGTCAATGCCCCGCCGGGAAGCCGTTCTTGTGGGCCTCCAGCCAGACGGTGTTCACCTTCGTCGGATCGCCGTAGGTATTACCCGACCGATCTTTACCCCTCGCCAAGTAGATCGCAAAGCCATCGTCACTTCCGTGGTGTCTCACGGCGGTAGACATGTACCGCATCGTGTAACCGCAACGCCGCATCGCGCCGGTGTTCGCCGCTGAGCCGTGAATCAGACGACCATCGTGCAGCGACGCCTCATTCGGCTGCAACACGCAAGGAACAGCTTTCGACTCGTCGAACTGCCCCTCGCTGATCTCTGAGTCGAAGACCTGCTGGTCGGGGTTGGCAACCTGCTCATAATCGCTGAAGCCAGCCTTACCCGCCTTGTGCGTGCCGGGAATCACCTGCATGCAGCCGTTGTCCGGCGTTGACGGATCAATCGCCAGCCAGACGGTGACGACCTCCATCGGGTCCAGCCGACCGCGCCAGTAGCCCGAGTCTTCGTGCCAAGGCACGCGTTTACCCGTGCCTGCGGGCTTGCAGATGAAGTGCGAACTGAACAGCGCAATGTCCGGACCGATGATCGGCTCAACCAGATCCAGCACCGCATCGTCCAACAGCCACTCGTATAACGACGGATGCAGAAAGTGTGGCACGTCCATGTGCTCCGGGCTGCGCATCCGCGGGTCAGCCTGCCATTCGGCAAGCAGTTCCTCAAAATGCGTTGCGAGTCGCTTGAATTTTCGCGGCGCAAAGACCGGCTCATTGAAGATCAGGTGACCATGTCGGGCAAACTGCCTGACTCGATCATCGTTTAACCTCGGTGTGGCGTAGTGGGATGTGGCGGCAGGCATGGCGTGGGTTCCTTGTTTGAGAGTGGTGTCTGACATCCGTCAGCGTACTCCCGGGATAACTCGCCCATCTTGCGTAGATGTGATTCTTCGTTCCGGTAGATTGATATGTGCTGCAGGGCCACCACAGGGCTGCCCAGTTTCCAGCACCCGGCGACCGAGTCGCGTTGACACTTAGCTGACAGTTGGCCGTGTGTCGTACGTTACCGCACAGGCGGTCTGAGGCGGCGCGGGTTGGGTTTGTTGCGGCTAACGAGTCAATTCGATGATGAACACCGGCTTGTCCGCGGGAATCTTCAGCGTGTCGTCAGCGACAATACCTTGTCCGATCGGCCGCATGCTGAAGTCGCGAAAGGTGTAGGTCATACCGTTGATGTCGGGGCTGGTGATGGTGACCCCAACGCGTGCCACGAGCACGGGCGCTTCGCCCTGATCGGATACCCACGCTCCGAAGTACTCAGTCGGGCCGCCCGGCTTGGGGCCCTGTTGATGGAGGCCGGGCGCGCCCTGCGTCAGATCAAGCCTGTAGCTGCTGTTGAAGCTGGTGCTTACCGCCGAGACGATGGCGCGCTTGGTCTCATCGAGCGGCTGATCGTCCTGGCTGGCCAGCAGGATCTGCACGTATCGCTCACTTTCGGCGACCGGGTAAGCGATGCCATCGGGATTGCTCACGGTAACGTCACTGAAACGTGTGCCGTTATCGAACTTGACCGGTTGGTCGCGCTTGCCGTAGAAGCCCACATAACCCGCGACGCCCGGCGCGTCGAACAACAGGTGACCGCGCGACCAGTCGTATTCGATCTGGTCGGTCGGCTTGACGGGATTGGGTTCGTAGACACCCTTGGAGTAGCTCGGACCGACGACTTCGTCGTCTTCGCGGGCCGGGTCATAAACGACCTGTGCCCCGTAACGATAGAACGTGGGGATGAACCGTCGGCCCAGATCGCCGTAGCTCTTGCCATAGGCCATGCTATCGGGATCGAAGATACTCTTGCGGCCGAAGATGAACGTGGTCGGATTCTCCGGTGCCGCGAGGTGGAAGTTCTTGAACACCTCGCCCGCGGCCATCATCGCCGACTTCTGCACCTCGTCCCACTTGAACTGGTGGTAGTCGTGCCAGATCGAAAGCTTACCTTCGAAGGAATTGTCCTTGGACGAGTCGTATCCGTGCCCGTCGATGTACCAGCAGACCACGTCCCAATCGCCTATCGAGGCGGCGGATGCGACCAGCATCGGGAATTCGGCGCGATACTTGGTGCGCGCGTCGATGTTGATCTCGTAGACCAGATACGGGCAGCCCTTGATCTTCGAGTTCTCGATCCACGGCACATTCCAGCACAACTGCGGCGGGGCTTCCAGGGCGCTGTAGAACGGATAACGTTTGTAGGTCGGATCGTGCGACATGCCCTTGGTATACGTCGCCGTCGAGACGACCCCTGCCTGTTGCTGCATATACGCCAACTGAATCTGGAACCAGTTGCCGGTGTCCCAGATCATCGGCGAAAGCCGGCAACTCTTGCCGGTTTCCCGCATCATCTCCGCCTGCTTCTTATGGTGTGCACTTTCGATACTGACCAGAAACTCGATCAGATCGGCACCGCGCCGCCGGCTGAAGTCATCCGCGACGTAATCCATGTCCAATGCTTCGAGCGCCGCGATTGCTGCCGGGTTGGTGTCATTCGCTGCCACCTGCGTCTTCGTCGGACTGCGAAGGGGCACGAGCATGATGCTGGCGCTGTCCAGCGACTCGCCAGGCAGCAGGAAGCCCCATGATTTGATCAACTCGGCTTCGCTGCCGTACTTGTCGTCCAGAAACGTCGCCCACTTCTTCAACAGTCCCGCACGGAAATACTCCGGGAGGGCTGCCCAGCGTTGTCCCCCGAGCATATTCATAAACCAGTGCTCTTCGTTGGATTGTTCCCAGATCGCGATCTGCGGGTCATCGGCGAGCGCCAACCCACCTTTGTAGTGGTTGGGAAACTGTAGCGCCCGCTTCAGATTACCGAACGCCACTGCCTGTAGGCGCGGATCCCACATGCGCGCCGGGTTATACTTGAGTTCCACGGGATTGCCGCCGTTGG
>CAYNCM010000158.1:0-4272 GCA_964395825.1 uncultured Planctomycetaceae bacterium
CGTTGGCGGTGGCGATGGCGATGGCAAACATCAATACCGCCGCGGCGCTGTTGGTGATCAGCTCGGTGAACAGCGCCGTCAGGCCGTACACCACCGCCAGCACCACCCACGGATGCCGGCCGGCCAAACCGATCAGACCCTCGGCGATGGCGACCGCGGCGCCGGTGACGTCCAGGGCCCGGCCGATCCCGAACGCCGCGCCGATCACGATCAGCACCGACCAGTCCACGCTGCGCCGGGCGGCCGAGGCGCTGCAACATCGGGTGATGATCATCAGTCCCGCCGCCAGCAGCGCCGCGACCAGCATGCTCAGCCAGCCCGCCGCCACGCAGAGCACCATCCCCGCCAGAATCACCACCGCCCGCAGCGCCTTTTCATGCCGGGGCGGACTCGAGTCGGCCACCGCGCTGACCAGGTAGAAGTCCCGGCTGTTGCGCTGTTGTTCGACGAAACTCGGCGGCGCTTCGAGCAGCAGCGTATCGCCCGCCCGCAATACGATGTCACCGATCTTCTGGTCGATCCGCCGGCCGTTGCGGGCCACCGCGATCACCGCCGCCCCGTACACCGACCGGAAACGACCTTGCCGGATCGACCGGCCGACGATCGGGCAACTGTCCGAGACCACCGCCTCGACCATGCATCGGCCCGAACGCGCCCCGTCCAGCTTGAACACCTGCCGCGTGGCCGGCCGAAGACCGCGGATCTTCTGCAAATCCACCACCGAATCGACCACCCCCACGAACACCAGGTGATCGCCGCCGCGGAGTTTTTCATCCGGCCCGACGGCCGCGAACACATCGCCCCCGCGCTGAATCTCCATCAGGTACGCCCCGGGCAGGTGACGCAGGCCGGCCTGTTCGATCGTCTTGCCCACCAGCGGGCCGTCCGGTTCGACGAACATCTCGATCGTGTACTCGCGCGGATCGCCCATCGCCGCCGCGGCCGAGCGGCGCCGCGGCAGCAGCCACCGACCGAAAATCAGCAGGTACGCCACCCCCACCACCGCGCAAGGCAGACCCACCCACGCGATGTCGAACATCGACAACCCCCGCTGCGGGCCGAACGCCTCCAGCAACAGACCGTTGACCACCAGGTTCGTGCTCGTGCCGATCAGCGTGCACATGCCCCCCAGAATCGCCGCGTAGCTCAGCGGGATCATGAAGCGGCTGACGCTGTGGCCCAGCTTCCGCGCCCACGCGTTGACCGCCGGGATCATCATCGCCACGACCGGCGTGTTGTTGAGAAACGCGCTGAGCACCAGCACCGGACCCATCACCCGCACCTGACCGCCGAGCACGGTGCGCGGCCGGCCGAGCAGACGCTGCACCACCCACTGCAACCCGCCCGTTTCACGCATGCCCGCCACCACAACGAACAGCACCCCCACCGTCACCATCCCCGGATTGGTCAGCCCGGACAACGCCTGGTCGATCGTCAACACCCCCATCCGCCAGCCGTCCCCGGTCGGCACCGGCGCGACCAGCAGCAGCGTCAGCCCGCCGGCGAGAATCACGTCCGCCGCGTAACGCGTCAGCGCCAGCGAACCGATCACCAGCACCACCACCCCCAGCGCGATCCATGCGTCAATCCCCATGCCGAGGCTCCCTTGCGACCGGAACCATTTTACGGCACACGCCCGCCGCGGCCAGTGGCCCGGGGCCGATCAAGCCGCCGGGCGAGGCCTCGCGCGACCCGACACCCGCCCCTTCGCTCGGATCAGGGACCGGCTTTGAGGCCCCGGGGATCGATCAATCGGCCGCGTCGAGCACGCGGTGGGGATCTTCGTCCTCGGCGTCGACCGGCCCGACCAGCGCCGTATTGCGGTACTCGGTGGGGGTCAGGCCCATGTGGCGTCGGAAGATGGTGCTGAAGTGGCGGCTGTGGGAGAAGCCGGCCTCCGTGGCGATCCGCGAAACGGACAGGCGCGTTTCACAAAGCAACCGACAGGCGCGTTCGAGACGCACTCGACGCAATTCCGCCGCGGGCGAGCGGCCGACGCGCTGCTCAAACAATTCGTACAGTTTCGTGCGCGAAACCATCTGCAGGTGCCCCAGCACATCGTCCACCGTCGCCCCGCCGCACCCGTGGTCCTGGATGAACTGCAGCGCATCGGCGAGGTGAAGGGCATCGTCATCGGCCATGCCCGTCGACGACCGGGCCAGCACTCCGTTGACCGGCAGCACCCGACTGGCCACCGCCCGGCCGTGACGAAGATCATCCAGCATGACCACCGTCTGGTCGCCGATTTGCCGCAGCGGCATCTGAACCGCGCTGATCGGCGGACGAGCGCAGGCGCATTGAAGATCGTCGGCCAGGCTGATCACCCCCGCCCGGTCGGGCACGGCGATGTCGGCCTGTGCGCAGGCCCGCGCGGCGCAGGCCGCCAGAAACTCATCGTAAGCCAACACACCCACCGGAAGAGGCACCGACTTGAGCCACGCGGCCAGTTCCTCGATAACCGCCGGTTCATCTCGCTCCCGTTCGGTCGGCCCCAGCCGGCAACTCGTGCGCCAGAGGTGCCCCTCCGGGCCGGCCAGGTCCGTGAAAGTCCGTTCGCACATCTCGCTGGTCCGCCAGGCGCCGAAGCCCAGGTAGGCCAGTTGGCGATAGCCGGTCTGCCGCAGATGTCGCACCGCCGTGTGCACCGCCCCGGCCAGATCCACCGTCAGGCACGGCCAGCCGAGGTGTTGAAGCTCCATCACCAGCGACACCACCGGAAGGGCCGGATCGATGGCCTGCTTGACCTGTTCGCCGATGGCTTGCGAGACGTAGATCGCCAGCCCGTCGACGCGCATCGCCCCGACCCGCTGGACCAGGTGATCCTGATCGTAATAGCCCAGGTACTGCACTTCGCAGTTCAGACGGTGACCGGCGGTGAGGATGCCTTCGTACACCCGTGCCGTCGCATCCCGCCACCGCGGAAGACCGACCCCGATTGACCACCGCTTCGTCATGGAACCCCCAACAGAAAAGGCATGCCCTGCACGCCCGTACCGGCCCAACACGTGTTCAACACCCTATCCCGATGGGCTTTAGGACACAACCCCAAACCGGCCTGAAGACGAAAATGGGGCATTTCCGGACGAACAGGTGTTTCACCGCTTGATGTTTGCGTTCGGTTAGCCCATGCAAAAAGCCCCGGCGCGAACGCCGGGGCGGGGAAACCGAGTAAGTTCTTGATTCAACGCATCCGTGAAGTGCGTTGGGCGCTTACGCCCGCCGACGGCGGATCAACGCCAGACCGCCCGCACCCAGCAGCGCCAACGTCGCCGGTTCGGGGATGGCGTCTATTTCAACAGCTGGCCTGTATCCTGCACCAAAATCATCGCAATCGGAGAGGCTGAATTCGTCAGAAGTTCCAGTTGTGCCATACATCTCGGACCATGTGGAATCGACAAAACCCTTCTCGAGATCAACGTCGGTACCTGCAAACGTCGGCTGCCCTGAATCGTTGTAAGCACCTACGTTCAGTGAGTTGTATGGACCGATGTAACCCGTTGGCGCGGGTCCATGTGACCCGGTGTTGAAAACCAGTCCATAGATGAGCTCATCCGGCAGCGTTACATTTTGATCGCTGAAATCAAACAACACCGGCGCAAAGGGATGCGTTCCATCGCCGGGAGCGAAGGGAATGGTGAAAGTGTCCGTTTTCGTGGCAAGTAACTGTCCAGGAGCGGGGTTTGCTCCTGAATCATCCACCGCATAGAGGTTCATGGTCAGTTCCTGCTGCCAGCCATTCACATCCATCTGCAGATTTGGGTCGGTGAAGCTGCCACCGCCGCTGGTGTAATCGCTGTCGTATTCTGCCCACGAAACCATGCCGACTCGAACACTCACCAGTTGACGAGCCGAACCAGCTAAAGACACGTGATCACCCAACTCGTCAATCGAGCATGCTTGATAACCCCAACTCGGCATGCCCGAAGGATCTGGGTTCGGAATGGTATCGTAGACATTTTCCGCCGATACCATGCTGGCGGTCACCATCAATAACGCGCCGATCATCATCATTGTCATTTTCATCGTTTGTTACCTTTCATCACCGGAGCGGGCCGGCATCCCGCGAACTCCAAGTCGGTTGGAACGCCGAACCCTTCGGCGTTCATCGGTCGGCTCTCCCGCAGTCCCGCGCTGGCCCCGGCCCCGTGCGGCGCGTGTGCTGGTGTGGGCGACGCTCCCGGCCGGATCGACGAAACTCGGAGAACTTCAGTTCACACCCCCCCTCCTTTCCCGCCGACGGCGGAACAACGCCAGACCGCCCGCGCCCAGCAG
>CAYNCM010000159.1:0-4252 GCA_964395825.1 uncultured Planctomycetaceae bacterium
CCCGGTCGCTGGGTGAGATGCCGGTGGGTGTGCTCACCGCGATGATCGGCGGACCGTACTTCGTCGCATTGCTCTACAAACGCAAACTGATATGACTTCCACTGCGACACAACCCGCCCCACCAGACAGGCCGACGCGCGACGATTCAATCGTGCGCGTGGTCGATCTGTCCGCCGGATATACCAAGCGGCCGGTGATCCAGGACGTGGGTTGCGCGTTCCGATACGGAGAATTGGTAGGCGTCGTCGGCCCCAACGGTTGCGGCAAGTCGACGCTGCTCAAGACGATCAGCGGCAATCTGACGCCGATGGCCGGCCAGGTTCTGATCGACAATCAGCCGCTTGCGGACATGCCCCGTCGCCGCCGCGCACGGCTGCTGGCCATGCTGCCTCAGCATCCGGACAGTCCACCCGGCATGACCGTGCGCGACCTGGTGCACTGCGGCCGCGCACCGCATGCGCGATGGTTCGAGCCTTTCGATTCGACCGACCGGACCGCGATTGATCATGCCATTCGAAGCTGCGAACTGGGTGAACTGGCCGACCGCCCATTGGCCGAGATCTCCGGCGGCGAGCGCCAGCGCGCGTGGATCGCCATGACGCTCGCTCAGCAGACGCGCGTGCTGCTGCTGGATGAGCCGACCTCCGCACTGGACATCGGGCACCAACTCGACGTGATGCATCTGCTCCAGTACCTGGTGCGAGAGCGTGGCATGGCCGTAACCGTGGTCATGCACGACATCAACCTGGCCATTCGCTTCTGCGACCGTGTGCTGGTCATGCATCGAGGCCGACTCGTCGGCGAGTGCCTGAACGATGGGGCCACGGACTGGTCACTTCTGGAGCGCGTCTTCGGCGTCGCGATTGACACCGATGGCCCAACTGACAACAGCCGTCACCTGGCATTCACCCGCCCATCCAAGGAGCAACCATGCGTATCGCCGTAATCTACTCCAGCCGCACCGGCAATACCCGCAAAGTCGCCAAGGCCATCCATGAGTCGCTGCCCGAGGGGGCGGAACTGTGCCGCATCGATGATGCGCCGGACCCGTCTCGATTCGACCTCATTTTCGTGGGGTTCTGGGTCGACAAAGGCATCGCCAACAAGGACGCGCAGGAATTCATGCGGAAGCTCAGCGGTCAACATGTCGCGCTGTTCGGCACCCTCGGGGCCTACCCGGATTCCGACCACGCCCGGCAATGCCTCGAACGCGTCGGCGCGTTGCTGTCGACCTGCACCGTGGTCGACACCTTCATCTGCCAGGGCGCGATCGACCCGAAGCTGATCGAATGGATGAAGACGCTGCCCGCCGACGACCCGCATGGCCCGAACGAAGCGAGGCGCAAGCTCTGGCACGACGCCGAAGCCCATCCCGATGAAGGTGACCTGGCCAGCGCCCGCCGATGGGCCGCCCGAGTTCTCGCCCTGGTAAGGGTGTAGTTGCTACGACTTCCTGCCTGGTCGAGACCTGTTGAATCAGCACATCGACCGTCAGTTCATTCAGTTCCACGGCGGCGGTTTGCAGGAATAACGTGGCTACCACGCGACTTCGAGATAGGTCTTACGGGGCGCGGCGATATTATTTATGCTCGTGGGCCGAATCAGATACTGTTGTTGTTCACCATGGACGATCAGATTGGCGGTCGCACAACCCGGCCATGCCCGTCACCCTCTGGCCCGCGGCCCAACGTCGCCCAACGCGTGGCCAACGGTCGCCGCCGCATGCAAGGCAACAGGCATTTCGTCTAAGATGTCGTCACATGGCTGGCGTACGTCCGTATCCACCGACCGGGATCAGGCCACCCATGGCAAAGGGCGCCGAAGCATGGCTGAAGAAGATCGATCCATTTCGACCGGCCCGGAGCAGTGGGTCGATGCCTACGCGGATGTGCTGTATCGCTATGCCGTCTCGCGGGTGGGCCAGTCGCACCTGGCCGAAGACCTGGTGCAGGACACCCTCCTGGCGGCGATGCAGGCCCGGCGTTCGTTCCGTGGCGATTCGCAGGAGCGGACCTGGCTGATCGGGATCCTGCGGCACAAGGTGCTCGATCACTTCCGCTCGGCCAAGACCCGCCGCGAAACCCACCTCGGCCAGGATGAGGACGGCGGGGGCATTTTCGATTCCTGGTTCAACGAGACAGGCGGTTGGAAGCAGCCGCCCGGGCGGTGGGAGCCGGACGGCGAGCAACTTCTGGAAAGCCGGGAGTTCTGGGCGGTGTTCCATGACTGCATGACGGTGCTGCCGGATCGTCCCCGACAGGTCTTTGCAATGAAGGTGATGGACGATCAGGAATCGGCCGCCGTCTGTAAGGAATTGAAGATCACCTCGACTAACCTCTGGGTGGTCCTGCATCGCGCGCGAGCGCTGCTGCGGGCCTGCCTGGAGAAGCACTGGTTCACCGGCGATGGCCTAGACGCCGGGAGTGGATGACCGACGATGCTCACCTGTAAAGAAACCGCCCGACTCATTTCCGAGGGCCTCGACCGCAAGCTGTCGCTGTGGCAGCGGATGAACCTGCGGCTGCACCTGATGATGTGCGGGGCGTGCTCGGCCTATCGCCGACAGGTGGAAACGCTCAATCGCATCGTCCGCCGGCGGTTCGATGAATCGGCCGACGATGCGACCACGACAACGCCCGACGCACCGGGCTGCCCGGACGAGGCCAAACGCCGCATCGCCGAATCGCTTCGCGAGCACATGGGCTGATTGCTTCAACCGGCCCCGCTTCTCCTTTCGTGTCCTGCTGGTCCATACCAGCCCAACCGGGCGGTAGGGTCGGCAAGTGACCGCTACTGCCATCGAATACGAAAGGAAATGCCATGACACTGAACCCCCTGACCCTTGACAACGCCCCCGAGCAAGCCCGCCCGCTGCTGGAGAAGGCCAAGCAAAGCTACGGTTTCGTGCCGAACCTGCTCGGCGTGATGGCCCATGCGCCGGCAACGCTCGAAGCGTACATGACGCTGTCGGGCCTGTTCGACAAGACCTCGCTCAGCCCGACCGAGCGGCAGATCGTCCTGCTCGCGGTCAGCGCCGAGAACCAGTGCACCTACTGCGTGGCGGCCCATACCGCCATCGCGCAGATGCAGAACGTCGACGCCGACGCCGTCGAGGCGATCCGCAACGGCAAACCGATTCCCGATGACAAGCTCGAAGCCCTCCGCCGCTTCGCCGTGGAAATCGTCACCATGCGCGGCTGGCCGAGCGACGAGGTCAAACAGGCCTTCCACGAGGCTGGCTACAGCGAAGCCCACGCGCTGGAAGTGATCCTCGGCGTCGGCATGAAGACGCTGTCGAACTACACCAACCACGCCGCCGAGACGCCGCTGGACGAGGCATTCGCTGAAGCCGCATGGGAGCCGGCCAGCGCCATGTAGGTCGCATCAGCGACGGACGCAAGCTCGAAGTGCCATCGCCGCGATACCCCCGAGCGCGCCCAGCACCGATCCGGCCAGCAGGCCCATAACCAGCAGGTACTCATCCCGCGTCACCGGGACGGGGCGGGGGAGGGCGTAGAGGGTGTGCGTGCCGCCTCCGTGCCGACCAGCGGGAAGACGACCAGCAGCGCGGCGAAGGCGATTGCGGCGAGGATCAACAGGCCGTAGGCGATGATGGACAGGGCGCGTTGCATGGTTCGTTGGTCGTGGGACTGGCGCGGCGTCGGCCACGATTCGTGCCCACCGATATGAGTCGCAGCAACCGGACTGAGCTTACGCCGCGCCTGGCGTTTGGCGCGATCTCAGACCGGCGGCCGGGCCTACGTCATCCCTCGCCGATGTGAGCGATAGCCGCCAGCATGGCCACGTCCACATCGTCCGGTCCCTTGTGAAACGGCTCGCCATCATGGTCGATGGCGTTGGTGACGTGAGCGACAAGGCCGGCAGGAACGCTGCGGGCCTGGCTGAACGCGAACAGCGATGCAGCCTGCATCTCCACGGCCAGCACGCCGCGCGATGCCCAGTGATCGATCTGCGAATGCGTTTCGCGATAGGGAGCGTCGGTGGTCCAGACCAGGCCCTGCCGCACGGGCAGGCCGACTTCCTTCATCGCCACGGTCAATGCTTCGGCCAGCTTCGCATCGCCGGTCACCGTCTCGGATGGAGCCAGGTAGTGCAGCGATGTGCCCTCATCGCGCACCGCTTCGTCGGCGACCACGATACCGGGCAACGGCAGCGCTCGGCCGATGCGACCGGCGGAGGCCAGGCCGACCACCGCCTTCATGCCGCACACCGCCATCTGCTCGGCGATCAG
>CAYNCM010000160.1:0-4204 GCA_964395825.1 uncultured Planctomycetaceae bacterium
GCGGTCTGCATGACCACGTGCTTGGTCGGGTCGTCGATGGCGGCCCAGACCTCGTCGGTCGGATCGTTCGCCCGCAACGCGCCGGTGGGGCAGCGATTGATGCACTGACCGCAGTTGATGCACACGACCTCCGCCAGGGGCTTGTCCATGAAGGTGGCGACCTTCGTATCGGGCCCGCGGCCGAGCACTTCCAGCACGCCCACTTCCTGCAGGTCGATACAGGTGCGGATGCATCGGCGGCAGAGCACGCACTTGTTCATGTCGCGCACGACCGAGTGGCTGGACGTGTCGATCTCGTAGATCGGCGCATCGGGATGGCCGAAGCGGAAGAAATCGACACCGTACTCCTTCGCCAGCGCCTGCAGTTCGCAGTTGTTGTTGCGACCGCAGGCGTAGCATTCGCCGTAGTGCTCGCTGAGCAGCAGGTCGATCACGTGGCGCCGGGCGCGGCGGACCTTGGGGCTGTGGGTGTGAACCTTGATGGGCGAGGTGATCGGATAGGCGCAGGCGGCCTGCAAAACGCGCTGGCCTTCGACCTCCACCACGCACACGCGGCACACGCCGGCGATGCACAAATCGTCGTGATGGCATAACGTGGGCACGTGAATCCCGTGCTGGCGGCAGGCTTCGAGAATCGTCGTGCCCATGGGAACCTGAAGATCCCCGCCGTCGATGGTGACGGTGACCTTCCCGCCGATCGCCCCCACGTCGCCGCCGTTGATCTGCTGGCGGCGCTGACTGCCGGGCGCCCGGGTGGTGTCTTCAACTAAAGGCTTGTTCGCCATGATGGACTCCTTGGTATGCGGGGCGGCGGATCGGACCTTCAACGGTCAGACCCTCACCCCGGCCCTCTCCCTGAAAAGGAGAGGGGGTGATTCATTCAAACGGGTTCGACGGTGCGACCCATGATTTCTTCCTGGAAGTGTTCGGCGATGGACAGGAAGGCATTGGCCGAACTCTGACCCAGGCCACACTTGCTGGCGATCTGCATCGATTCGCCCAGCGAGACCAGTTCCTTGAGGTAGCCGGCCGAACAGGCGCCGTCCTTGAGCATCCGCACGCCTTCGAGCAGCTTCACGTTGCCCACGCGGCACGGCGTGCACTGGCCACAGCTTTCCTCGCACATGAACTCGAGAAAGTTCTCGGCCACATCGAGCATGTCGCGCCCCGGTCCGAACACGATCACCGAGCCGCCGGTGGGAATGTCCTCGTAGGCGATCAGTCGATCAAACTCGGCCTCGGACACGCACCGTCCCGAAGCGCCGCCGATCTGGACGGCCTTGGCGTTCTCGCCGCCGACCTCTTCCAGTAGTTGGCGCACCGTGATGCCCAGCGGCAATTCATACACGCCCGGCCGATCGCAGTCGCCCGAAACGCTGAGCAGCTTGAACCCGGTGCTCTTGTCGGTGCCGACGCTCTTGAACCACTCGGCGCCTTTGGCCATGATCGCCGCCGCCCAGCAGAGGGTCTCGACGTTGTTGACCACGGTGGGCCGGCCCATGAAGCCGGTGTCCACGGGGAACGGCGGCCGGTTGCGCGGTTCGCCGCGATGGCCCTCCAGCGATTCGATCATCGCGGTTTCCTCACCGCACACGTAAGCGCCCGAACCCATGTGGATTTCCACGTCGAAGTTGAAACCGT
The DNA here is from genome assembly GCA_964395825.1 of uncultured Planctomycetaceae bacterium. Classification (GTDB taxonomy): domain Bacteria; phylum Planctomycetota; class Phycisphaerae; order Phycisphaerales; family Zrk34; genus JANQFT01. Next base: position 1,642 of record CAYNCM010000160.1, read on the forward strand.
CCTTGCCGCCGATGTTCTCGCCGAGCCACCCGGCTTCGCGACGCTGGCTGAGGGTGGCTTCCAGGTCGGCCACGAGATAGGTGTACTCGCCCCGAAGATAGAGCAGGCCCCTGCTCGCCCCGATGGCGTAGGCCGCGATCGTCATGCCTTCGATCAGAAGATCGGCGTAATCGGTCAGAAGCACGCGGTCCTTGAACGTGCCGGGCTCTCCCTCGTCGGCGTTGCAGACGATGAACTTCTCTTCGCCCCTGGCTGCGGCGCACAGGTTCCACTTCACGCCGGTCGGAAAGCCCGCGCCGCCGCGACCCTTCAGCCCCGACGCGCTGACCTGTCCGATGACCGCCGCCCGGTCCATCCCGAGCGCTGCTTTGAGGCCCGCACCTTTTTCGATCGCGCTGAACGTCAATGGTTTTCTTGTACTGCTGATCATACCAGGTGCTCCTGTTTGCTTTCGGTCGCGTGCAGGCCAAAGACGCGGCGGCAATCTTCAATGATCTGATTGACCCTCTGCGGGGTAACCTGCGTGTAGACCTGGTCGTTGATGAGCAGCGCCGGCCCCTGGTCGCACATGCCCATGCAGTTGGCCCACTCGAGGGTGAATTTGCCGTCGGGCGTCGTTTCGCCGAACGAAATGCCCAGGTCGTTTTCAAGCTGGCGGGCGACACGATCCTTGCCTTGCATGTCGCAGCACATCGTGCGGCACAGGCGAATGACGAATCGGCCCTTCGGCTCGAAATCCAGGAAACTGTAGAACGACACCACACTGCACACTTCCACCGGATGAATGTCCAGCAGATCGGCGATCACCTGCATGGCGAAATCGCTGATGTGGTAGTAGCGCCGCTGAACCGCCTGGAGCATGGGAATCAACGCGCTGCGGCTGCGACCGTGCTTGTCCGCCAACGTCCCCAGCTCGTCCTGCAACTTCTGTTGGTCGGTAATGAACATCACTGGGTCTCCTGCTTGGCCAGCAGCGTGTCGACCTGCTTGACCAGGTCGGCCGGATCGACCGGCTTCTCGAAAAACGCATCCACGGGCACCATGGCATCGTCCTGGCCGATGTCCATGCCCGTGACCTTGCCCACGCTGGTGAGCATGATGATGGGCGCGGCGAAACCGTCACGACGCAATTGCTGCGCCATGGCGATGCCGTCGTCGGGCTGTTCCATCATCACGTCCAGCACCAGCAGATCGGGCGCGTTCTGCCCGATGGCGGTCATGCCCTCGGCGCGGCTGCCGGCCGACCACACTTCATGGCCCGCCTTCTCCAGAACCAGTCGACAGGCTTCGACGACATCCGGATCATCGTCGACTACGAGAACTTTAGCCATTGCGGCCTCCTTTTCGGCCTTCGCTCGAATGAGCTGTGCCGAAGCCAGTTGTGTCCGCCCGAACCGACCAAGAACGGCTGACCCGACCGGCCGTGGCGTCTGTACCGCCGACCACTCGGACATCGGCCCGAACGCTTGAGAACTTCCCACCAACCTGACGCGGGAAAGACAAGCTGTGAAAAAAATCACAACCTGACCATTCCATTAGTATCGGTTTTCCGATGTTCTTTCAAGGCATATTCCGACAATTTCATCTACTTTTTTCGTGCGCGCTGCTCCATCCCCCGTTTCGCCGCCCCGGAACCCCGCGGATTGTCCGGCCGCCACGAGCGATACGCGCCAGGTGTCAACCGGTACACCGGCCCAGTGCGGCCCGTCAACTCCCCGGTTGCCGCTCGCCTATTCGTGCGGGGCGATGAACGCACAAACGGCCGAGCGGGGGTGCCGCTCGGCCGTTTGGTCATCGTACGGACTGATCCCGCCGGAAGCGGGCTGTCGCCTGGTGATCGGCGCGGTGCTGCCACGGGGGCACCGGGCTTCCGCCCGATGCTTCCCATTCAGTAATCCATATCATCCATGCCGGCGCCGGCGTTGTTGTTCTTCTTCTCCTTGATTTCGCTGATCATCGCATCGGTGGTCAGCAGGAGGCCGGACACGCTGGCAGCATTCTGGAGGGCGATGCGTTCGACCTTGGTCGGCACGAGCACGCCCATCTTGATCATGTCGCCGTAGTCGCCGGTCAGCGCGTTGTAGCCGAAGTTGACCTCTTCGCTGTCTTCGACGGTTCGGGCGACGATGGAGCCGTCCTGTCCGGCGTTTTCGGCGATCTGCTTGATGGGAGCAACGACCGCGCGGTTGATGATGTCGATGCCGATCGACTCATCCCCCACGACGTTTTTCGCAGCCTTCTTGAGGGCCTTGCGGGCGCGGAGGATGGCCACGCCGCCGCCGGGAAGGATGCCTTCTTCCACCGCGGCGCGACAGGCGTGCAGGGCGTCTTCGACGCGGGCTTTCTTCTCCTTCATCTCGGCCTCGGTGGCCGCGCCGACGTTGATCTGGGCGACGCCGCCGGCGAGTTTGGCCAGGCGCTCCTGAAGTTTTTCGCGGTCGTAATCGCTGGTGGTGTTATCGATTTCGCGCTTGATGGCCTCGATGCGGCCCTTGATGGCGCTGGCGGATCCGGCGCCTTCGATGATGGTGGTGTTTTCCTTATCGACATTGATCTTTTTCGC
>CAYNCM010000161.1:0-4107 GCA_964395825.1 uncultured Planctomycetaceae bacterium
TACCAGGACCCGCCGTCGAAGACATAGGGGAATATCCACGCGTCGTGCATCACATTGTGCCGAAAGATCAGACCGCCGGCGAGGCCGACCGAACTCTTGACGTAGCCGTCGCCAAAGTAACAGTGCTCAATCACGCCGACCGCCCCGTGGTTGATCAACCGCTTACCGCGGAATCCCTGGAAGGTGTCGCGGAAGCCGACATCAATGAGCGAGTCCTGCCCTTTCCAGTTCTCGACGCGGGTATTGCGTATGAGGTACGGCTGTATGGACTGGACGTAGATGCCATCCGTGTTCAGGTTGCCTTGCTGGTCGTGGATGTGAACGTTTTCGATGCGCAGGGGTCCGTTGGGATAGATCATCTCGTCGGGGTTGCCGCCGTGGGTCCAGCCGATCTTTTCGCCGTGAGCGACCCAGATGCCGCCGCCCATGGCGTAGGTGGTGCCCTGCCGCGCCCCGGCAATCTCGACATTGGTAATCTCGGTCGGCCCGCCGCCCCAGACGAGGATGTGCCCCCGCCAGCCGAGCGATGCGCCCTCGAAGTAGCACTGGTTGATCTGCACTTTCAAGCAGTAGTTGGCGATGACTGAGCCGATGACTTTTCGGATTGGATCGTGCTTGGTGGCGCGGCTGACAAAGACGCAGTTCTCGATCAGCACCTCTCGGTAGCCCTCGACGACGATCGCGCCGCGGCGGGGGTCCCACTTCTCGAAGTTGCCACCCGGATGGCCGCCGGGCTCGAAATCGATCACGAAGGTGCAGTTGCGCACGATCAGCCGTTCACGGCTGTGCCGCCCGCTTGCCCCGGTGCCGCGGAAGTATAACGCCTCATCTTCGTTTTCGTAGATTCTAGCGCCTTTGGCTTCCCTCGCTGGATCGTAAGCCCCGGCCGGAGGGCGCTTGATGTGGTAGTGGCGTCCTTCGACCACGGTGGTCTGAAGTTCCGCGTCGCTCGGCAGGTTGAGCGGCGATGGCTCGCGGTAGATGTATGGCTTCGGCTGGAAATCCGGCTTCTCAGCGGTAAGCGGTGGGTGCAGATTGTCGATCGACCAGCTTGGACCTCCGGCCGGCTGCGCGATCGCGACGCGCTGCGTCGGCAATGCGATGCATATCAAGACGAGAGACGTGATCAGCATGCCGAATAGCCGAACGTGACGGATGAACCAATCCATATTTAACTCCTGTCAGGTTTCGAGCAGACGCCAATCGGGTGCGCACGGTATACCGTCGCCATGCGGGACCGATTCGCTCAATAGTTGCTGTCAAGTTGTAGCCGGGTCACGACGTCAGCACGGTTGGGCGGATCGCCGACCGCGCCCTCTGCGCCGAAGTAGTAGATCGACGCACCGAGCATGCCAGCGTAGGGGCCGGCACCCCACGCGTCGGAGACGCTCAACAGTTCGCCGGCCCAATTGTAGCCCCGCTGGCTGCTGATCCACTTGCCGCTACCGTCCATGTAGGTGGCGTTACTGCCCTGACCGTCATGGAAAACCGACCAGCGAGCCCAAGTCTGAAAGCTCTTGGGGAACGGGTAATGGGGATCCCAGATCACCGCACGAGGTACTACTCCACCGCTGCCCGTCTCGATTCGCTCGAAGCGGTCGAATCTCACATAACGTTGGGCCCCGATTGTCCGTTGGCCCTCGGTCTTCTCGTGGGGCTCACGAAAGCCAAAGGCCCGAAACTCATTCTTGGTCGACGGGTAATCCAAGTCGGTGCATCGGGTTGCCGGGTCGGCCTGGCCGGGGCTGGAGGCCCGCGTGACCAGGTAATCGTGCTTTCGCAGCAGCCCGATACCCGCCTGGCCGTCAAGCATGCCCAAGGTCTCACGCGGCGAATCGTAAATCGGCGCCAGGGCAGGCACCCACCAGTTGGCGCTGTCGGCAACATAGGTCTGGGAGCCGATAAAAACCTGACGCTGATTCGAGTGGCAGGTCACGCGCTTGGCCGCATGTTTGGCTTTGTTGAGCGCCGGAAGCAACAGCGCCAAAAGCAGACTAATGATCGCCACCACGACCAGCAGTTCCACAAGCGTAAAGCCCCATCGGCGCGTCCGGCACATGTGTTGCTCCTCTCTCGGCAACCCCGGAGCGGTAAGCGGCGAGCGCTGCGTTGGCAGCGCTCGCCCGCACACAAGGACGGTCTGAATTCAAACTTGCCGTGTCCGCCGGCGCTTCGCAGCCATGCACATCGCGCCCCCGGCGACCAGAACCAGCGAAGCCGGTTCGGGCACCGTCGAGACCTTGAAGTTGTCGAAGTCGACCGAGCCTGTAAGCATGTGCCACACCCGGAACTGCTCAAAACCGTCGGTACCCACTCCGGTGGTGATATCGAGGTTGTTGTCCAGCCAGATCTGTCGCTCGTTGTTGTCCAGTGTGTGGGTTCCGCCGTCGGGACCGATGTAATCCACAGCAGCGCCGCTCTTGTTCCCAAAGACGGTGACAGTGCTCCAGCCCGAAGAGTCGGTGGTGTTGGCCGCCCCCCGGTATCGGTAAGTAGTGTTATTGCGGCGTTCCCACTCCAGGCGATTGCGGCGTGAGTGGCTGTCGAATCCAGTTGTGTCGTCAGCGAGATCGAGGGAGCCTGCAATGTTGGAGGCGGCGGTCACGCTGTCGAACCGCATGTCGTACTCGAATTTGATGAGTTCATCGGTCAGACCTAAATCGTAATTTCCCACCGCGTTGTTGGCCCGGCGGATCACGTTCTCAAAATCGTTGCTCGCTCGCGTGATGCGCAGGAAGTTGTTGCTCGCATCAGTCACGATCGAACCGTCATTGATCTGCGTGAACTGCCCGCTGTCCGGCGCTGCATTCCTCGACTCGTAGTCGGCGACATCCGTTGAACTCTGAAAATCCTGCTGGAACACGACGTTGCCGAAGTCCACCATCGGCGCGGCCATCGCCGGACATGCCGCGATGCACGCGACCAGAACCGTTACGTATGCAGTCTTCATTTTTCCATCTCCTTCAGGCATTTCGCCTTCCGAGTGCCTCGGTGCTCTCGCGGCCCGCTACGGTAGCGGAACGCACCAATGAATAAACCACAGGTCAAGCAGAAAGACAATGCTGATTTTCTGGATATTTTATCCCATATTCCTGTACACTGTGGAGCAGAACACGACTCGGATCGGAGGCATGTGGATATGGTTGGGAAAAACAGATTTCAACGGATTGGCTTACTGGCCAACCACGAGTCAGGCTATGGTCGCGCGGTCTGGCGCGGCGTGATGCGGTACCGGCAGACGGTTTGTCCGGGCTGGCGATTCTGCGGCCTTCAGCCGGACCTCGAAGGTCATGAACCGTTCTCGCCGCAAGTGCTCAAGCAGATCGACGGCGCGATCACGCATATCGGTCGGCTCGCTGTCCTGGAGGCGCTGCTCCAGACCCGCTGGCCCGTGGTCGACACCGCCAGTGTCTTTCCCGACAGCCCCTTCGTGCGTGTCGGCGTCGACAATGTCGAGGTCGGACGACAGGCCGCCGCATACCTTACCGGCCTGGGACTCAGCGATCTCGCGTTCCTCGGCACCCGCGACGTCTACGCCTCCAACCAGCGGCAGGCCGGCTTCACCCAGGCACTCGCCGAGTGCGGCCGAAACTGCTCCGTTCATGCTCCGCCCGACGCCTCGCCTGCCCGGCGACACCGACAACTGCCGTCGCTCGACTTCGATGACGCCTCCCTCCAGTGGATGGCGAGCTTGCCCCGACCCGTCGGGCTGTTCGCCTTCAGTGACAACGCGGCCATGCTCGCTTCGCTCCTCGCCGAGCAAATGGGCATCTCCGTCCCCGATCAGATGGTCATCCTTGGGGTAAACAACGACACGATGATCTGCGAAACGGCTTTGCCGCCGCTGTCCAGCATTCGCGTCCCCGCCGAACGCATCGGGTATGAGGCCGCCGCCCTCCTTGACCAGATGCTCAACGGCCAGACTCCCGCCGAAACCACCCGCCTGCTTTCACCGCTCGGCGTCGAAGTCCGCCAGTCCACGGATGTCACGCACATTGACGACCCGCAACTCGTCGCCTCCCTCCGTTTCATTGCCGACCACGCCAGCGAGCGCATCACCGTCGACCAGGTCGTCAACCACGTCTCCATCTGCCGATCCCTCCTGCA
>CAYNCM010000162.1:0-4093 GCA_964395825.1 uncultured Planctomycetaceae bacterium
CGCAGCACGCCGACCCGTCAGCCAGTTCCGTGGCCTGGTAGTCGAGGCCCTTGGTCTGCTTGGGCGAGCGGATTGCCGCGTGGGCACAGTTGAAGGTCGGTGCATCCTCGACCGGCACCGCTTGGCGCGGTTCGATGCCTTTAACCTGCCCGAGGTAGGGGCCGTTCGGATCAGTCATCAGTCGATAGGTCTTCTCGCATACCGCCATGCGCTGGCCGCGGCAGAGCGCGTGCCCATCGTCGTCGCGCACCTGCTTCCACGGGCCGGTGTAGATGACCGCCTGGTTGCGGTCCAGGCATGGCCCCTCTTTGCCTTTGTAGGCCCGAACGGTGACGGAGCGGAACTCGATGCCGTCGATCGTCTGCCACGGCTCATCCTGCCGCTTGAGCAATTCGATGCCGTAGAAGCCGGCCTCCTCGAACATCTCCAGGAAGCGATCTTCGCGGAATGCGCCGGAAAGACAGCCCGACCACAGATGCGGGTCATTGAGCATCTGCGGGGTGGGGTCTTCGTCGCAGACGATGTCCGAAATGACCACGCGCCCGCCTGGCCGAAGCACGCGATGCATTTCCCGGAACAGTTGCTGCTTCTCATCGGTACGCACAAGGTTCAGCACGCAGTTACTCACGATCAGATCAACACGGTCGTCAGCGACGAGCGGTTCATCCTGTCGAAGCCGATCGCAATACGCCCGGTACTCGTCGGCCTGCTCGACGCTGTTGATCGGGTTATCCGCGAGCCACGTGGTGGCCCGATCGAGGTCGAGCGCCATGTCCTGAATCCGCGCCTTGTGGAACTCGACGTTGCGGTGGCCGATCTTGTCCGCCATCTCGTCCTGATACTTGCGGGCGAGTGAAAGCATGGCATCGTTGAAGTCCAGGCCGATGACGCGACCGGTCGGCCCGACCTTCTGGGCGAGGATGTAACACACCTTGCCCGCGCCCGAGCCCAGGTCCAGAACCACATCCCCTTCGCGGGCATGGGCGGACGGATCGCCGCAGCCGTAATCCTTCTCGATGATCTCGTCGGGCAGCATCTTCAGATACTGCGTGTCGTACTCCGCTGTGGGGCAGCACAGTCCCGGTTCGAGGGTCTGGGCACCCTTGGCGTAGCGATCGCGAATCGCATGTTCCAGAGACGATCCTTCGGATTCCGAGACTCTGGGTTGCTGTGTATCGCTTGTCAGCACTGATGGATCCATTGTGATCAACTCCTGTCAGCCCGGTCCGCCTGCGTCGGCTCCGAGCGGGCGTCTTTGCTTCTGATAAGTGTATGTCGTGCCTGGCCGTCGAACCTTACGTCGGGCGATAAGGAATTCTTCAACCCGGCTCGACGCATCGCCCCGACGCTCGAAAGCGTCGAGACCATATACGGCACCAGCACGGTCAGGCCCATCCGCCACGCGCGGCCAGCCGTCACCTCGCCACGGGAAACAGCGTCGCCGTGGTTGATCACGATGAGCATGGCTCCCACGATGACCGCGTAAGCGAGGCCCCGTCGAATGACCGAGGGTGTCCGGGCGACCCGCAACCATGAACGGCAGGTCTGCATCATTTCGCGCCCCCCCCTGTCTGCTCATCGCACGGCGATCCGGTTGCCCGATCTCCGCTTTCGATCAGCAGCGGGGCAATCAGGGATGTCCAGCCGAGTTGATGGCTCGCGCCCAGCCCCTTGCCGCTGTCGGCGTGGAAGTATTCGTGGAAGAAGATCAGGTCTCGCCAGCCATCCCGGTCGGCGAGCGCTTGCAACGACTGGTTGCAGGGCCGGGTTCCCGACTCGCCCGGTATAAACAGGCGCAGACAGCGTGAGGCGAGCTCGTCAGCCGCCTGGTCGAGCGTGAGTGACCCGTGGTCGGGCTGGGGATTGGGAACGGTCAGCCGGTCGCCATAGAAGCGGCCGTACTGCCGCAGGGCGTGGATGAACAGGTAGTTGATCGGCAACCAGACCGGACCGCGCCAATTGGAATTGCCGCCGAACATGGTCGACTGCGACTCGCCCGGTTCGTAGGCCACGCGACACGATGCCTCGCCCATGTGCATCGTGAAAGGGTGCTGCTCGTGCCAGCGCGACAACGACCGGATACCGAACGGCGAGAGAAACTCCGACTCGTTCATCATCAACGCGACCACGCGGCGCAAACGATCTTCGGAGGGAATCGCCAGGAGTCGATGGGCGTGGCTGCACTCGTGATCGGTGTCCAGTTCGAGGTAGCTGACGTGGCGGGCAAGGTCGGCCCGATTCTCCAGAAACCAGTTCATGCGCTTCTTAAATCCGGGCAGGCGGTCGATCGTGGACTGTTCGAGCACCTCCACCGCGGCGATCGGCAGCAGCCCGACGATCGAGCGGATGGGCAGCGGCATGCTCCGGCCGTCAATGTGCATCTCGTCACGATAAAGCCCGGCCTCGTCATCCCAAAGCCCGTGGCCGCCGATGGTGTTGATCGCATCGCAGACCGCGATGAAATGCTCGAAGAACTTGGACGCCAGGTCTTCGTAGACCGAATCGACCTGGGCCAGTTCCAATGCGATCCCGAGCATGTTAGCGCAATAGAAGCCCATCCAGGCGGTGGCGTCGGCCTGTTCGAGCCGCACGCCAGGCGGCAATTCTGAGCGGTCGATCACGGCGATGTTGTCCAGCCCCAGAAACCCGCCGGAGAAGACATTTCGGCCCTCGGCGTCTTTGCGGTTGACCCACCAGGTGAAGTTCAGCAGCAGTTTCTGGAAGCAGCGGGCGAGGAAGTCGTGGTCCGGCGTGCCGCGTCGCGCCGCATCGATCTCAAAGACCCGCCGGCAGGCCCAGGCATGCACCGGCGGGTTGGTGTCGCTGAGGTTCATCTCATACGCCGGCAACTGGCCGTTGGGATGCATGTACCACTCGCGCAGGAACAGCATGCACTGTTGCTTGGCGAAATCCGGATCGACCTGCGCCATCGGGATCATCTGGAAACCCAGGTCCCAGGAGGCATACCACGGGAACTCCCATTTGTCGGGCACGCTGATCACATCGCGGTTGAACAGGTGCTGCCAGTCCGCGTTGGGGCCGTCGAGGCGCTGCGGTGGCGGCGATGGCTCATTCGGATCGCCGTCCAGCCAGTCCTCGACCACGTAGTGGTAGAACTGCTTGTTCCACAACAAGCCCGCAAGCGCCCGATGGGCCACATCTTGCTGTTCCGCAGGCAACCTGTCGGGGATCACCGTTTCGCTGTATTGGCGTGCTTCCTGCCGGCGGCGCGTCATGGTGCTTGCGAACGAGCGGCCGAGCGCTGCATCCGCTGCATCCGCTTCAGTTGAGCGCAGACGCAGACGCACCTCAACCTGTCCTCCGGCCGGCGTCTTCAACTGGTACAGCAGACCGGCCTTCGTCCCCGTCTGCTTGGGATTCACCGCCTCGTGGTTGCTGGCAACGACGAACTCATGGAATGCGTCCTTGACACATGGCGTTTCGTTGTCCGCATCGAACAGGCGGCGACGGTTGGTGTGGTTCTCCGTGAACAGGGGCTCGGGCATCTGGCCGTCCGGGCCGTTCGTGAAGTGCAGGTCGAAGCGGCCGAGCGTTTCGTGCTCCGCCGCGATCGCCTGGTCCTCCAGCCACAACTGCGGCTTGAGCGTGCATCCCTCGTGCCGACACCCCCAGGACCAGGTGTTGCGGAACCAAAGCGTGGGAATGATGTGCAGTGTCGCTTCTTCAGGACCATGGTTGGCCACAGTCAAGCGAATCAGGATGTCGTTGGGCGCGGCCTTGGCGTACTCGGCTTGAATGTCCCAGAACCGGTCATCCTCGAAGACGCCGGTATCAACCAGTTCGAACTCGGGCGCTTTACGACCGCGCCGCCGGTTCTCGTCGATCAACTGCTGGTACGGAAAGGCCGCCTGCGGGTAGCGGTACATGGCCCGGGCATACGAATACGTCGGTGTTGCGTCGAGGGACTGATAGATTTCCTTGACGTCTTCACCGTGGTTGCCTTGGGGGTTGGACAGGCCGAACAATCGCTCCTTGAGGATCGGGTCGCGTCCGTTCCACATCGCCAGGGCGAAGCAGAGGCGACACTGTCGATCGCACCAGCCCAGCAGGCCGTCTTCGCCCCATCGATAGG
>CAYNCM010000163.1:0-2877 GCA_964395825.1 uncultured Planctomycetaceae bacterium
GAGGCGCAGACCGCGGCGATCGCCACCTCCCGCGCCTTGTTCAGCGCCGGCAGCAGCAGCGCAATCAGCAGCGCGATGATCGCCACCACCACCAATAGTTCCACAAGGGTAAACGCCGACTTTCGCATCCGATGCTCCTGATCGCCCGCGGGACATCGTCCGTGACGGCCCGATCGGTTCAGCCCTCCTCTCAATGCGCAGCCGGTGACCGGGACGGGGCAGGCGGGAAAGCGGCCGAGCGCCGTTCGGGCGATCGGCCGCCGGAGGAGGAAAATCATCGCCACTTACGCATCAGGCCTTTACCCGTCGCCGCGACGCCAGCAGCGTCAAACCGATCAGGCCCATCGTCAGCGTTGTCGGCTCGGGGATGCCGGTCACGTCGATGAATTCGTCACCGATGCGGATTTCATCGAACGTGCCGAGGAAATCACCCGAAAAGTGGTTGTTCTGCCGGGCGATGGACACATGCGAGATGCCGCTGCCGGTGAAGTTGACCCCGGTCACCGAGAAATCGTTGTCCGAGACGTCCAGGGGATCGGGATTGACGTAGAACGCGGCTTCGTTGTTGTCGAAATCAAGCGAGACGACCAGGAAGTTCGCCTGCACCGTAGGAGCAGCGGAACTGCTGTCCGATCCATTGACCGTGACGCCGTCGATTCCGGTATCGGCGAAGGCCGTGCTGCCCGCGGTGGCGTAGGCGAGATTGTTGGAGGTGCTGCCATCACGGCCGAAGACGACCTGCGAATGGGTCGTGTTGGCGTTGTTGATGAAGCCGTTGACACCGCTGTCGCCCAGCGCCAGGAAGGTGTCCTGGTTGTTGCCGGTCGCGTTGACCTGCAGCCAGCCGAACCAGACGGTGCCGCTGTTGAAGGTCTGGCCGAGACTGCGGGCGAAGATGATGTCATCACCGCCGTCCTTCACGAAGGCCGTCGCGGAATTGCCGGACGTGACCACCGCGTTGCCGTTGCGTTCAAAGGCCAGCGATCCGGTACCCACCTCGTAGCGTGAATTGGCACCCTCCTTGAACGTCTCGGCCCAGACGCCGCCGCTGGCGGTGTTCAGGTTGCCGGTGGAGTAATCGAAACTCTCATTGACGATCGGCGCGGCGTGGGCGTGGGCCGCGGCCAGGGCGAAGCCGGCCGTCATGGCGATCAATCGGAAGCTGTTCATGGTTCTCTCCTTGGGTTGCCGAGGGTTTTCAGATTCACGGTGAACTCGTTTCGGTCAAAGTCGGGTGATTAAAGGGTGCGGCGTCGTCGGCCGAGCAGCAGCGTCAGGCCCGCCAGCCCCATCGTCAGGGACGCCGGCTCGGGGACGGGCACCACGTCGTTGAACGTTTCGCCGATGGCGATCTCGTCGGCCTTGTAGTTGCTGTCGCCACCGGTGAGGTTGAAAAAGTTGATCTGGTTATTCGTACTGTCCAGGATGTTGCCGGAGACGGTGGCGGTGGGGGCGCCCAGCAACGCCTCGTTCGAGGTGGTGGGGTCGAGCCAGAAATCGACCGTCTCCGCCGCCGTGCCGCTGCGGTCGATCGTGAACTTGAAGACCATCAGGTTGGTCACTCCGGTGACGATCTGCGACTGGAAGCCGGGATCGGCCGGGTCGCTGATATTGGTGCCATCCAGTGTCCGCAAGAGGATGTCGCCTTTCGTGTCGGTGTGGCGGAAGGTAACGCGGCCGTTGTTCGCAGAGCCATCGGTGCGGAAACTGAAAAAGGCGTCGTTTCCGGCGGATTGGAACAGCACCCGCGCCCAGAGGGTGGTGGCAGTCTGCAGCGTGCCGTTCGAGGCGATGACGCGGTCGGTGGCTCCCGAGATGACCGCGTTGCCGTTGCTGCCCCCGGTGCCGCCGATCTGGCCGATGGACCCGGCGCTGTAGGTGAGCCCGCCGCTCTCGGAGAAGCTGTCGTTGGTCGCGGTGACGTCCCAGGCGCCGGCCCAGCCGTTGGTCGCGGCTCCGGTGGTGGGCTGGTTTTGGAGGGAGACCCCGTCGGTGTACTCCCCGCTGCCGCTGCCGATGTTGAACGATTCATTGACGACGATGGCGGCCGAAGCGTTCGGCGCGGCGGCGAGCAGCAGGCCCGCCATGGCGGCGAGGACGATCGTGGTGGTGCGTTTCATCATGGACTCCTCCGTTGAAATCGGTATCGGTACGAAAATGACGATATTCCTCTCACGGGCGGAAAAAGAACCGGCTCCACGAATCAAGTTACACCATTTAATGAGACAGTCAAGCAGAAAAACGGAAAATCACGCCGAATTTTCGGTGGACAGAAGGTCATTGACAGGGTATTGTTGTTTCGAAACATGTACCGCCTTATCTGAAACAAGCGATTGGATTGAAAGACGCGAATGGCTGGATCCACTAACTTACGAGAGGTGGCGCGGGCGGCAGGGGTATCCCTGGCGACGGCGTCGCGGGCGCTGAACGACTCAGCGAAGGCCGAACGGGTCAGCCCGACGCGGGCGGCCCAGGTCCGCGAGGCGGCCGCGCGGTTGGGCTACGTCGGCGGCTACCACCGCAAGACGCTGCGGACGCGGCGGGCGGAGACGCTGGGCGTGGCGCTGGACGTGACCGGCCCCGAGCCGACGCCGCGTCTGCCGTCGGCGTTGATCGATCCGTTTTTCTCGCAGATCATCGCTGGCGTCGAGCAGGTCACCCATGCCGTCGGCTTCAATCTGGCGATGATCGTGCCCGGCGGCGAGGCGTACGGGGCGCGGCGGCGCGGCATCGAGCAGATCCGCGAGTTGCGGATCGACGGCATGGTGTTGCTGCCGGTCGGTGGCAGCCGGGAACACTCGGCGACGCTGCGCGAGGCTCCCGACCTGCCCATCGCCGCGACGATGCCTGAACTGCAAACCGCGCTGCCGTCGGTGT
>CAYNCM010000163.1:2977-4074 GCA_964395825.1 uncultured Planctomycetaceae bacterium
GACCTGCCCATCGCCGCGACGATGCCTGAACTGCAAACCGCGCTGCCGTCGGTGTTTCCCGACGTGGAAATGGGCATGGGCATGCTCATCGACCACCTGCAGACGCTGGGCCACCGCCGATTGCTTTACTTTGGCCCGCAGCAGAAACCCGGCAGCGATCAGGCCAGGCATCAAAGGCGGGATGCAATGTTTCAGCAGGTCGTCGACCAGCGGGGCTTGCAGGGCCAGCTTTGCCTTTACAACGCCCCGGCGCACCACACCGAGTTTGACAACTGGCATAGCGTGGAAGACCAGATCGCGGCGTTGGAAAGTTACCTCTCACGCCAGCCCCCGCCGTTCACCGCCGTGGTCTGCTACAATGACATTCATGCCGTCTCGGCCTGCCGGGTCCTCGAACGACGCGGCCTGCGCGTCCCCGCCGACGTTTCGGTCACCGGCATCGACAACCGCGACCCATCGACCATGCGGCCGACGATGACGTCGCTGGACCTGCGGCTGATCGAACTGGGCCTGTGCGCCGGACAGATGGTCCTGGAAATGATCGAAGGCGGCGAGAAATTCCGCAGAAAATACCGCGGTCAAATGCAGTACATCGAACCGCGACTCTACACTCGAGAAAGCACCGGATCGGCTAAAAACAAGTGACCGGCGACTTCTCCACCACATCAACCGGCTACAGCTTCGTACACTTGACCGACCTATGAATGATTCAGTAGTTAAACCGTCTTTTCGCTCGCCCGCAAACAATACAGGTGTCTCGATCGATACCTCGGGTCGTTGCGCAGCGTTGCCGTCACGGGTTGAGGTGCTTGGTGATGCGCGGCTCGAATCCGACGGGGCGACGTTACGGGTGTGCGCAGGTATGCTGGAAATCGTCTGGCACTGGACGCAACACGGACTGGTCAGTCAGTGTGTCCAACACCGGCCGACCGGGCATACCTGGGAATCCAGAACGACCGGCCCGGTGTGCGACTGGCAGTTGCCCGATGGTAGCGAGCCGCCCGCTGACGCTGAGTTGCTTTGCCTCGATGCGTCCACGGTGACCGATGACCGGTGGACCTCGCCGCACCTGCGTCTTGTTGCGACGATCCGCTATC
>CAYNCM010000164.1:0-4043 GCA_964395825.1 uncultured Planctomycetaceae bacterium
AAGCGGACGTCCAAACGCGTGTTGTTTGCTGTCGTAGCCATGGTGGTCTCCACTGTTGTATCGACGATCTGACGACCAAAGTCTAGCAGGTTGTCCGGCATATTGCCACACAAATCTACAGAAGCCAGAAATGGTTGGGGCAACTGCTACCCGGCTTGTCCCCGGTCCCGGTCCGCAAGGCGAAGCAGTGCCAGACCGGTGCCATTGCAGTGCCAACGCCTGATGTCACCGGTGCCAAACGTCTCTGGCACCGGTTCGAGACGCGGAATCGGGCCGGCAAAGCGCCCAACTTGACAGTTTTGGGCCGAAATCCAAGGCTTTCGGCGGTCCCGCCACAGCCCTCCATTGAAAAGGCCCGCCCAAAGCGGGCCTTTTCAATAGAGCAGCAGAGCAGTAGAAAGTGGAGAGTAGACAAGCAGCAAGACGCCCATCCGCGCCGTAACCTTTGACACCCCAACGGTTAGCTCTCCTGCGGTCTCCTGAGCGAAGCGATCTCCTGCTCTACTCTCTGGCCTTTCCACCGCCCAACCACGTGACGGGGTAGCGCCCGAAATCGCCGTTTCGGAGGCCGAGATCGTCTCAAAGTCTCAAATCTACGGGACGAGGTCCAACCCCGTCCCGTGAGAGACAACCTGCTTCAGTACAGGCATTTACGTCGAATCAGGGTAGGTGCGAGTTGCACCTCGCTACGCCTGCATGCAATGGGATCACAACCCCCGTCACCGGACAGCTTGCAGTGCCAAATGCGCTCACATGATCGTCACATGACTGGCACCGCAAGCCGTTACTTCCGGGGGTGGCACTGCTTGGCACTGCTTCGGGGCGCGAGCAAGGACGGCCGCGCCGGGCGGCGTGGGCGGTGTCACCGGTGACAAGAATAAGCTTGCCTCGTAAAGCGTGGCTCGACGGACGAGCGGACGCCGGTCGTCGGTCGCGGTATCAGGACGATTCGGTCAGCAACAGTTGTTTGGCGGCGTCGAGTTGAGATCGGCTGCCCAGCAGCAGCACCTGATCGCCGGGCCGCAGTTCTTCGTCCGGTCCGGGGTTGGGCAGACTCAAGGATTCACGTTCGATACCCACGGCACTGGCCCCTGTTCGTTGACGTAGTTGAAGTTCGCGGAGCAGTTTTCCCGCTGCCGGAGAATCGGGGGCGATGGCGACCGTTTCAAGTTCTGCATCCTGAAGGACCGTCGGCAGCGGCCGAGGGGTGGGCGCGGGCGGCGGCTCGGGGGGCTGACTCAACACCTCACGCAGCGCGATTTGGCCCTTGGAGTAGATACGCTCGAACGACCGCCTGTACCACACGGCGACCGCCGCCGCCGCCACCGCGGCGGTTGTAAGCGCGGGCCAGGTCGGGGTGATGACCAGGGTCATGCAGACCACGTGCAACAGCACAACCGTCCAGCCGACGATGTGAATGGTCCCGGCGATCACCGCTCGAACGGCTTGGGTCTGTTCGCCGGCGGCACGATGGGACACGCTTGCTTCGGCCGCGATCGATGCGATCGCCCGAACCTTGCGGAGCGACACAATCAGCAGCGGCAGAGAAAAGACCATTGCCGCCAGCCATCCCGCTGCCTCCGGTCCGCCAATCCAATGTGGCATATCCGGCCACCACGCCTCTGCGTGGCCGACCACGATCGCGGCACTCGCAAAAAGCACCGCCACCAGCAGCAGGTTCAGACCCACCTGCATGGATAGCCGGCGCATCAGTTGGCGAACCTCGCCGCTGCGACCGCCGCCTCTGCGGAGTTGCGCAAGCCAGCCGCTGTAAAGCTGTATGTAGTTGACCACAGCCGCCGGCATGACCCGCCCCAATCGATCCACCAGCGGATCGGACGAACGGATCAGGTATGGCGTCAGCAGCGTGGTGATGGCCGAAACCATGACGGCAATCGGATAGATGAAGTTGCTCGTGACTTCCAAACTCAGGCCCAGCGATGCGATGATGAAGGAGAACTCGCCGATCTGTGCCAGGCCCATGCCCACCTTGGCCGAGGTCCGCGGATCGTGACCGGCCAGAAGCGTGCCCAGCGCGCAAGTCACGACCTTGCCGATCACCACCGCCGCGGTGATCACCGCGATCGGCAAGGCATACTCGATCAGCATGGGCGGCTCGATGAGCATGCCCACCGCCACAAAGAACACGGCACTGAACATGTCCCGCACCGGCGCGACCAGATTTTCGATCTTGCCGTGTTCGCGCGTCTCGGCGATCACCGCCCCGATCAGGAATGCTCCCAACGCCACGCTGTAACCGAGCTCCCATGCCAGCAGTGAGACGCCGAAGCATAACCCCAGCGTGGTGATCAGGAGTATCTCCGTCCCGTAACGCCGATCGATCGATCGCACGAGCGGTGGAACCGCCAGCAGCCCGACCACGAGGACGGCGGCGAGAAACAGCGTGATCTGGCCCAGCGTCAAGGCCACCTCGGTGACTTCCAGAGAACCACTGGTCGCCAGGCCCGACAGCAGCGCGATCATGGCGATGGCCAGGATGTCCTCAACGATGAGAATTCCGAAGATCAGTTCGGCGAACCGCGCCTTGACCAGGCCCAATTCCGCCAGCGCCTTGACGATGATCGTGGTCGAGGAGATCGAGAGGATCGCACCGAGGAAAATGCTGTCCATCGTCGACCAGCCGAACATCCGGCCGAGGCCGTAACCGATCGCGAGCATCAACACGATCTCCATCGTCGCCGCGATGAACGCCGTGGCACCCACGCTGGCCAGTTGTCTGAGCGAGAAGTGCAGGCCAAGCCCGAACATCAGCAGGATCACGCCCAACTCCGCCAGCAGTTCGACCGTGTGGTGATCCTGAACCGACAGCGGGATCATCGGCGTATGCGGGCCGATGACCAGGCCCGCCAGAATGAAGCCCAGAACGACCGGTTGGCCGAAGCGGCGGAAGATGATCGCCACCACCGCCGCGACGATCATCACCATCGCCAGGTCTTGTAGAAACACGCCGTGCATCAGTGGCCCGTCCTGCTATTATCCGAGCATAGGCGATGGTACAATCGTACCGGATCGTGGAGGCTGTTCTCCGCAGAACGCTCAGTCACGGTGAACTCGAACGACCGCAGCCGTTATTGTGCCGCCAACCCCGAGAAAGACAACTGCTGATGATCCGGCGAGTCCTTCTGGCCCTTGGTCGCGAGTTCTATGCCGATACCGTAATCCGCAGAGGGATCGACATCGCGGCAAGGCATGGCGCTGAATTGACCGGCCTGACTGTGTTGGACTTGGAGTACTGGAAAGGTGGCTGGGGCAGCATGACCAGTGCGGGTGAAATGCTCCGGCGAATCGAGAGCCGACCATGGAAAGCAGCTCAGCAACGTCCCCGGACAATCGCGGCGCAGTTCAGTCGGGCATGCGAGTCCGCCAACATCAAGTACCGCACGGTCCATCCCGAATCCGATCCTCTGAGTTATCTGGTCGCTGAAGCACGACACCACGACCTGCTGGTATTCGGACTGCGCGGGCTTTTCGATCAGACCATCATCCCCGATCCCGAGGCGACGATCGCGTGGTTGATCCGCAATGACATCTCGCCCATCGTGGCCGTCACCCCTGAGTATCGGAATATCCACCGTGCCATGATCGCCTACAGCGGTACCGCGCAGTCTGCGGATGCGATGAAGCGGTTCGTTCAGATGCGTCCCTGGCCGGATGCCGCCGTCCAGATTGTGACCTTTGAGAAGAATTCGGCCACTGCGGATGATCTGCTCGACGCGGCACGCGACTACTGCCTCGCCCACGACATGCAGGTTGAACTGCTCCGCGGTCACGGATCAGCTCGTGCAGAGTTACTGCCGATGGCGAAACAACATGACACGGACCTCATCGTGTTGGCAGACAGCTACCACAGCCTGCTGCTGCACAGTACGCTCGGCGACGTCACGCGCGATATCGTCCGACAAGCCGACCGACCACTGTTCCTGACGCACTGACCCCGGCCCGCCTGAATTAACTCTGTAGCCACAACTTCCTCTGCTCCTCCCACCGCACCGGCAGGTTCTTCCGCAGCTTCTCCAGGCTGA
>CAYNCM010000165.1:0-3966 GCA_964395825.1 uncultured Planctomycetaceae bacterium
GCTACTACCTGCGGTGTGATGGGTGCGGAGAGTGAACCATGGCGAAGAATCCGCAGACACGCGATGCGCAATTGCTGTTGAACGGTCTGGCCAGGAGCCAGCCGAACTGTGCGGCGATCGGTACGGGAGGAGGTGCAGCCATGTCCACCTTGAATCAGGCGATTGGGTCCTTCGGATTCACCGCGGCCAGTGTGCAAGTTCGCTTGCAGCCCGACGGGCGACGGCCGTCTCCGCGGACACTCGACGCCGTACGCAATCTGGGGCTGATGCTATGTGACCACTGCGGCGAAGCGATCGTGCGGGATGAAGCGCCCCACAACAGTCCGCGGTGCGGAAGAAAGATTCCGACGCGATATCTGTCGGCGGGGAGCAACGGTAAGTAATGGATTACGAACAAGCGAACATGCTGCAAGCGAATGGCGAACAGAGCACCCGGCCTGAACCGCTGCTGTTGTCAGCAGCGGAGGCCGCCGAAGCCCTCCGAATCTCTGTGCGGCACTTCTACAAGCTGCACTCGAGCGGACGCGTGCCCCGACCGGTGCGGCTCGGCAGGGCGACGCGATGGCGAGCGCAGGAACTGATTGACTGGCTCGAGGCCGGGGCACCGGCCCGAGCACGGTGGGAGGCCAGCCGACCCACTGGATGAGCATGTACCCAGAAGTGGCGCGCCAGCGTGGGGTGGCGTATTATCCTGAAGTCGCCGAGTGCGATCCACCACACCATGGAGGTGTCGAGCCATGCGAGTCTTTCGAAGCACGTACAAAGACAAGGCCACCGGCGCCAGCAAGAAGACGGCCAAGTGGTACGTGGAGTTCACCGACCACCGAGAAGTCAACCGCCGGATCGCTGGCTTCAAGGACAAGGGGCAGACCCAGGAGCTGGGACGGAAACTCGAATTGCTGGTGATGTACCGGTCCAACGGCAGCTATCCCGATGTTGAGTTGCAACGTTGGTTCGAGTCAATGCCACCTACGCTCGTCCAGAAGTTGGCGACCCTTGGTCTACTTGACAACAGATGGGTCTCAGCGACCCGGCCGCTTGGCGATCACCTCGACGACTTCCGGGAAGCCCTGCAGGCAAAGGGCAACACTAACCGTCATGTGGAACTCGTCATCAGTCGCGCCCGTAAGGTCATCGTGGGATGCGGCTTTACATACTGGTCACACATCCAGGCAAGCAAGGTGATGACGCACCTACACGACCTCCGACAGGACACGACAAACAATGACGGGCAGATCAAGCGCGGCATCAGTAACCAGACCTTCAATTTCTATCTGCAGGCAATCAAGCAGTTCTGCCGTTGGATGGTACAAGACCGTCGCGCATCGGAGTCCCCTGTCGGTCACCTCCATCGAATGAACGTCCGCACTGATCGTCGCCACGATCGGCGTGCAATGTCTGCGGATGAACTGCAGTTACTGTTGACCACGACCGAAACTGGTCCTGTACGCCGAGGCATCACCGGTCGGCAACGCGCAATGGTTTACCGCGTGGCTGTCGAGACTGGCCTGCGGGCTGGCGAGCTACGCAACCTCAAACGGTCAAGCTTCGACCTGGATGGTCAGCCTCCAACCGTGACGGTCGAAGCCGCGTACAGCAAGCACCGACGGGAAGATGTCTTGCCGCTTCGAGGCGACACCGTCACAATCCTAGCACGGTTTCTGCAGGCCGCGACGCCGCAGGAGAAGGCCTTCCCGATGCCATCCAGGCAACACTTGGCGAAGATCTTCCGCGCCGACCTGGAAGCCGCGGGCTTGGTGTACACGGACGGCGCCGGCCGCGTGGCCGACTTCCATTCACTGCGGCACACGTTCATCACAAACCTGGCCAAGGGCGGAATCCACCCCAAGATCGCCCAGGCGCTGGCCAGGCACTCAACAATCACATTGACCATGGATCGCTATTCGCACACGCAGCGCGATGAACACGCCGCGGCACTCGACGCACTGCCTTCGCTGCAATCGGGTAAGGGAGCGACGAGCAGAGAAACCGGCGTCATTCAGGCGGCGACTTGTGACCGCTCGGAAAACTCGGCGGGTTCCGCCGCCGTAGAATGCAGGTCTGTGCAGGAACCGGCAGCAACCCGCTCTGCAGGGTCCAACGGACGACCTAAGCGTAAGTCCAGCAAGGACAATGGATTTGACGAAGAGGCCGTCCGATGCAATGATAAGGAACCCGTCTGGAGAGGTGGCCGAGCGGCTGAAGGCGCCGGTCTCGAAAACCGGTATGCACCTCGTGTGCATCGTGGGTTCGAATCCCACCCTCTCCGCTTCCTTCAAGAGAACCCTCGCAAGCTTTTACGAATCAATGGCTTGCGGGGGTTTCTCTTTTATTGACCCCCCGATTGCCCTCGAATTGCCCTCCAACTCGCCACTTCCTCTCTCCCGATCCGCCCCGTCATTGTCCGCTTCCTGGCCATCGTTGTTGCTGAACGTGTCCGCCGCCAGCGGCGATCCGACCCACGTGCGGATGCCGGGCGTGCATCGCGTGGCGGCGTTGTGGTTCACCGGGCGCTTACCCACTTCTATTGAGCGTTCACGATCAGATGCTGGGAGATTGACAGGCGGGGGGGCGAAGCGATAGGCTCGGCGGTGCTTTAGCGCTCTACCCATTTATGTTTCTTGCCCAGCCCGTGGAGATTCGAGATGCCCGCCCCCTCACCGATGCGATACAACGTTCTGCACATCCTCTCCGACCAGCACCAGGCCGAGGCCGTGGGCTATGAAGGACATCGTCAGGCCATCACCCCGAACCTCGATGGCCTGGCCGCCGAGGGCGTGCGGTTTCCCAACGCCTACACGAACAACCCGATCTGCACGCCGACGCGGGTTTGCGTACTGTCCGGCCGGTACTGCCACAACCACGGCTACTTCGGTCTGAACGGCCCGACCCCCGGACCGGAATTGCCGGATTTCCTGAGCCACTTCGGCAGGCAAGGCTACTTCACCGCGGCCGTGGGCAAGCTGCACCTGCCCAACCAGCCGCACCACTGGCTGGCCAATCGCGTGGGCTACCACGCTGAATACACCAGTGACTGGAACCCGCACTGCGAGTACGTGCAGTGGGCCGCGTCGCAGGGGCTTAAGGATGAGATCGACTTCGGCAAGATCCCCGACATCGAAGGCCGCCAGCAGAACGAAGCCCGCCCGTCGAAGTTCACCTATCGCCAGACCGTCGAGGGGTTCACCAACCAAAAGGCGATGGGGTTCATGTCCGCCTGCGGCAAAAGGCCGTGGGCCATGCAGGTCAGCTACTTCCGCCCGCACCAGTGCTACACCCCGCCGCAGGAGTTCTGGGATCTGTACGGCGATGACCTGGAACTGCCGCACGGGTGGCAGGACCACGACCTGTCGCATCGCCCGCCGAACTTCGCCCAATTCGCCGCGGAATGGCGGGACAAGCAGGGCCAGTACGAGCCGCGCGACCCGGAGTCGCGGTATCGGCGGGTCTGGCGCGGGTACTTGGCGTGTATCAGCATGGTCGACCACGCCGTCGGGGAACTGCTGGATCATCTGGAAAAGACGGGCCAGGCCGACCGTACCATCGTGGTGTACCACTCCGACCACGGCGCGTACTCGGGGATGTTCGGCCTGCCGGAGAAAGCCCCGGGCATATGCAGCGAGCAGGTCTGCCGCGTGCCGATGGTCTGGCGCGTGCCGGGCCTGACGCCGGCCGGGCACGTCTGTGACCAGTTGATCGAGAACGTCGACCTTGCACCGACCTTCTGCGCATTGGCCGGTGTGGATCCGATGCCGGACGTGGACGGCCTGGACATCAGCGACCTGCTGGCCGGCGGGTCGGATCCGGTCCGCGACGTGGCGGTGACCGAGCATGTCTGGTCCAGGTCGATCCGGTGGAAGAACTGGCGGTTCGTGCACTACCAGCGTGAGATGTACGACGGCCAGGACATCGGCGAGTTGTACGATATCCAAGCCGACCCCTACGAACAGACCAATCTCTATCACT
>CAYNCM010000166.1:0-3917 GCA_964395825.1 uncultured Planctomycetaceae bacterium
TCTTGTTGAGGTATTTCCGCTTCATTCGCCCTTCGAGCGGCCACCCCTCGTGGACGCGACCTTGGGGGCTCTCCGGCCAGTGAAGATCCTCTGGCTCGGGAATGGTCTGATTCGCGTAAAGATCGGCGTTGCGCGGATGATTGTGGTATGGGTCGTGCGGCGCTTTGTAAGAGCACACCATCATGAACGGCCGGCTGCGGTCCCGCTTGGTGATCATTTCCATGGCGGTATCGGTGATCAGATCGGTGGAATAGCCCGCCTTGACGACGCGATCCTCCTCCCAGTCCTCGCCGTTCACCCGGAAACTGGGATCGAAATACTCTCCCTGGTTGGGAAGCAATTGGTACTGATCGAATCCGCTGGGTTGGTTCTTGAGGTGCCATTTGCCGGCGATCATGGTTTGATAACCCGCCTGTCGTAGCCGCTTAGCGAAGTTGTCCGACGAGGGTGGAAATCCTTTCTGAAGAGCGCGCAGGCCATGAACGTGGCTGTACTGGCCGGTCAAGATCGAGGCTCTGCTCGGCACGCAGATGGCGTTCGTGCAGAAGCAGTTTTCAAACAGCATGCCTTCGTCGGCCAGTCGATCGATATGGGGCGTATGGGCATAGTCGCTCAATCGCCGACCGTAGCATCCAACCGCTTGTGTCGTGTGGTCGTCCGACATGATCAAGAGGATATTCGGCGGGGTCGCGGTATCGGGTGTTTCTGCCACAGCAGCCCTTGCCAGCGCCAGTGTCGCCGCGGTACTCGTGACCCGATGCAGGAATTCACGTCTTGAGGGATGGTCAGTCATTGGGATTCCATCATGGTTATTGTTCTGATTAGCCACTGCGCGAATCATGATCATTGCTTTGACAGTATCTGCGTTGGTCTGCGTCCTCCCAGACCGGCCCTCGGTAACGGCATATCCCGCAATGCTTACGGCAATGGCCCGCCGGCAGCGGCGTAAACGCGATACCATTGTTCACGATCCAGTTCCAGTTGGTCAGCTTGGGCAGCGGCTGCGATACGATCGGGCTTTGTGGTTCCGATGATCGGCAGAATGCCCGAAGGATGACGCAACAACCAGGCCAGTGTCACGGTCGACCGGTCGACGCCCACCTCCGTGGCAATCTGATCAATTTCATTTACCAATTCCAGCATTTGCTGGCGTTGGGGATGCTGCTCGGGCACTGTACCGGACTCGGCGAACATGCCACCGGCAACCGGGCTCCAAGCGGTGGGGGTTATCTTCCGCCGCAGACCTTGGTCCAGCGTCCCGTCGGTAAAAGGCGCGAGGCGACCGGGATGAATCTGCACCTGGTGACAGACCAGTTCCATCGGCAGGGCGGACTGCAGCGTATCGATCTGGGACGGTGTGAAGTTGCTTACGCCGAATTCGCGTACTTTACCCGCTGTACGCAGCTTGTCGAAGGCGTCCGCCACTTCGGCCGGTTGCATCAGCACATCTGGCCTATGCAGAAGATAGACATCGATGGTATCGATCCCCAGACGTTCGAGGGAGCCCTCACAGGACCGGATGATATGCTCGCAGGAGAAGTCATAGCGTTTGGGTGAATCTTCATCGGGATCGCCAGCGAAGCGGATGCCGCATTTGGTGGTAATCAGAATCCGTTCCCGCATGTTTGGAATGTCGCGGATTACTTCGCCGAACACCCGCTCACATGCGCCGTGGCAATAGATGTCGGCATGATCAAAATGCGTGTAGCCGGATTCCCAGGCGGCGATGATCGCTCGACGGGCTTTGTCCTTTCGCTCACTGTCGATTTTATCCGGATTCCAAGTCCCCACGATCCGCATGCAGCCATAGATCAGGCGTGAACTTCGCAGGACGGAGGCTCCCAATGGCTTCGTTTGCATTTGTGTGTCATTCCGATCGAGCGGTTGTCTTTCAAGCAGTTTGCCAAGTCAGTTGTTGAGGCTCTGGCTGCAGGAGACCGATGCAAAATGAGAATAAGCGGTCCGGGGCGCGGCTCGAATGCCCGGCAGCGCGGCGAGGGGTTGATCCGGAAGCGGAACGTTTGTTCTCACCATCCAATCGGTGAGTCGCTCCCGCACGTTTTGCAAGATCGGCCCATGGGTTCCAGATGGGGGCGAGATCTTGGCTCTCGTTGGGATCAAAGATCAAATGCTAAAGTTAATCGACTCTAAGCTCCGATCTCGCCCGCTAACTTGTCCGGCCCGGACTTCAGTTCACCTTCCACTGCCACATGCCCCACAGGAAATCGAGGTGGTTGGTCGCTTCCTGCCCGGTGGGGACGATGATGAACGGATTGGTTCGCAGCAGTTCGGCGTGGCCATCGAAGAACAGGACTGAATAACTTTGCGGATGCCGCGAGGGCTGGCCGGCGTTGTTACCCGCGATGTAGTAGCCGCCCCACAACGAAAACACGCCGCTGTGGTTGGTCGTGTGCTGAGAAGACCCATCGCGGCTGTGTCGAAAGCCGAGCCGGTCGTACATCATCGGCACCACGGAGGGGCGCGGCCCATCTTCCTGTCGGGGCCCCACGCGGTCGACCGGAATGCCCCAGTCCGGCTGCTGCAACGGATCCTCGGCTCGGCTGCCGGGATTGACCGGCGTCATGTTCAGCGCCTCACGCAGGTCGGTCTTGTCGGTCGTGTAGTTGAGTACGTACGAAAGCGGCACCGAGTTGTACTGCTCGTCGAATACCTTCTCATCCGACCAGTCAAACGGGCATTCGTACGCTTTATTGAAGCCCTCCCGTCCATCGCCGATGCGATAGAAGGCGCAGGTGCCGTCAAAGTTGTAGCTGGGATGGTTATCGTGAAACGATGGCGTTCTTCCGCGGTGTTCCTGAGCCCACATCAGGAACCCCATGCCGATCTGGCGGACATTGCTTTGGCAGACCACTTCCTTGGCCGCATCACGGGCCTTGTTCAACGCCGGCAACAGCAAGGCGATGAGTAGGGCAAGGATCGCGACCACCACCAGCAGTTCAACCAGGGTAAACGCTTTGTGCTTCATGATGCTGCTCCTGCTGTGGGAACGCGTGCCAAACGCTGGAGAGGGCTGCAGCCCTCTCCAGCGAGGAGGAGGAGGAAGAATCAATCAAACAGACCGCCGCCGGCCGCCGGCGATCACCAGCCCGCCGAGGCCGAGCAGCGCCACCGACGCCGGCTCGGGGATGGCGGTGACGTTGACGTTGTCCACGTAGGCGGTGTACTCGGTCTCCGAGTCCGCCGAGGCGACGAACTCCAGCCGCACCTTGTTGACTTCGTCGAAACCTGCCGGAGGCGTGGTCTCGATCGTCTGGCTCACAAAGCCGCCGGCCTCGTCACTGGAGGAGTCGAATGTGTACCCCCCGACGGTATCCCAGGCGCTGGTTCCATTGGTACTGGAATCCCGGTAGCGCATGATCACGTCGATCCCGAACCCGCCCAAGCTGATGTCCTGGCCCAGGGCGGCCCCGAATTCGATCTGGATGGTGTCCTCCCCGGGCGCGAACACGACATTGGGGGTGGCGGTTCCATT
Source organism: uncultured Planctomycetaceae bacterium (assembly GCA_964395825.1). GTDB lineage: Bacteria > Planctomycetota > Phycisphaerae > Phycisphaerales > Zrk34 > JANQFT01. The sequence continues at coordinate 3,494 of CAYNCM010000166.1, forward strand.
GATCTTTAAATTACCGTCCGTGTCGGTGGTTCCCGTAATTTCGGCCACATTAGAACCGCCGGAACCCGTGCCGGAGGGCGCGTTGGACGCGGCGGTGGTCGAGAAGCCGAATTCGTTGGATCCTCCCTCGAAATCCTCGCTCAGAATAAGAGTCGCGGTGGCCATCGGGGCCAATGCGAAAGCGAACACGGTCGCGGCGATGAGGGTTGCAAGTCTGCCTGGGGTCTTCATTGTTTTTCCTCCTTGGCTTAGTACGACAACGCGGGTTGGTGATTTGCTGGGTAAGTGAACATGGTTTTCAGCCCCTTTCATATCGGAAATCGCATCGTCGGGTCGTTTCAGCCTCGTCATTTCGGCAACCCGCGTTGTCGTACTAGCAGCCTGTCGGGCTTTCCCCTGCGTATTGACCAGTGGGCATTGGGCG
>CAYNCM010000167.1:0-3880 GCA_964395825.1 uncultured Planctomycetaceae bacterium
GCAGCGTCAACCGCGTGATCGGGATGAGCAGCGAACTGAACTTCAAGCCGACCGAGGCATTGAGCGCCGATGGCGATGGCGCGGTGTTCGTCCTGGACGGGCTTGATGGCGAGACGATCGTGTTCGAGCGGTTCTTCCTGTTCGGCGGTTGGGAACGGCCGAATGTGTGCGTCATGGACAACCGCGACGGGGTGGACGTGGTGATCAAGAACCTGGGTTGGACCGGCACCCGCTTCAAGCGGAATCGCCCGGGCGGGCGGTGGTTCATCGAAGACGTGGCCGGCAGCCGCCGGGGCCCCTGGACGTTCGGCAAAGGCGAGCGGATGTGGGCGCGGCAACTGAACCCCGAGAGTCCCGAGTCGCCGATGATCATCGCCGAGGACGGCGCGACCGTGTGGGTGCTGGGCCTGAAGACCGAAGGACGCGCGACCCATGTGATCGCAAAGAACGGCGCGCAGGTCGAGATTCTCGGCGGGGTCTCGTACCAGTCCTGGAGAGGTCAGAAGCTTGACCCGCCGATGTTCGACATCGTTGACAGCGACCTGTCGGCGACGCTGGGGTTCTACCACTGGGACGTCTGGGGCTTCACAACGATCGTGCGCGAGCAGCGCGACGGCGTCGTGCGGGAACTTGGCCGCGATGAACTGACCGGCTATCACCTGCCGGTCTACCGCGCGGGCCCGGCATCCGGTAAAACGTCCGACTGAGGTGTTTCCGCCGCCTGCCGAAGTTTCCTTCAACCAACGCAAGGAATAACAATGCCTCGATTCATCTGGCTGTCTGTTTTTGTATTCGCGATTGCGATGGTGATCGCCGGAGGCGGCCGACCGGCCCTGGCCCAGAACGATGAAGCCGCCCCACCCGGCGCGGATTCACCGTCGCCGCCCAGTCCTCTTCCCGCTTCCCCGGACGTCGATCCGCCCATGCAGGACGACCCGATGCAACTGGTGTCGGTCGACTGGATCGAGGAACTGATGGAGGGCGGGGTGACGATGATTTTTCTGGGGTTGCTCTCGGTCGGGTTGCTGGCCTTCGCAGTCGAGCGGCTGATCACGTTGCGGGTCGGTCGATTCATGCCCAAGGGACTGGCCGAGCGGGTTCGGCCTATGTTTCTCCAGGGCGATTACGACGGGGTGATGGGCGAGTTGCACAAGCATCCGAGCACGCTCAGCCGGGTCGTCGGGTACATGGTGACCCACCGCCAGGCCGATCCGCAGCTTGTGGCCCAGACCGCGGGAGATGTGGGTGCCCGAGAGATCGCGGACCTGGAACAGCGGACGATGCCGTTCGCCGCGATCGCGGCGCTGGCGCCGCTGCTGGGTCTGTTGGGCACGATGATCGGCATGATCGAGGCGTTCAAGCTGGTCGAAGTGTTCGGCGATGAGGGCGGCGCTTCGATGCTGGCCGGATCGATCTCCAAGGCGCTGATCACCACGGCGGTGGGCCTGATCCTCGCCATTCCCGCCATTGCGTTGTACCACTACTTCAAGCACCGGGTCCATCGGATTGCCCAGCAACTGGAAGCCGCCACCGAATCGCTGTACAGCGACTGGTTCGTGCGTGCGGTCACCGGCGGCGGCCGGTCGTCGCCCCCTTCGAAGCCTGACTCTCAAACCGCCGACGGCGACGGACCGCGGCCCCCAAGCGATGCTGCCCAGACCGAGAAGGAGTAACCCTTATGCGAATGCGCCGACGGAACAAGGCCGGCGACGACGCGGCAGTCATGCTCTCGCCGTTGATCGACTGCGTCTTCCTGCTGCTGATCTTTTTTCTGGTGACCAGCATCATCAAGCGATACGAGCGGCAGATCCCCGTGACGCTGGCCGACCCGACGGCGTCGGTGGCGCAGGAGGTGCGCAGCGACGTGTACCAGTTGGGTTTGAGCGTGTCGGGCGTCGTCCATCGTGAAGTGGGACGGGATGAACTGGGCATTGTCCGGTTCCAGCCGGTGGACGACCTGCCCGCGCTGCTGGCCAGGTTAACCGCCGGTGGCGCGGCCGACACCGCGATCGAACTGGTCGTCGAGCAGCGCACGCCGTTTCAACGGGTGATCGACCTGCTTGACACGCTTCAGCATGCGGGCCTGACGGAGGTGCGATCAAGGATACGCGACGGTGATCTGTAACCCGCCGGCTGGGAGTGGGTCATGCGCATAAGGCAACAAGAACAGGACAGGGCCGAGGTGATGATGGGGCCGCTGATCGACGCGGTCTTCCTGCTGCTGATCTTCTTCCTGGTGGCCACGATGCTCAGGAAGGAGAATCGCGACATCGACATTATCCCGCCGGAGTCCCGGTCGGCGGTGCGATTGCTGCCCGACGATGACATGCTGGTGCTGGGCGTGAACCGGGCGGGTGATTTCTTCTGGCAGGGCGTGCCGATAACGCTCGATGAACTGCACCACCGACTGCGTGAGGTGGCGGTGTGGGATCGGGCCCGGCGCATCCGCCTGGACGCCGACCACCAGACGCCGTTCGTCCACGTCGTGCAGGTGCTGGACCTGGCGCAGTTCAACGGGATGACCAACGTCGGCATCCGGACCTATGACAGCAGGTACAACCGATGATTGACTTCCGGAAGCGGCACTGGTTTGTGGGACTGATCGCGTTGTCGATTCTGGTCCACGCGGTGGGGCTGATCGCGCTGCGGCCGTGGGCGCAGACGCACATGCGCTTCGACCGCGAATCCGAACAGCAGCTCGCGACGCTGGTCGCCCAGCGCGAGCAGCTCCGCAAGCAGATGGAGCACGAGCGTCGCCAGCAGATGCGTCTGCCGAAGGAGCACGCCGAGCGGCTCAAACAACAGGAGCAGGCGAAGCGCCGCGACATCCTGCGGGAGAACGTGGTGCGACTGGCCCAGGCACGGGAGAAGGTGGTTCGGGAGCGCGAGCAAGCATTTGCGCGGCTGGAGAAACGGACGGAGAAGGAGTTGTTGCCGCATCGGATTGAGCGCCTGCTGGAGCAACTCCGCAAGGCCAAAGACGGAGCCCATCAGGTCACGCGGGAAGGGAAATACAAAGACGAAGCCGAGGCGATGAAGCGCGAGTTGGACAAGGCGCTCGACGACGTCACGCAGATGAAAAAGCAGGTCGAGCAGAATCCCGACACCGTGCCGGACTTGGAGAAGAAGGCGGCCGAGATCGCCGAGGTGGCCGACCGCCTTGCCCAGCGATACCGCGAGATGCAGAAGGAATCGGGCGGATCGATGGAGGCACGCGCCGGGCACGCACGTTATGAAGTGGAAGGCCTCAACAAGGAAGCGGAGCGACAGACCGCGCTTGATATCCGAGAGATAAATGACACCAGCGGTGCCGAGCCGATCAACGAACCACCCGACGTGTTGGCCGGTGGCGCTGTTTCACCGGACGCGACCCCGGCGGACCTCTACGACGCGGCGGTCGAGTTGGAAAAGCAGATCGACCGGGCCGACCAGCAGGCGCGGGCCGCCGAGTTGGCGGTGTTGCAAGGCAGCTCGTTGAGCGAGGCGAGTAAGCGGATGGGCCGGCCGGCGCCACCGAGGCCGGACCTGGCGCCGACGCTCCGCAAAGGCGACGCCGCCGGGGCCGCCGGCGAGCAGGGCGTCGCCACGGTCGGCGATCTGAACGACTATCGCCAGGCGATCGCCACCGCAACCCACGAGACAACGGACATGGCCCGACGTGCATCGCGCCAGGCCGATGGCGCCAGCCCGCCAACCGCCGCCAGGGCGCGGGCCTATGGGGCCGACCCTGCCCAAGCGCGACGACTTGCCGCGCTCGAACGCCTCTCGCGCACCCGCGGCCAATCCAACTACGGTTCGGTCGTCGATCTCACCTCGCTCCAGCTTTCCAACTGGCAGGGCGGTGGCGGTGACGAAAGTCTCACGATACAAGGACTCCGCG
>CAYNCM010000168.1:0-2560 GCA_964395825.1 uncultured Planctomycetaceae bacterium
GCCAGCCGGAAATGCTGCCACCCTCCCACGGCTCATTCCAGAGGGTGATGCCGGTGATCGGCCCCTTGGGCCAGCCGTACTTGCTGACGAGGTCGTACACAAACTGCTCATACTGGTCGTCATGTTTCGGCAACCAGGCATAATCCGACTTCGTTTTGCGCATGACGCCGTCATCATCCAGATGCGGGCGGGCGCGCCCCAACGGTTGGTCGTAACTGTTTCCCGCGCCGATCTCGGCCATGACCGTGACCTTGTGCTCATGCAGCTGGCGCATCCTCTCATCCAACCATTCGAAGTAGGGCTTTCCGTCCTGCTGCTTCTTCGTATCCGGGAGCTCGAACGATACCCCGTGGCGAATCGCCTGAACGCCGAGCCGGGCCAGGATTTCCGGCGGTGTCTGCTCGAGCGACTGCGTGGGGAACTGAATGCGCTCCATCCGCGGCTTGAACGTGCGGATATAGCTGACCAGATAGTGACGACCGTGCTTGCCGAGATCGACCACCAGTCCGTAACCGCCTTTGGTTTCGGGCGTCTGCGGCTTGATCGTCATGTTCGCCCAGCCCTTCGGCGCCAGCTTCACCATCAAGGGCGCATGGCCGACGTCCGCGTACTTGCGCAGCGTCGGTTCCCACCAGGCGTTGGGGTGTCCGGGATCGTAGAAGGTGCCGTACCGGATGATATCCACCCGGCCCTCGATCTCGATCGGTGCGTCGGTCAGGTTTTCGATCTGAAACGTGAATCGCGGCTTTTCGCCCTCATGGAATACATGCCCGGGCGCGTTGGACTCCAGCACTGTGACCTTGTACGCGGTGGCTACCCGGCCTTCACCGAGGTCGAAGACGGTTTCATAGTTGCGGAACTGATGCGTCTGCGTGGCGCTTTGCCCCGCTGCGTGCGGGACGGCGAGCAGCATCAATCCGATCAGCGCACACGCGCCGGTGAAGACAAAACTTTTGAATAATTGAAATACCATGATTTGACTCGCTTCTGAAAAAAGGGGTTTTAGAATTAGGTGAAGTGTCGGGGAAATCAGCTCAGTCGGTCGGCGGGGTCCACAGATAGACGATGTTTTTGCCGCGATAGACTTCCTCAACGGTAATCAGATATTGACCATCGGACCGCTTGAAGGCGTTCATGCCGTGGCGCATGTCCACGATGGGCAGCGGCATCCAATCGCCCCACATGTTGCCGACGTATTCGCCGGTGTCTTTGCGATACACGTGAACCATCAGCGGCCGGCCCGACAGTTCCCGCATGCCGTGCTGACCCTCACGCACGGGCGGGCTGTGCCAGACCATGGTCAGGAAGATGTAGTCGCCGGCGATGGCGATGCTCTTGGGCGGCAGGCCGTCTTCCTTGTCTTTGTTGTCCGTGTGCCGCAGGTCGCGGGGCAGTTCCTCGATCGCGTAGCGCTGCGTCTGATCGCCAGACGTCCAGTGGTCGTAACGCTTGATGACCCGACCGACCAGGTTCGTCCCCAGGTCGGGATAAGCTTTGGTGTTGCCGGTGATGTACAACGTGTCCGTCCCCGGCTCATACACCACGCGCTTGACCCGATTCCACCCCTCCGGCCACGGCCAGGTCTCGGGCTTCTGAACGTCGTAAACCGGCATGCCATCGTCGGTCCAACGCTGGATCGGCCAACGCCGGATGACGTTGTCGCCGGTATCGCCGGACCAGATGCTGCCCTCGGCATCGAGGTACCACGCCTGCCCGCTGCCGTCGGAGTCGATGACCAGGCCGCTGTTGGTCGCCCCGCCGGCGCGGAGGGTGATTTGCCCGCCGTCGGGCGATGACGCGTTCACCGGTCGGGCGATGTGCGAGTCGCCCTCCTCGAAGGCGTACAGCTTCATCCCGCCGCGCTGCGGGTGGAACATCAACAACCGCCGCTGATCGACGCGCGCGATCTGCGCCCCGCCCGACCGGCGGTTGTCATCGGGGTAACGGATCGGATCGACCGTCATCGCCTCGTGCGACCAGTGTTCGCCCTCGGGCGCGTCGGGGTCGAAGCGGACGATCTCCTGCGTGCTGTAGAGAATCGTGCCATCGCCAGCCGGGTCGAAATCGAACGCATCGACGAACGCAAGACAGTTGAGTCGAAACCGTTCACGCCCGTCCGGGGTCAGACTCACAATCGCCGTCCCCGCCGCGCCGAAGCCCATGTCCATCGCGACGTAGAGGTTGCCCTCGGCGTCGAAGTTCGCCCCGCGAAGCCCGTAAAACTTATCCGGCCCAATCTTGCCCGCAGTCCCGGCGCGGAGACCGCCTTCCCGGCCATGCGTGCGCAGCAGCTTCGGCTCGCCCGAGACATCGTAAACGCGCACCTGCCGGCGCGGGCCGGCGTCGCAGACAACCAATTCGCCCCGGGGCGAGATCGCCACCGCCGACGGCTTGCCCGCGTCGTCGATCGTCGCCCGAATCTCACCGGCTTCGTTGACCCGCACCACGTCGGCATCACGGATGACCCAGAGCCGGCCGGCGTGGTCAATCGCCACGTCCCGCGCCCCGTCGATGGTGAATCCGCCGATCTGTTTGATCTGACCGGTGATGTCATCCCAGA
>CAYNCM010000168.1:2570-3745 GCA_964395825.1 uncultured Planctomycetaceae bacterium
CGTTTTTCTGCACCAGCGCCAGCCGACCGTCGCGGGCGTTCATGCCCAAGGCGACCTGATCGCCGATGTCGTGGCGATCGCCCGGCTTGCCGCCGGCGTAGCGCACCTCGTCGCGCCATTGCTGGCTGTCGAGCTTACCCGGTTCCCAGCGGAAGCGCAGCAGGTCGCCGTTGGTGTTGGCGATGAAGATGTGGTCGTCCCACACGGCCACGGCGTTTGAGCCGGTCCCCCAACCGCCGACCCGCGCGTGGCCGCCCTTGCCGGCGTACTGCTTGAACTTGGTCGTATTCGGCTCGCCGTTCTTGTAAAGACTGACCGTCCGCCCGTTCTCGTCGAAGGTCGAGGCGGTGAGCACGGTGCCGTCCGGCGTGACCTCGATCTCGCTAATGTTGTTCTGCACCCACTTGCCGTGGTCGCTGCTGCCGGAGTCGCCCTTGAAGCTGTTGCCGACGTAGGTCGTGCGGACTTCGCCGGGCACGGTCCAGTTTTTCTCCTGTTGCGCTAAGGCGCACGAAGCCATCACGACACTCAGACAGCATACAAAGGATGCGGATTTGATCATTTCGCGGTTTTCCTGTTTTTCAGAATGACGTCGAAGTAAACATTCACAAGGCGGCGGGCGGTTAAAGGCGACCGCGGGCGATCAGGCCCGCCGCCGCCACAAAGAGGAGGAATTCGAATCAATCCGAAGGAGCGCGGCGGCGCAGGCCGACCATCAGACCACCGAGGCCGAGCAGCGCCAGCGACGTCGGCTCGGGGATCGGGTGCATTTGCAACGCGATCAGCTCCTTGCCGATCTTCTCCTGGTCGAACGTTTCTTTCCTCGGGTCTTTCTGCATGTGCAGACCGTTCGGGTCATTCTCAAAACCCGTGTACCCGACGAATCCATGCCGATAATCGTCGTCGGCGGTATCGTCGATCTGATACCAGCCCGGGCCGCGGAACTCGTAGTACCCCTCCGCGGGGCCTCCGAAGCCGCGCACCGCGTAATGCACGGCGGCCTGGTCGTAATGGGGATGATCCCAATCCTTTTCTTCTCCGCCTTTGTGCAGTTCCCAGGCCCGGCGGAGAATATCGTCCTCGGGGAGGTCCTTAAGTTCTTCTCCCACCTTAATCCTCGACCCGGTGCCATGGCCGCTGGTCAGCACGGGGGTCGGCCACCTGTCCGGCGAATC
>CAYNCM010000169.1:0-3698 GCA_964395825.1 uncultured Planctomycetaceae bacterium
TCTTCGAGGGGCACCTGACGGCGGAAGGCGATACGGTGTGGTTCGACGAGGGAACCCAGCGTCTTGCGGTACCGGACTGGGCGAAGTCGGCCCTGGCCGGCAAGGTGGGCAGCGAGGTGGTCATGGGGGTTCGGCCGGAAGTGCTCAGCGAGCAGCCCGACCCGGGCCAGACCGGCAATGAGTTGAACGTGAAGGTGACCGTCATCGAGCCGCTGGGCGATAAGATGGACCTGTATCTGGCGACGGAGCAACACTCCCACATCGTGGCGCGGGTGGACGCTCACGCGGGGCTCGAGCCGGACAGCCTGTTGAAGGTATACCTGGACATGAACGGCGTGCACTTTTTCGAGCCGGGCGAAGCGGGCGAGAACCTGACGCTGGAAGCCGAGCGCGTGATGGCGTGACGGCCTTGACAGGGCGCCGCGGGGCGATAGTCTTGTGCGTTCGACGCCGATCGCCGATCGGACGGGCGAAGGTCGGCCCAACGATGAACCGTGCTCGGGCAGGTAGCTCAGTTGGTAGAGCACGGCACTGAAAATGCCGGTGTCGGCGGTTCAAGTCCGCCCCTGCCCACTTGGGTTTTGTCAGGGTCTTCGCATTCTGACACAACCCCCCGAAAAGCCCCGCAAGTCGCGGGGTTCTTCGTTTCCCAGTCTTCCATTGGCGACACTGTGCGGGTGTCTGCGTGCGACTGCTGCGCCGCTTTTTGCGCCACCTCTGCGCCCGCCCCGACAGCCCGGCTCCAGTCGGCGTCCGTCACTTGCAGGTCGTGCCCCGCCGCGATGGGCTTGCTGTTGCCGATCCAGGCGCAGACCGTGTGAAGGGGGAAGGATGCGGCAAGCTCCGTTTGCCGGCTCGCCCGCAGGTTGTGCCAGGTGCGGTCCCAAGGCGTCAGCCCGGCCCGCTTGACGATCCGCCGTAGTTGGGGGTTCAGGTTGCTGCCTTGCCGGTAGCGGCCAATCACGTCCACCGCGCCCGGCTCGGCTTGCTCGAACACGGCCAGAAGGTGTTCCCGCACTTCGGGGAACAGCGGTACGATCCGCTCGGCGTGTCCCTCATGGTGTTCGGTCTTGGGGCTTCGCACCGTCAGCCGGTTGTGTTCCCAGTCCACAATCAGACCACCGCAGGGCCAGCGCTTCCGACGGCACGCGCAGCCCGCCAAACCGCGACAAGGCAATCAGCAGCCGCCATTCCGCATCGGGGGCCGCGTCGATTACCTTGGCGATCGTCGCGCGGTCGATGAACGCTTGCTTGGCGGGGTTCGTCTGCGGGCCGGCTTTCAACTGGGCGAAGGGATTGCCGCTCGCCAAGCCCCGCCGCATCCCCCAGCGGAATATCTGGCGGGCGTGCAGTACATCGCGGCTTATCGTCGCCGGCGCGTATCCCGCGTTCTTCATTGCCACGCGCCAGTCCGCCGCGTCCGCTTCGGTGATACTTGCCGCGTCGCGCTGATTCGCGCTCCCGTTGCGTAGGCGGTTGCGTAGTTGGTTGCGGGCGCTGTCGTTGGCATGGGCGGGGCAGGTTCCGTTCGCCTGCATCGTCTGCGTGTCCGGTTCGTCATCGGTCATGGCAGGCAACGCATCGAGCACGCCGTGGTCAGCCAGATCCGCTCCTGGCGACACACCGGTTCAGCATCGATCGCTCCGTCCGCATCCCCGCCGGCGACCGCGATGGCCTCGAACGCCTCGCCCAGTACATGGCCCGCTCACCGTTCATCAGCATTGTCGCGCCTGCGTTTTGCCCCCGCGGAAACCCGGCCGGGATGCGGGCGGGCGCCGGCGCTGTGCTCGGGGCTTGGGAAATTCCAGAAGATCGCTTGACAGAGGGCCCCGTGCGGTCCATAATTTAAGCGATTAGATTTTATCGCTTAAATTATGGCTGTCACACTCAAACAGATCGCCGATCGGGCCCGGGTCACCGAGGTGACCGTCTCGAACATTCTCAACGGCCGGTATGACCCGGTCCGGCCGAAGGCGATTGAACGCGCTCAGCACATCCGGCAAATCGCCGAGGAGTTGGGTTACCGCCCCAACGGCGCCGCCCGGGCGATGGCGCAGCAGAAAAGCCGCATCATCGGGGCCGTTATCATCAATACCACCCCGAGGATTCGCTCCGCCCCGTTCTACAATCAGGCCGTCTACGAACTGCTGGTCGGCGCGGAGGTCCGCCTTCAGCAGGCCGGCTATGTTCTGGCGCTGGTCAGCGTCGCCGACGTGGTTGGGCCGGACACGAAGCCGTCGCGGGTCGTGTCCGAGCGGCTGCTCGATGGTGTTCTGGCTATCGGTCGTCTGCAGGACGAGGTCGCTGAGACGGTCAGCGGGATCGCCCCGCACACCATCTGGGCCGAATCGCAGGTCTGGCGTGACGTTGACTGCATCCGACGCGATGAAGTGCACGCCGGGCGCATGGTGGCCACGAAGCTGATCGACGCCGGCTGCAAGCGACTGCTCTGGCTGGCCGACGAGATCGGTCGGCCCGAGACCCACTTCAGCGGCCCCCAGCGGCTGGAGGGATTCGCCGCAGTCTGCAAGGATCGGGGCGTGGCGTTCGAGAAACTGCAGTTGCCCAAGTCTGACCGCAAGTGCTGGTCATCTGACCAACTGGCGGCTCATCTGCGCGCAGGCGTCGGCGTCGCAGCCTACGACGGGGTTTTCGCCCAGTGGGCCTACCAGCTCGGCCTGACGACAGGGCTGGCGTGGGGCAGGGACATCGCCCTGGCCTGCTGCGACGACTCGCACACCATTGCTGAGCATCTGCCGCAGCTCAGCCGCGTCGGCTTCTCCCGCTACGACCTCGGCCGGCAGGCTGCGGACATGATCCTCCGCCGGATCGACCAGCCTGAGCAGCCGGTCGAATCACAACTGCAGCGGGGGCAATGGATCGAAGGAACCACCGTACGGCATCTATGAACCGACTCTTTACAGGAGCACAGGAGACAGACATGCAACACCGGACAACCCATGCCACAGCGACAAGCACCCTTAACCTTTTTGATGGAGGACGACACATGACCCGTTACTTGATTCTCGCATTGATGGCACTCGCTGTCGGATCGTTCACCGCGGCGGATGCCGCCGTGATTCTTTCGTACCCGAGCAGCCCGCCGGCCAATTTTGCCGTCGCGCAACCCAACGTGGGCAACAAGAGCGGCCCAAGCGACACCGCAGGCCTTTCCACGGCGCGCGTGTTCCAATGGAACACCAGTGATGCGCTCGAGTCGCTGACCGTGTGGGACCACAACGACCAGGGCGGCTCGAACAACATGGCGCTGGCCATCTGGTCGTTTGCGAGTGAGGCCGACGCGACGACCTTCGCCAACCCGTCACTGGTGCAGGAGTTCACCGGGCTGGACGCAAGCAGTGTCGCCAAAAACGAACTGTTCACTTTCACCTTTTCGACACCGATCGCGCTGACGGACGGTGATTGGTACGCCTGGGGGCTGCGGCAAACGAGTAGCCCCTACCGTGTCGTGCTCAAGACATCGGGCAACGGCGGCGATCCTGCCGGCGCTCCGGGCAGTTGGACGTATGACGTGGTCAATGGGACAGCGACGCCAACCGAGAACGGCCGGGATTACACCTTCTGGACAACCGCGGTTCCCGAGCCGGCGTCGCTGGCGCTGCTGGGTCTGGGCGGGCTGGCGATGCTGCGCCGTCGGCGAGTCTGAAGTCCGCCTGAAGCTTCAATAGCAGTCCGGA
>CAYNCM010000170.1:0-3635 GCA_964395825.1 uncultured Planctomycetaceae bacterium
AGGATGGAGCCGCAGTAGCTTTCGTACAGGTCGGCGCCCATGCCGGCCACGTCGCCGACGTTGTCGCCCACGTTATCGGCGATGGTGGCCGGGTTGCGGGGATCGTCTTCGGGAATGCCCGCTTCGACCTTACCCACCAGGTCCGCACCGACGTCGGCAGCCTTGGTGTAGATGCCACCGCCGACACGCGCGAACAGGGCCTGACTGGACGCGCCCATGCCGAAGGTCAGCATGACGACCGTGATCGACTCCAGCGACATGTTCGAGAACTTGTAGAGGATGAAGAACCAGGCGGAGATGTCAATCAGGGCCAGACCCACCACCACCAGGCCCATGACGGATCCGGCGCGGAAGGCGACCTTCAGGCCTCGGTCGAGCGATTCGCTGGCCGCCTGGGCGGTGCGGGCCGAGGCATTGGTGGCGGTTTTCATGCCGAAGAAGCCGGCCAAACCGCTGAAGAAGCCGCCGGTGAGGAAGGCGAAGAAGACGATTTCGTGCTGGACGTTGATCTGCCCGAGGATGAACAAGACGATGGACACGACGACGAAGAACAAGGCGACGACCTTGTACTGGCGCCTGAGGTAGGCCATGGCGCCTTCGCGGACGTGCTGGGCGATTTCCTTCATGCGGTCGTTGCCTTCGCTGGCGGTCATCATGCCCTTGTAGAACACGAAGGCCATGATCAGCGCGATCGCCGCGCAGAGGGGGGCGGCATACCACCAGCCGGGCAGTTCGCGGGCGTGCTCCATGGCCGTGCCGGCCGCGTCGACGACCGAACCGGCCTCGCCGTCCTGGGCCAGCACCTTCCCGGCGACCACCAGGCCGACCAGCGCGGTCACGATGAACAAGCCGAATCGTTTGACACCCATAGCCGCAATGCTCCTTCGTATGGTGTTTCGGGGTGTGCGGTAATCGACTCTCGCGCGCCCACAGCGCACGAAGTCCGTAAAATAAGCCCGCACATTAGCGAAACCGGCGCGGTTGGGCAAGCGACCGCGACGGCGCGGGATCTTGCACATCAATCGCAGTTGCACCCGGCGCTCTACGCCGTGGCCGCCGCCTCTTGCCACAGCCGCAATGCTTCGGGGTAGACCTCGCCGGCCTTCGTGGCCGATGCGCTGCGCGGGGCGTAATCGCGCACCACCTGACCGATCGGCCGGCCGAGAACGGTCTGACATTCCTCGTTCAGCAGACCCGGCCTGCCGGTCATCAACTCGTACAGGATCGTCTGGATGCCGCCGGCGCGGTGGCAGTCTTCCATGTGATACTTCGGATTGCTCGGGGCGAGCTTGCACAGCGTGGGGGTGCGTCTGGACACCTCGTCGATGCGGGCGACGTCATATTCGATCCCCGCTTCGCGCGCGATCGCCAACATGTGCAGCACCGTGTTGGTGGAACCGCCCATGGCCACGTCGAGCGCAAAGGCGTTGTCGATCGCCTTTTCGGTGACGATGTGGCGCGGGAGGATGTTGTGTTCGAGGCAATCCATGACTTGCCGGGCCGAGCGATTGAAATGCTCGATGCGGGCGGGGTTCAGGTTGCCCTTCTCGCCGGCGACGATGGTCCCGTTGCCCGGCAGCGCCCAGCCGAGCGCCTCGTTCAGGCAATTCATGCTGTTGGCGGTGAACATGCCGCTGCACGAACCGCAGGTCGGACAACTGAGCGTTTCCACCTGCCGCAGTTCGTCCTCGGTCATCTGGCCACTTTGCACCTTGCCCACGCCCTCGAACACGGTAATCAGGTCGGCCGGCTTGCCGTCGGGAGTCTGGCCGGCCTTCATCGGCCCGCCGCTGACGAACACCGTGGGAATGTTCACCCGTAACGCGCCCATCATCATGCCCGGCACGATCTTGTCGCAGTTGGGAATGCAGACCATCGCATCGAAGCAATGGGCGTTGCACATGCTTTCAATCGTGTCGGCGATAATCTCTCGGCTGGGCAGCGAGTAGTTCATGCCCTTGTGGCCCATGGCGATGCCGTCGTCGATGCCCATGGTGTGGAACATGAACGGCACGCCGCCGGCTTCCCGCACCGCCTGGCGCACGATCTCCCCGACTTCCTGCAGGTGCACGTGGCCGGGAATGATGTCGGTGTAGCTGTTGGCGATGGCGACGAACGGCTTGTCCATGTCGGCATCGGTCACGCCCGCGGCCTTGAGCAGACTGCGGTGCGGGGCGCGGTTGAAACCCTTCTTGATCGTGTCGCTGCGCATGGCGGTCTCCTTGCACCGGCCATGATAGACACGCCCCGACGCAGGCGAAAGCGCCGCCGATCCTTCTTGCCGCACCACGAAGATCAAGGCCCATCGGTCACGCAGCCGTGCGAGGCATCGGCGACCAGACGCACGTACTTACCCAATGCCCCCCGCCGGACCGGCGTTTCAGGCGTCTGCCACGCGGCACGCCGCTTCTTCAGTTCATTGTCATTCAGGTCTACGTCAATGCGGTGAGTCTCCACGTCGATCGTGATCCGATCGCCGGTCTGGATCAGCGCGATCGGCCCGCCTTCGATCGCCTCGGGCACGACGTGGCCGATGATGAACCCGTGAGACCCGCCGCTGAACCGCCCGTCGGTCATCAGGGCCACGTCGGCCAACAGTCCCGCGCCGGCCAGGGCGCTGGTGGGCGTGAGCATTTCGGGCATCCCCGGTCCGCCGCGGGGGCCTTCGTAACGGATCACCACCACTTCGCCCTTGACGATTTCGCCCTTCTCCAGACCCGCGAGCATGTCTTCCTCGCTGTCGTAGACCCGGGCCGGACCTTCAAAACGCGTGCCCTGCTTGCCGGTGATCTTGCCGACGCATCCGCCCGGGGCGAGGCTGCCCCGCATGATCTGAATGTGCCCGTTGGCCTTGAGCGGATCGGCCAGCGGCCGCACGATGTCCTGTCGCCCGCCGCCCTCGCCGAACGGCGCCAGCGGATCGACGTCGGCCAGGTTTTCCGCCAGTGTCTTGCCGGTCACCGTCCGCTGTTCGCCGTCGATCAGGTCGGCTTCGAGCAACATCTTCAACATCCCCGGCACCCCGCCGATCGCGTGCAGATCTTCCATCACGTACCGGCCGGACGGCTTGAGGTCGGCCAGCAGCGGTGTGCGGTCGCTGATCCGCTGCCAGTCGTCGAGGGTCAGCTCGATCTCGAACGCCCGCGCCATCGCCAGCGAATGCAGCACCGCGTTGGTCGATCCGCCCAGCACGATCGTCAGCCGCATCGCGTTGAGAAACGACTGGCGGGTGACCAGATCGCGCGGCTTGAGGTCGGCTTCGAGCAGATCGCCCATGCGCTGACCGCCGGCCACGCATTCGGCCGTCTTCGCCGGGTCATCGGCGGGAATGCACGAGGAATACGGCAGCGACAATCCCAGCGTTTCGATGAAGCCGGCCATCGTGTTGGCGGTGTACATGCCCCCGCAAGCGCCGGGGCCGGGGCAGGCCTGCCGGACGATGGTGCGGCGCTCGGCTTCGGTGATGGTTCCGGCCAGCGACTGGCCGTAGGACTGAAACGCCGAGACGATGTCGACCTTTTCCTCGCGATCGCGCAACCGCGCGCAGCCGGCGCGGATCGTTCCGCCGTAGACCATGATGGACGGGCGGTTCAGCCGGGCCATCGCCATCACGCACCCGGGCATGTTCTTGTCGC
>CAYNCM010000171.1:0-3605 GCA_964395825.1 uncultured Planctomycetaceae bacterium
CGCTGTCATTGGAATGCGCGAACACGATCGCGGCGTCGGCGGCCGGTCCCGCGGCCAGGGCGAGCAGGGCGGCCGTCAGCGTGGCGGCCAATACGTTCTGTGCGGTGGTCGGTTTCATCTTGGTTCTCTCCTTGTTGCATGAATAAGTGATCGGGTGAACGGGAAACGATTCGGACGGGTTGGCAAGGGTTAGCGGCTTCATGGGTTCCTCCTGTGAAAAAGAACATGGGTCAGCGGACGGGTTGATGGGGCGGCGGTGGGGCATGGCTCAGCGTCCTCCGGGCGGGGCGAGGGTGCGGCCGGGCATCCAGGCGTGCGGCAGCGCGACCGGCGGGCGCTCGGCTTCGGGTTGATCGATCTTGTGCAGCAGCTCGGCGGCGGCGCGGCGGCCCATCTTGCGGTGCGGCACGTGCATGTTGCTGATGCCGCGGAACGCCACCTCGACGCCCGGGCTGGCGAACATGACCAGCGACAGGTCGGCCGGGACGCTCAGGCCCCGCTCCGCGGCGACGCGCAGGGCGGCGAAGGCGTCCATCTCCTGGATCGCCACCAGAACCGTCGGCGGCTGAGGCCGATCGAGCAGCTCGGCCCAGGCCCCGGCCAGCGCTTCGGCCTGCTCATCGCCCTCGCCGAGGCCGGCCAGCTCGGGCCAGACGCCGACCACCGGCTCGACGCCGAACCGCTCGGCGCCGTCGGCCAGGCCCGTCTCGCGGTCGGCGCTGCTGAAGTGGTGCTGGCCCTCGATGCGGTTTTCGCGCTGCAGCCAGCCGACGCGGCGGTGGCCGGCCTCGGCGACGCGGCCGATCAGGCGCCGGGCCGCGTCGCGCTCGTCGGGGTACACGCAGTCGCTGGCGAGCCGGGCGTTGACCCAGATCGTCGGCGCATCGTGCTGGTGGACCGCGTCGATGGCCAGGCGGGGGATCGACCAGTGCCAGACGACCAGGAACCCGTCGCAGCTTCGCTCGCGCAGAACGCTTGGCAGCAGGTCCGGGTCGTGTTCGATGCGCTCGTTCTGAAGCTGGGTGATGTTGAGCTGGATGTGCTGGGTTTCGAGGGCCCGGCTCATGGCCAGGACCTGCTCGGGGACGAAGTAGCTGCTGGAGGCGGGCAGAATGAGCGAGACGGTGTTGAATCGACCGGTGCGCATGGAGCGAGCGGCGGTGTTGGGCCGATAGCCGACCCGCCGGGCGGCCCGGATCACCCGTGCGGCACGTTCACGGGCGTCGCGACGGGTGCGGACCTCGCCGCTGAGCACGCTGGCGGCCGTGCGGGGGCTGACGCCGGCGATTTTCGCGATTTCATCAACCTTCGGCATGTTCCACGCTCGGAAAATGAACGGATGCGGTCGTTGACCCGGAAGAAACCATCTTTTTGCATCGATTGCAAGTTTACCCGACGTCACGGCTTTGTCAACAAGAAATGAACCTTTTTTCTGGAGAAACGGCGGAGCACGGCGTTGCGTGCGAGCCCCGTCACCGTTGAGCCGGGCCACCGAGGGCAAGCGCCTATCGTCTTTGCCCGTCTTGATCCGGGCGGAGCAGCGTCCCCCTGGCGTGGAGCGAGAGAGTGAGAGGAGGAGTTGTTGGGCGTGGCGAAGTCGCCGCGCGTCGGTTGACCGGGCATCCCCTTGGGGTCTTTGCATCACCCGGCGGAGACCCCGCCAACCGTCCGCCCTGCGCCGGGTCGCGCCTTTGGGGCGGCTTATTCAGAGGGCCCGAAATACTCTTGAAGCGAGCGGACGAAAATGGCCCCGGCACCGGCAGGCGGACGGAAAGCGTACGAACGGCCCCGCCACCGCAACGGGTGCTCGGGATTCCCCTTCCACTGCTCATCGATGGAAAGGACGCGGTCCCGGTGCTCCTCCATCGGCTGAATCGGCGCTTCCGATTCGGCAGGATGGTCCGCATACAGGCGCCGGCACGCATGAAGCCAGGTCAGTTGCGCTTCGCACCAGAAAATCAGGCGGCGGCGGGTCTCCGAAAGCTTGTAGTGGAAATACAGATAAGCCTCCTCCTCCAGCTCCGGCCGCAGTTCCTCCCACCCCGAGATGCTTCCATCGATAGACCCAAGCGCCCGCTCATAAGCGGCGAGCTTCTCTTCGATCACGGACGGATCGCCCTTGCGGGCACGGTGGTAAAAAGGCAATGCCGAAGGATCAAAGGGATGTATCGAGCGCGCCTGGTGGATCGGGCTGATGTGCTTCGGCCACCCGTGACTTCCATCCGGCAGCAATATCTGCTCAGCTTCCTCGTCCGTGTAGCGACGGGCAGGCGCTTTGACCGCTTCGGCCCGTTTGTCCCCCGGCCAACAGGGGCCGCCCATGCATTTCGCGGCAGGAACCGCTGCACGGGTGTCGCCAAAGGGTTCCCTGCCCAGGCATACGCACTCGGCAATCACTTCGCCGGTCGGTTCAAAAACGGCGGCGGCCCTATCAGCGACTTGTTCGCCAAACGTCTCAGCCGCCCACGCGCGGAGCGGTGTCTCGATGTCTTCGCCCCGCCCGTTCAGCCAGTGCGCCCAGCACCACAGGTGCGATTCCTGCACTTCGCCATAAATCGAGCCCTGGTCATTGTCGTCCATCCTCCAGCCCCGGTTCACGCGCAGCACCCACCCTTCGACACCGTTCTCCTGTCCGTATAGAAAATGCTCCAGAAAATGCCGCGCCATGCAGTTCGCGGCCTCGTTCGTGAAGTAGTATTCGCCCGCAATGTCTTCCTCAATAAACTGTCGGCGACCGGAAAACTTCCGAATCCCGCGATTCGGGATTCCGCGTGGTCCCCAATCCCGAGGCCCGTACTTACAGCCAAGGACGATGTCCTCCGGCAGGTTAAAGAGGACTTCATCCACGGCATCGCGCTGGATTTCGTAGGAGAAGTTACGCGCCACAAGCGTTACCCCTTTTTCCCGGCAGACTTCGTTGATGGTGCGGAAGACTTTGTCGATGATGGCGGATGAAGTGATCCAGGTCCGGGTTTCAGCAATCGTAACCCAGAGGTATTTCACTTCCGGAAAGAGTTCTCCAAGGTAATAGCGGTAGCGATCCGTAAGCCCCTCCCATACCTTTTTATTACCAGGATCGACTTCTCCCCATTCGGGATCGACGTCTTCAAGCTCCCGGGTCCAGAGCGACAAAGACAGGCCAAGGCGCTCCAGTACCGCGGGCAGGCCGAGCTGCTCAATGTGCTTGCGCACAAGCTGCAAGCCGGGAAGCTGCATCGGTTTTGCGGGGTCGCTGGATATCGCCTCCACATCGTAGCCCGCCTTCGTCAGCCACTGCTTAAACTGCGGCGACTCCGTCTGCAGCTCGACGTTGTTGAAACCAAGCCGACCCGCAAGGCGGATGAGGTCGATGTCGGGATTCGACTGGTGAAACGAAATGGAACGAAACGGAAGTGCTTTCATGCCAGGTCCGGGCTGATTGAACAATAACTGCTCAGAAAATAGATCGGTCTCAAGGGCCTCGTATGCGCGGTAAGCCTTTTCTGTCAATATGCTTACGTTTTCATGCTCTGCGGGTGGCTCGAAGGGCCGTGAGGGACTGATAGATGCTATGTGCCGGGCTAACGCAGCCGCGGCACGTCAGGGGGCCGCTGCGTTTTAAGCTC
>CAYNCM010000172.1:0-3603 GCA_964395825.1 uncultured Planctomycetaceae bacterium
GGCCGAGGCCCAGACCCAGCGGACCCGCCCCCCGGCGACCGTGCTCAGCGTGATCGATCGAAGCGACAGTCAGCGTCTGCGTTTCCTGGAAGAGTCCTTGCGCGGCGTGCTGGAAGACAGGCTAGATGAGGTTGGCTGGCGCATGTTACACCGGCGACACGTGGGCAAATTGGCGAAGGAAACAACACTGAACACGACCGGACTGGTTCGTCCCGACGCAGAAGTCATCGCCGATGCCGCCCGCCTCGTAGTCCGTGCCGAATACAAGGAACATCCCTCGGCTGACATCCCGTTCCAGCAGACGCCGATCACATTTACCTTAACGCTGCAAGACGGTGGTCAGAAGAAGCAACACCAGTTCACCTTCACGCTCGACAACCTGCCACAGTTTCGCGAGCAACTACGTCGGAATGTACCGTTGGCGGATGGAGATCGGCAGAGATCGGAAGTAACCGAACCGACCAATGGTGAATCGACGAAACTTGAGGCGGCGCGGCTGTTGGCCGAACTCGAAGTGCCGAAGCAATACTACAGCAGCGCAGCCGACGTCGATCGTCGGGCCGAATTGTGTCGGCGAATCATCTATCTCGATCCCGCCGTGGCCGAGGCCTATTACTGGCTGGCCCATTCGATCGACCCGGGGCAGCGGAGTCGTCACCGTGACGAAGCGCATCGACGACAGGTCTATCAACAGATGTACGATGCGGCGTCGGCGTACCTTCAGTTTCCCCGCAACGACAGAGAGCGGGTTCACGATACGTTCTCCACGCTTCAATCCCGATCGATGTCCGGGTTGATCGACCTTGCCGCCGATGACCCGCAGCAACTAACGCGCTACTGCGAGCAGGCGTTGGCGATCGCCGAGGACTACACCCGCTGGTACGCAAGTGTCGACTGGTCGGACACACGCCGCGCCCATTATCCCACCTGCCTGCCGGCTTCGCGCCATTTCGACAAATGGTTCGCCGCCCAGCCGGCCCGGAAGGCCCGCTTCTATGACTGGGGCATCAGACAGACCCGGAACGCGCCCGGGGTAACGGCCTATCACACGGGTTATCTTTTTCTCCGAGCGGCCATCGCATGGGACGCCGCCGGCGAGCCGGCCAAGGCGGCTGCGCGATTCCATGAGGCGCTGGTCGGGATGAAACCTTCACGACAATATCTACGGAACTTCAAGGGTAGCTTTCGCGGCTACATCTCGGAGCGAACGATCCAGCGATATGCCGTCCACCTCACTCCACAACAGCAGGACGAGCTTCGCCGCGCCATTGCGAGCACGGCTTACCAGCCGCCACCCATGGAAGCGATGTACGGCGGCTTCTTCGGCGACGGGAAAAGCATGTGGAATCTGGCACATGAAGCCGACCGTTTCCTGATCGCCGATATGCCCGCCGCGGACTTGCAGCCCGAAGCGGTCGACCTGCCGGAAGGTTTGATCGCCACGCTGCACATCACCCGTGTACCGTCGGGGGTGTGGTTCGTGGGCGTTGGCCCGAATCCGGATACCGGGCAGTTGAACTGGCTTGACCTTTACCATTGGCCGGATGAGCGTAAGCCCATCCGTAAGATCGTCATACCTCAGGCATGGCGATCGCCCGACTACAACAACACGCCGGGAGCCGGACCGCTCCGCACGAGCAACATTGTTCAAGCCGGCGACGAGATCGTCTGGTGTCCCTGGCTGACTGCCGGTCCGCGAAATCGACCACTGGGCAAAATCTATACCTCTCACTTGAAGAACGAGGCGTTCGCCGCTTATGGCGTGGCCGACGGGCTACCGCATGCATGGCTGCTCTATGCCAAGCCGAGACCAGACGGCCGATCGGCAGTCCTCGCCACACGCAAAGGCCTCGGCAGCCGCAACGCGAAACTCGCGATCTATCGCAATGGGTCGTTCTTCCTGGCCGACCTGCCCGGCGCGGCGATCGGCGACGACCTGTTGCCGACCGAGGACGGGATATTCACCTTCGATACCGGCGAGTCGGTCGTCCGATATGGCAGCCGGAACGCGCAAGCCATGCAGCCCATCGCCGATGACCGTTCCATCCAGCGCCGCATCGGCATCCCTGCGAATCTGCAGATGGGCCATGCGGGATTCAGCGCCAAATTCAACCTCATTGCCCGGAGCGGCGATCGAATCTATATCGCCATCGAACGCGGCTTGCTGGTCGTGACCAGCGACGGCAAGCTCGATCAATTCTGGCATCCCACGACATTCTGGTCGTGGCAGGAACTCGGCGGCTTTATCGAGGGCAATTGCCCGCTGCCCCCGATCACCAGCCGACAGGTCATTGTCGATGATACGCAGCCGCAGAAGCTATGGATCATCAGCCGGGACCACGAGATGTTTCCGATGGAAGTGTACTTTCCCGAGTATGGTGAGTTCGTCACCGGCAAACGCCCGGGCCCGAAGTTCGCCAAGGACGACGGCCTGTTCGTCACCTGCTTTGACACGGAGACCAATCGCTGGTCGAAGCCCCTGCGTTTCCACGGACGGTACGTCATGGTCCAGCCGTTCGGCGAGCATCTCTATTTCACCGGCGACGGCCTGAGGCGAGTGCCCAAGTCGGCCTGGGTCACTGATCAACGGCCGAAGAACAGACCGCCGCGAGTGTTCACAGCGGACACGCTGCATGGCCGGGCCTCGGCGGCGCTGTTCGAGGGCGATTTCGGGCGCACGCGCGAATTGCTCGAACAGGCGATCGAACAGGGCGTCGCTGTCGCTGAAACGCGAAAGATGCTCAAGGCCCTGGAGAATCTTGAATCGGGAGGCCAGCGTTGATTGCATCACGCCATCTATCGATCGCGGCGGTTCTGGTCGCCGCGACGGCGACGCTCGCGGCGGCGGACGAACCATCGCCCGAGGGTGTGGCCATACCAAATAGGGCCGACCGGTCGGCGCGGCTGGCAATTGTCGCCGATGACGGAGCTGGCGAATTGGCGGACCTGTTGACGTCGGCACTCGGTGAGACCGACGGCGTGGTGCTGTTGGAGCGGTCGCGGATTGATGCACTTCTGGTAGAGCAGAATCTGGTCCAGAGATCGTTAACTACCGACCAATCGGTGCGGGTTGGACAGTTGCTGGGTGGCGACGGCGTCCTGATGTTGTCGAGCAGCGAGGCCGATGACGCCGCGACGCTTGAGGTGCGCCTGATTTCTGTCAAGTCAGGCGTGGTGGTGCTTTCACTTCGCCAGCCGCTGAAGGCGGCAGCAGTCGAGGGTTGGTCGGCGATGTTGGCCGACCGCATCCGCGAATCGCTGGACAAGCTCGCCGTCGCGCGGAAGCAGGCGATGCCGCTGTCAGTGCTGCCGCTGCATTTCACCGCGCCTTCCGGGCAGGCGGCGGCGACCGAACAGGCGGTGACAATGCTGGTCCGCCACCGGTTGAGCCGCCGCCCGCACCTGTTCGTCCTCGAACGTCAGCGCATGGATCTGCTGGCACGCGAGAACGTGTTGGCTGGTCAGCGCAACGCGTTTTGGTCCGGCAGTTACTTGATCGAGGGATCGATCGAGCCGGTTGGTGACGACATATTGATCGTGCATCTGACACTCAAGACGGCTGACAACACAACAGAGCGGCTGAACATTCGCGGCCAGCGGAGC
>CAYNCM010000173.1:0-3567 GCA_964395825.1 uncultured Planctomycetaceae bacterium
CCGGCTTTGCCGCCGGCGCCCCGGCGCCCGGACCGCTGGACCCGCCGGCGGGCGGTCGGCCAGGCCCCTACACGGTTTCACGTTGGTCGAGGTGCTGGTGGTCATCGCGATCATCGCCTTGCTGATCGGGATTCTCGTGCCGGCGGTGGGCATGGCCCGCAAGGCCGCGGAAGTTTCGGCCACCAGCCAGTTCATGCAGGCCATGGTCATGGGCATCAACACCTATGACCAGGACCACGACCTCTACCCGCCCAGCAACCACGACGACGTCCCGGCCGGCTACGCCAACCACTGGAACGGCGGGGAGATCCTCGTCGAGTGCCTGATGGGGCACCTGCCTGAGTCCGACGATGGCAAGGACGGCCTGGGCTTCCGCACCGGCGGCCGACCGTATGGACCCTACATCGACGTGCAGGAAGAGGAAGACATCGGCGAAGGCGAGCAGTCCGGCGATGGCGACAAGGTCTTCCTCGACTACTGGGGCAACCCCATCTGCTACTACCGGGCCAACCGCGGCGGCAGCACGATCTGGGGCGACCGGTTCAGACCGGCCGACAACAACGACCTGGCCGGCGGTAACCCGCTGCTGCACGACACGACCGACGACTCGGGCGACCAGGTGGAAATCGGCAACACCGCCGCCGCCGCCCTCAACGCCGCCCGGTTCGTTCTCTACAGCCGCGGCCCCGACCTGAACAACGGCAACGGCGATCAACGCGCCGATGACATCATCATCACCGGACCGTGAGACGAAAGCGGCGGGAGCACCGAATGAACACACCACACGCCATCATGAGTGACGCCCATGGTCCCGTGCCGCGTCCCGACGCGATGCGCGGTGCGATCGGCGCGACCTTCCGCACTCACCACGCCGCCTTCACCCTTGTGGAGATCATGGTCGTGATCGCCATTCTCGTGCTGCTGATCGGCATCGGCCTGGGTGTGATCGGTTCCGTGACCGGCGCCGGCGACGAGCAGGCCACCCGCATGACCCTCGCCACCGCCGACGGCATCGCCACCGAGTACTACGCCCGCACCGGCACTTACGTCAACCACCTTGGCCGAACCCCCATCGACTGGTCGACCCCCAAGACCCATAACGATCCCTACACCGCCGACAGCAGGGCCCGCATCGACGATGGCAGCGGCCAGGACCTGGTCAGGAACTCGTCCATCGAACGCTTCGTCTGGGCGTCGTTCAAAATCCGCGACCTCCGCGAAGGCGTCTACACCAGCTTCGACGAGAACGTGCTCAACGATCAGTCCGGCAACGATTTCCTCGAACTGCGCGACGCCTGGGGCAACAAGATCGTCTACGTGCAGCACGTCTACAAGGCCGACGATCCGGACGGGGTCGACCGCGGCGAAGACGACTTCCTGCCCCCCCGCACCAGCCCCTTCTTCGCCTCCGCCGGGCCGGACGGCCAGTGGGGCAGCGTCGACGACCAGGGCGTGCCCGATGAAGACGCCGAAGACAACCTTTATTCCTTCAGCGGGGATTGACCCCATGTGCGATCTTCGATCTCCGATCTTCGATCTTCGACCTGTTTCCGCCGCGGCCGAGCGACGGGACGGCGAATGCCGCGATGCATCCGACATCGCACGTCGCACATCGCACGGGGCCTTCGGGGGTTTCACCCTCACCGAACTGCTGGTGGTCATCGGCATCATGGTGCTGCTGATGGCGATCGGGACGGTGGGCTACCGGGCGATGTTCACCGGGCGGCGGACCGACGCGGCCATCAACGCCGTCAGCGCCGCCGCCGGCGCCACCCGCGCCTTTGTCGGACGCGACCGCGCCTTCCTCGTCGGCCAGCCCAGCGGCGTCGCCCTCGTGTTCACCCCCGCCAATGAAATCCGCATCACCGAAAACGTCTGGTACGCCCGCAACACCAGCGATCACTACCTCGAAGACAGCGACCGCAACGGCTACGCCGACATCCGCGACATGCCCTACTTCGAAATCCCAAAGGGCGTGGGATTCGTCGCCATCATGCGTAACACGCCCGGCGCCGCCCGGTTCTACGCCCCCCCGTTCGCCGTCCGCTTCGACCAGGACGGCCACCTCGTCTCCGGCCAGAACGACCACCGTCTGGTCTACTACGACGGCAACTACAACGACAACTGGCAAACCAGCAGCACCCGGCCGGCCGACTACGACCCGGCCCCCTACAACCCCGACGAGGATGCCGCCTACAACAACGGCGAGCTGATCCACTGGCACGAGGACGAAGGCAAGATGGAACTGCCGTTCGAGGAGCTGGAAACGGTGGTCGGCGTGATGGTGTTCGACCGGATCGCCCTCAAAGGCGACGGCCACGACCTGTTGGCGGCATCCGGCGGGGTGGTCAACCCCGGCGCTGCCGACTGGATCCGCGAGAACGGCGCCGCCATCTTCTTCAACCGCTACACCGGCGCCGTGGTGAAGGAACGTTGATGATGAAATTCGAAACTCGGCATTCGAAATTCGAACGGGCTCGACCCCGCCGGGCGTTCACCCTGATTGAACTGCTGATGGCGATGTTCATCCTGGCGATCGGGCTGGTGGCGATCGCGAGCATTTTTCCCGTGGCCGGCACGCTCCAGCAGGCTGCCGCCGACGCCACCACCGCCCGCGATGTGCACAACTCGGTCACCGCCATGCTTGAAGCGCGCGGCCTGGACGAGACGGATCTCGGGGCGAGCACTTACCAGAACGTTTCGCCGGTACCTCAGAACATGCTCGCCGACCGCTGGCCCCTGGCCACGCGATGCCATCCGCAGGCCCTGGACTTGGACATGAACGGTATCCCCAACGAAACGGGCGAGGACGAAAACTTCACCGCCCGCCAGTTCTACTGGGTGCCCCTGGTCCGCGACAAGAACGCCACCCCGGCCGACCGCGATTGGCAGGTGTTCGTGTTCATCCTCCGCAAGGCCGCCAACACCGACTACCCCTCGAAGAACCCGACCAGCGATTACGCCAATCCCGACGATCCCGACTCCGTGCCCGGGGTGGCCAAAATCGACGTCAACGGCACCCGCGGCACCAACATCCTGGTCCTGGACAACCTGCCCGACGGCGACATCCAGTCCGGTGATCAGATTCTCGATTCCAACGGCGTGATCTACGACGTGGTCACCGTCGACGGCGACGAAGTGACCATCCGCGGATTCATCGCCGACCGGCCCGACGAGGTCTGGTACGGCAAGCCCGCTGCGGGCAAGTCCAGCCCCACCCGCCTGATCGCCACCTTCGGCTCGGAGGTGATCCAATGAGCAGATTCGACATTCGAAATCCGAAGCCCCAAAGGCCGAGCCTCCCGGCCCCCGGCGCTCGGCGCTCGGCCCCGGCCTTGACCCCCGTCGAACGGCTCGCCGGGAGCGCACGGGAAACCGGGGGTTTCACCCTCGTCGAGCTGCTCGTGACGATCGCCATCACCGGAATCATGCTGGTCGTGGTCAACCAGGTGTTCACCACGGTCTCCGACGCGGTGGGCGTGGGCATCGCCACCAGTGAAATCCTCACCAACGCCCGCGCCGTCGGCGACCAGTTCGACGAAGACGCCGAATACATGCTCGGCCCGG
>CAYNCM010000174.1:0-3540 GCA_964395825.1 uncultured Planctomycetaceae bacterium
GCCCTGCTCCTGGCCACCCTCGCCACCCCCCAATGAAACGGGGGATGAGTCAGGGGGCGCCCCACTGGTTCAAATTCCTACTTTCGCTATACTGCTGGGCTTGATATCGACGGATTCGAACCCTCGGAGTTGCCCCATGCCCGCACGCAAGCCGTTTGTCGGCGGAAACTGGAAGATGAACCTGCACCGCAAGGAAGCGATCGGCCTCGCGAAGACCCTGACCGAGCGCTTCAACGCCACCGACAAGGTCGACGTGGTCATCTGCCCGGCATTGACGTACCTGTCGGCCGTGGCCGCGGTGCTCCAGGACGCCGGCGGGCACATCAAGCTGGGCGCGCAGGACGGTTATTTCGAACCGGACGGTGCCTTCACCGGCGAGGTGAGCATGGCCATGCTCAAGGACGTGGGCGTCGAGGCGGTGCTGACCGGCCACTCCGAACGCCGCCACGTGATCGGCGAGACGGATGAACTGATCAACGCGAAGACGCTGGCGGCGCTGGACTCGGGGCTGGAAGTCATTCTCTGCGTGGGCGAGAAGATCGAGCAGCGGGAAGCGAAGAAGACGAATAACATCAACTGCGGGCAGGTGGCGCTGGGCCTGGCGGGCGTGACCGCCGAGCAGATGTCGAAGGTGACGATCGCCTACGAACCGGTGTGGGCAATCGGGACGGGCAAGACGGCCACCCCCGAAGACGCCCAGGCAGCCCATGAAGGCATTCGCAAGACGCTGGCGGCGATGTACGGCGAAGAAATCGCCCGGGCCACGCGCATCCAGTACGGCGGGTCGGTCAAGCCGGCCAACGCCCGCGAACTGTTCAGCCAGGCCGACATCGACGGCGGGCTGATCGGCGGGGCCTCGCTGAAGGCCGACGATTTTACAGCGATCCTCGAAGCGGCCTGCTGAGAAACAGGAACGAGCCATGCTGACTGTTGGAAGCGTACTGTTAACGGTTCTGTCGATCACGTTCGTGCTGATCTGCGCGTTCATGATCCTGGTGGTTCTGATTCAAAAGCCCAAGGGCGGCGGGTTAAGCGGCGCGTTCGGGGGGGGCGGCGGCGGCGGATCACAGGCCGTCTTCGGGGCCAAGGTCGGCGACTTCCTGACGTGGTTCACGGTGGCGCTGTTCGCGCTGTTCCTGGTGGTGGCGATCGTGCTGGTGTTCCTCAGCCGCTCGGAAGGCGAGGCGACCGCCATCGAGCCGGCGGAAATCGCCCAGCCCGAGCAGCCGCCACCGGCCACCCCGGACGAAACGCCGGCCGGCGAACCTGTGCCGACAGGTGATCCCCAATCGCCGGAGGAACCCGTCACCCAAACGCCCGGTCCCCCGGAACCCCAAGCGCCCGAAGCCCCCGCGGATTAGCGGATTCCTTCGTCTTCAGTGCCCTCGAGCCGCCCATGATTCGATCGATGACCGGATTCGGCAATGCCTCTTGCGAAGTGGACGGCGTCCATTACGCGGTGGAGCTTCGCAGCCTCAATAACCGTTACTTCAAATCCATCATCCGCCTGCCCGACGACATCTCCGGGCTGGAAGCCGAACTCGACAGCCTGCTCCGCAAGCGTCTGACCCGCGGGTCGATCACGCTGACCGTCGCCCTGCGCGGCGAAATGGCGGCGATGGGCCATGACATCCACCGCGGGATTCTCGAGCGTTACCTCCGTTCGCTCAAGCAGTTTCAGACCGACCATGCCGACCTGTTCACCGACGGCACCAAGGCGCAGATCGACCTGTCGGCGATGATGAACCTGCCGGGCGTGGTGCAGCCGCCGGCCGGACCGGACCTGGTGGGTGAGGTGCGACCGATCGTCGGCAAGCTGGTCGCCCAGGCGTGCGACAAGCTCATCGCCATGCGCGAGCAGGAAGGCCGGGCGCTGCTGGGCGATCTGCTGGCCCAGAAACAGGCGATCGCCGAGCGGCTGGCCGTCATCACCGAGCGCGCCCCCGCCGTGCTGGAAGATTACCATCAGCGTCTGAAGAACCGGACCGAGGAACTGGTCGCCCGGGCGGAGTTGAAACTCGGCGAGACCGACCTGATCCGCGAAGTGGCGGTGTTCGCCGAGCGCTCGGACATCAGCGAGGAAACCCAGCGTCTGGCCGGTCACCTCGACCAGTTCGAACAGATTCTCCAGCGCGACAACGGCGACCCGGCCGGCCGCACGCTCGATTTCCTCGCCCAGGAGTTACTGCGCGAAGCGAACACGATCGCCAGCAAGTGCAACGACGCGCAGATCAGCCGCCTGATCGTGGAGGTCAAAGGGGCGATTGACCGGATCAAGGAGCAGGTCCAGAATGTCGAATAGTCCGCAGGAGGCGGTGGCCCGGTTCGACCCCACGCGACCGCCGCCGCGGTGCATTCGTGATCTCGATCGGTTGTATTCGTGAATACCGGTGCCTCGAACAATCCCGCCGTCGCCCCCAGCGCCCGGACGACCAGTTCGGGCCGCGAAGCCGTGGGCGATCGCGACCAGTTCGCCGCCGATGAACTGGCTCTCGTGCTCAGCCATTTCGACCTGGGCGTGATCGAGGCGATCCAGGAATTTCCGCGTGGCAGCCGCCGGGCCCCCAAGCTCATTCTCCGCACCGACAAGGGCCTGTTCCTGCTCAAGCGCCGGGCCCGCGGCAAGGACGACCCGTTCAAGGTCGCCTTCTGCCATTCGCTTCAGCTCTACCTCGCCGAACGCCAGTTCCCCCTGCCCCACCTGATCGGCACGAAGAAAGACAACAACTCGATGCTCCAGTGGAAGGGCGCGATCTACGAGGTGTTCGAGTACATCAAGGGCACCGGTTACGACAACAGCCTCGAAGCCACGCACGACGCCGGCAAGACGCTGGCCCTGTTCCACAAGCTCATCAAGGACTACCACCCCGAATACGAACCGCCGCAGGGAAGCTATCACGCCTCCCGCGCGATCCGCAGTTCCTGTGATCAGGTGCCGCGCACGCTGGCGAAGATCGACCCCAATGCCATGACCCGCGAGGGCGCGACCGTCGACCAGGTCGTCCGGTTCCTCCACGACAGCTACAACGACTCGGCCCAGCGGGCGAACGAACTGGGCCTGCCCGACTGGCCCATGCAGATCATCCACAGCGACTGGCATCCGGGGAACATGCTCTTCCGCGGTGCGCGGGTGGTCGCGGTGATCGACTACGACGCCGCCCGCCTGCAGCAGCGCATCCTCGACGTGGCCAACGGCGCGCTGCAATTCTCCATCCTGGGTGGAGGCGAAGACGCCGCCCAGTGGCCCGAGTACCTCGACATCACCCGCTACAAACGCTTCCTCCGCGGGTACGATGCGGTCAACGTGCTTTCCAAGGCTGAGCTGCGCACCATTCCCTGGCTGATGATCGAAGCCCTCATCGCCGAGAGCGTCATCCCCATCGCCGCCACCGGTAGCTTCGCCCGCATGGAAGGCTTCAACTTCCTCCAGATGATCGAACGCAAGGTCAAATGGCTCTACGCCCACGCCGAGGAACTGGCCGGCTTGCTGGGCGAGGAATAGCGCCGAAGTCCCCGCAAGCCGTTGGCTTGCGGCTAAGA
>CAYNCM010000175.1:0-3520 GCA_964395825.1 uncultured Planctomycetaceae bacterium
TTCATCGCGCCAATGCCGCCATTTTCTTGAATGGTCAAACTGGGGATGAGTCAGGTTATCTGTTGTGCGCCGGACGGATCGGCCGATTGTGTATAATCGAAACGAAAGGCGCGGGGCCTGCGCGCTGCGCCCGCCGCACTTACGGAACGCCGACTTGCTCGACCAGCTCCACCAATTCGCCGACCGCACCGTGGATTTCTGGGTGCGCGTGAGCAACTACGGCTGGGGGGTGCTGGTCGAGCTGGCGCTGATCTGGATCGTGGTGCACCTGGTGTTCCGGTTTCTGCGGGGCACGCGCGGGGCGCGGGTGCTCAAGGGGGTGGGGTTTATTCTGATCGTGGCCACGCTGCTGGTGGCGCTGATGCCGCGGGACCAGGCGGCGTTCGCCAGGCTGGAGTTTCTGTACGGCAAGTTCCTGGCGTTCGCGGCGCTGGCGCTGGTGATCGTGTTCCAGCCGGAGCTGCGCCGGGCGCTGGTGCGCCTGGGCGAGGCGAGGCTGTTCCGCGGGCACAGCGCGGCGGTCGAGCCGGTCGTCGATGAAATCATCAAGGCGGTTTCCTACCTGTCGCGGAACAAGATCGGGGCGATCATCGCGGTGGAGCGCGAGGTGCCGCTGGGCGGGATCGTGGAAGCGGGCACCACGCTGAACGCCGACGTGACCTCGGAATTGCTTCAGTCGATTTTCTGGCCGGGCAGCGCGCTGCACGACATGGGGGTGGTGATCCGGGATGACAAGGTGCTGGGCGCGGGGATTCAGTTTCCGCTTTCGGAGGGTGATGACATGGCGCAGGAACTGGGCTCGCGCCACCGGGCGGCGATCGGTCTGAGCCAGGAGGCGGACTGCCTGATCGTGGTGGTCAGCGAAGAGACCGGTGCGATCAGCCTGGCCGAGCGGGGGCAGTTGGTTCGCAAGCTGAGTGCCGAGGCGCTGCGTTCGATGCTGCGTCGGGGGCTGGTGCAGGCGGAAGTGGAACTGGCGCCGCCGGAGGGCCGGCCGCACGAAACCCCGCCCGCCGAATCGGACAAGCGGGAATCCGCCAAGGCTCAATCGGGCCAAGGGCAAGAGTGACCGATGACGTTGCGACGCAAACTTAAGAACTACGGCCTGGTGACGCTGATCGCCGTTCTGATCTGGCTCTACGCCGAGGGCCAGGACGTGCGTTCCAACGAGAAGATCACCTTCATGGGCGCGATCCCCGCGGAGGTGGGGCAGGACGTGAGGGTCGACGTGGCGGACTCGAACAACAACACGTTACGGATCGACCTGACCGTGAAGGGCAACACGGCGCGGCTGCGGGATTTTCGGACGCAACTCGGCTCGGCGGGGCGGATCGCGCTGCCGCTGTCGGCCGGCGATCTGCCCGAAGGGCGGCAGGGGGTGCTGCAGCTCAGGCCCCTGCTGCTGCGCACGCCGCTGAACGAAGGCGGACCGACGATGCGCGAGTTGGGGTTGATTCTCGAGGACGTTCAGCCGGCGGAGGTGGCGGTGGTGATTTCACGGCTGGTGCCGTACGAGGCGGAGGTGAAGTTTCAGCCGCAGGGCGTGGAAGTTCGCCCGGACCTGAAGATCGACCCCCCGCAGGTGCCGCTCATGATGCCGCGCGGCTTGCTGGAGCGGTTGTCGGCGTCGCCGGATTCGATCTTCGTCGAGGCGACGGTGCCACGTTCGCAGATGGACCGGTTGCCCGAAGGCGAGACTCACACCATCACCGCCCGCCTCGAACGCCCGCCGGTGTTGCAGGTCCGGCACGTGCGCCTCATCCAGCCGACCGTCGACGTGACCTTCACCATCGCCAGCAAGAAGCAGACGGCCAAGCTGGACAAGCCGGTGCCGGTGTGGCTGATGGCGCCGTCGTCGGAACTGAAGCTGTACGACGTGGCGCCGGACGAGCAGTCGCGCGTGCTGCGCGACGTGACGATCACCGGCCCGCGCGACCTGATCGACCGGCTGACCGATCCGCGGCGAGACCTGCGCGTGGTGGCGAGGCTGGCCCTGGACAAGGATGCGCTCGACAAGGCCATCAATGCCGGTGGTGCAGGCGAAGCGGTCATCAACATGATCGAGATTCACGAAGCGTCCAACGGCCGGACGGAAGTGGTCGAGGTGGTGCCGCTGAACCCCGAGGCGCTGGGCCCCGCGGCCGAGGGCGTGCCGACTTTCGCCACGCCCACCATCACCATCTTGACCCCCGCGCCCATCGTCCATTTCACCATCACCCGCCGCAGCGAGTAGAATGGCCCAGGGGCCGCCACGCGCTTGCGGCAAGCCGAGGGCTGAGCGAAACGAAGCCCCGGTCCCGTGGTGTTTCCGCGTTTTGCGAGGCCGACCGATGCCCACGCCAACCCTCACCGACGTTGCCGACTACTGCGAGAAGCTCGCCGACACCGCCGTCGCCGCCAGCGCCGCGCTGGTCCTGCTCGATGGCCAGAAGCGCACCGAGGTGCTGCGGGCGATCGCCGATCGGCTGATCGAACGCACCGAGGCGCTGGTCACGGCGAATGCGCGCGACCTGGCCCGCGCTGGCGAGCTGGGCCTGACCGGCGCGATGACCGATCGGCTGAAGATTGATGCCGGGCGGGTGAAGAAGATGGCCGACTCGGTGCGACAGATCGCCGAGCAGGTCGACCCGGTCGGACAGATCATCGAAGGCCACGTGCGGCCGAACGGGTTGCGGATCGAAAAGACGCGCGTGCCGATCGGCGTGGTGCTGATCATCTACGAATCCCGCCCGAACGTCACGAGTGATGCGGCGGCGTTGTGCATCAAGAGCGGCAACGCCGTGATCCTCCGCGGCGGCAAGGAGGCGATCGACTCCAACACGGCCATCGCCGGCGTGGTCCGCGAAACGCTCGAGGCCCACGGCGTCGATCCCAACACCGTGCAACTGGTCGGAACGACCGATCGCGCGGCGGTGGGGACGCTGCTCAAGATGGACGGCCGCGTGAGCCTGGCCATCCCCCGCGGCGGCGAATCGCTCATCCGCGCCGTCGTCGAGCAGGCCCACATCCCCGTCATCAAGCACTACACCGGCAACTGCCACGTCTACGTCGACCGCGGCGCCAAGGCCCTGCCCGCCGGCATGGTGCGCGACATCGTCGTCAACGCCAAGACGCAACGCCCCGGTGTGTGCAACGCCGCCGAGACGCTCCTCTTCCACGCCGACGTGCCGGAACTGCTGATCGAATGCTGCCAAGCCCTCGCTGCCGCCGGCGTTGAACTGCGCGGCTGCGGGAAGACCGCTGAACGGCTCGGCGGCAGGGTCACCACCCGACCGGCCACCGAGGAAGATTGGCACACCGAGTATCTTGACATGATCGTCGCGATCAAGACCGTCAACACGCTCGACGAGGCGACCCGCCACATCAACGCCTACGGCTCGAAGCACACCGACGCCATCCTCACCGCCGACATCGTGGCCGCGGATCGATTTGTCGCCCAGGTCGACTCGGCCGACGTGATGGTCAACTGTTCCACCCGCTTCAGCGACGGGGGCGAGTACGGCCTGGGCGCCGAGATCGG
>CAYNCM010000176.1:0-3489 GCA_964395825.1 uncultured Planctomycetaceae bacterium
TCTGTCATGCGGCGGCACACGCTGGGGGAAGGGCGGCGTGCTGCTCGCGCTATTTCGCTACGCGACGTGCCGAGACTGCGGCCTTAAATATCACATCGTCGCGGACGATGACTCGGACCTTCTCATCACTATTTCCGACATCGCTTCTATATCTGGACGAAAGAGAAAACTGAAAACCGGAGATCGTTAAAATGGCAAACATGAACACACCCCAACAACCCGGCATCACCCTTCGAAGTTACCCGCCAAGCCTGACCGGCGCTGAACTTGACACGACCGGCATTCTCGCCGCGAAGCTGGCCCGGAAATCACCGCGCTTTGCCGGATGGCTTCTGGAAATTGTCAACGCCGAGCGCCAGCGCCGCGAGAGCGAGGACACCGCCGACCCGGTGGAAGTGCAATTGCCTGATGTGAACGCGGCGCGATGGCCCGACGGCGAACTGTGCGCGGCGCTGGTCGCGTCGTTCATCGCGGTGCGCCTTGCCGATGATCTGCCCACGCTGAAAAACCTTCTCGTCGAGGCGCATGCTACGTTGTGCGCGTGGATTGCGGCACGCTTCGGAGGGAGATCTTGAACACACAACAGACCAAGATCGTGCCGTCGGCCTTCGTAAACCGACCGCGGCGGCATCGTGCGAAACACGACCACGAAAGCGACCGCCGTAAATCGTCGGCGCAGACCGTGGCGTCTTGGCCAGCGGCCGCCGCGTGTGCGGCGACCAAACTTTGACTTGAACACCCGGCACACCGGGCAGAGGTACTAACATGGAACAACTCTTCAAAACCGACAGACAAAAGACCCCCGTCCAGCGGTCCCGCGAGTGTCGCGCCGAAATGGAAAAATTGATGGCGGAGGATGCTAAGTGGGGCCAACGCACCGTCGGAAGTCAATTTTGGGCACAGTTGAAAACCGAGGCCCTTGAGGTTGCCCGCGCCGGCAACGCGCCGGATGCGAGCGAGCAAGACCAGGCTGGCGCGGACGCCGCGCTTGCGATCGGCGAGCTTGCTGGTGAAAAGGCGCAGGCGGCGGCTGGCCGCAAAACGCAACCGGGCAACCCGGCCGACCCGTTCGGCGGCACCGCGCGCAGCACGCCGAACCTCAACCGCGCCGTGAAACTTCGTGACTTCGCGGCGGAGGCCGATCATCTGGACGATGGCGAATTCGGAGGCATGGGCGACTTTCTTTCCGCGATTGTTAAGCAGGTATCCGGGCGCGGCTCCGATTCGAGGCTCGCCGGATGCTCGCCGGCGTACCAAGCGGCCGGTAATTACAAGTCGCACGATGCGTTCGGCGGCTTCCTTGTGCCTGAACAGTTTCAGGCGCAGATCGTAACAAGCGAGTTGAACGCCGCGCCATGGCTCGACTTGCTGGACTCGTACATCGTTCCCGATGGCGTAGGTGACGTGGTGACGCCAATGTTGAGTGACCGCGACACATCCGGCAAAGACGTGGGCGGCGTGGCGCTGACACGCATTGCCGAGCAATCGACCGTGCCGCTATCTCAGATGGTGTTCGGTCAGCGCAAAGCACACCTGAACAAGTGCGGGACGCGGCTTCGCCTCTCGAATGAGTTGCTTCAAGACAACGCGGTTGGCGTTGAAGATGCGATCATGGCGGTGTTCGGAAAAGCCGTCGCCATGCGCCGCGCGCTCGACTTTTTCAACGGCGCAGGTGCGGGCGAGCCGTTGGGCATCCTGAATGCCGCTTGTGCCGCGACCTACGAACAGGCAGCGGAAGCAGAGCAAGCTGCTGACACGATCGTCATTGAAAATGTGCTCAACATGGCTTCGCGGCTCAACCCCGAATCGTTCAGCCGCGCGATATGGCTGGCACACCCGAGCGTGCTTCCGAAGCTCGGCACGCTGAGTGCCGTCGTCGGCGTTGGCGGCTCGCCGTTGTGGTTGCTGGACGCTAAGGCTTTACCCACGCAGACCCTTTTGGGACGCCCGATCTACTTCGCCGCTTCCGCGCCGCTTGTCGGAGACAAGGGCGACCTGTCACTCATCGACCCGGAGGCATATCGATATGTGCAGAGGCGCCTGCGGATCGACGTATCGCGCGACTTTGCTTTCGACACGGACGAGGTTGAGTTCCGCGTGGTTCTGCGCGACGATGGCGCGCCGATTCACGCCACGACCCACACCGGCCTGAACGATTGGGAAACGAGCGAACTTGTAACGCTGGCGGCTCGATAAACGAACGTTGTTTGCGTTGCGTTGCCGCGCGGCGAAAGCTGCGCGGCGATTTTATGTCCACCACCGCCACACATCCCGAATCGCAGGTGCTCCGTTTGCTCGCGGCGATGGCCGAAGGGGACGGGCGCAATGATTATCGCGCCGTGTGCGATGCGTTCGACCGGATCGAAGCCTTGATTGCATCGGGCGCGATCACCCGCGACCAGGTGCAGGCGATCGCCAGATCACTGGCCGGCGGCGCGGAAGAAGCGCAGGCGACCGCATGACCGAACCGACTTTTAGGGTGCGCAAAGTGCGCAGAAGTCTACCGCTGAAACCATCGCCGCGCGTACCGGCGTATCGGAAAAGACCGTGCGGCGCGACGCCAAGCGTTTCGAGGCCATCGCAGGCCCTACGTTCGCTTGTGGCGCGTCCGATTCTCGCCTACCCGCAGCACCGCCGCAGGCTGTAGCACGCGGCAGCGGCGAACGTGGTGGCAGGTTTGGCGAGCAACGCCAGCGCCGACGCGGTATCATCGACTCGCAACGGAGATTTACACCATGCCGAAGTCAAAACCCATCGCCGACGAACTCCGCAAGCTGATCGCCCAGGCCGAACGGAAGGGCATTAGCCGATACCGGCTGGCCAGGCTATCCGGCGTGAGCGAAGGGCAGCTATCGCGGTTGATGAGCAACGAAACCGCGCCACGGCTGGACACGGCGGCGAAGATCGCCAAGGCGCTGGGCTATCGCGTCACACTGACCGCAGAATAAGATTGTTATCGCGCAAGTAGTCGGTTATGATTCGTCTGTGGGCATGGCTGTCCACCAGAACGAAGGCAGGTGAACCATGAGTAGCATCGTCACACGCGGCACCGGCAACCGGGAGATTCGTTTCGCCTACAACGGGCCGAAGGTACTCCGGCTGGGGCGCATGCCGATCAAGCACGCCACGACGGCACAGACCCATATAGGCAACTTGCTGGCATGGCGCGGCAGCGGTCAGGCCATCCCGCCCGCTACGGTGGACTGGCTGGCCGGGTTGAATGACGAACTGCGCAAGCGGCTGGCGAATACCGGACTGGTGGAACACGCCGAGCGCCGAGAAGTGCCGACCGTGGCCGCGTTCGTCGACAGCTACATCGCCGAGCGGCTCGATATGAAGACATCAAGCCGAACCGTGCTCACACAGGCCCGCGTGTGGCTGGTTCGTTACCTTGGCGACGGGCGACGAATCGACGCGGTGACGGCGAGTGACGCCGACGGCTACCGGGCGCACATGATCGCCAGCGGCTTGGCCCAGGCGACCATCGCC
>CAYNCM010000177.1:0-3481 GCA_964395825.1 uncultured Planctomycetaceae bacterium
ACATCACCAACGAGCGCCTGGAAGACCCTGACTTCGTGCCCGCCATGT
The DNA here is from genome assembly GCA_964395825.1 of uncultured Planctomycetaceae bacterium. Lineage (GTDB taxonomy): Bacteria > Planctomycetota > Phycisphaerae > Phycisphaerales > Zrk34 > JANQFT01. The sequence goes on from CAYNCM010000177.1 coordinate 49, forward strand.
TGCGCGAGTGCATGTGCGACGGCCTGCTCATTAACTACAACAAGGCGGTGCCTCCTCGCATGGAGCAGCTCATCGAGCGCTACGAGGTGCCCTCGGTCTGGCTTAACTGCAAACGGACTGGCGATGCGGTTTTCCCCGACGATCTCTCGGCCGCCAAGGAGGCCGTCGCCCGCCTGGCGGAGTTGGGACATCGTCGCATGGCCTATCTGTATCACGGTGCCCTGCACGAGGATCTGCACTACAGCGAGAGAGACCGCCTGCAGGGCTATCGGCTGGGGATGGACCAGGCGGGGCTGGGACCCTGGCGGCGGGAGTTCGGGCAGATGTCGATGGAAGACTGGTGCCAGGTGCTCCAAGGCGGCGATCGGCCTGGCGCGATCATCGCCTATGGGCCGGACCTGCTCGCGATCGTGCTGCAGGCCGTGGCGGCGGTCGGCCTGAGGGTGCCGCGCGATCTGTCGCTGCTCACGTTCGCCGGCGGCACGCCGTTTCTCGGCATCGACGTCGCCGCCATGCTCGTGCCTGAAATGCAGGTCGGGGTGCGGGGGGTCGGAATGCTCGTGAAGAAAATCGAATCACCGTCGCAGGTGGTGGCGTCGGTGGCGTTGCCGTTCGGTTTCGCCGCCGGCCAGACGCTGGCCCCGCCGCCGGCAGGAGGGAAGTCGCAATGACTCCACAACCCGCGGTGAAGAACGCGCTCGTGCCGGCTCGCATAACTAACGAACGAACCCTTTTTCGGAGCGATCGACCGATGATCCGATTCTTGACAATGTCCCTTGCGATGTCTGCTCTACTTCTGTCAACGTCCTCCATCCGCGCGGATGACGCGGACGACGCTGGGATCGTTTTCCCGGCCGACAGCGGCGTGGTGGACGTCACCAAGCCCCCTTACAACGCCAAGGGCGACGGCATCACCGACGACACTGATGCGATCCAGCGCGCCCTGCGCGAGAACCCCAATCGCTTCGAGATCATCTACCTGCCCGACGGCACGTACCTGATTTCCAAACGCCTGATGTGGGGCGGCGGCCCCGACCCCGAACGTCCGGATCCCCGTCATAGCGACACCGCCAAGCTCACCACCCTCCAGGGCCAGAGCCGTGAACGCACCATCATCAAGCTCAAGAACGACTGCGAAGGTTTCCAGAACGCCGGAAACCCGCAGGCGATGATCTGGACCGGCGAGGCACCGGCGCAGCGGTTTCTCAATTACGTGCGCGACCTGACCATCGACACCGGCGAGAACAACCCCGGTGCCATCGGCATCCAGTTCATGGCCAACAATACCGGCGGGATGCGGCAGGTCACCATCAAAACCGAGCAGCCCAAGCCAATCGGGCTTGATCTTGGGTACACCGATGAACAGGGCCCGATGCTCATTTCCAACGTCAGCGTCGAGGGCCCGTTCAAGCTGGGCATCTCCAGCAAGACCGGCATCGCCAGCTTCAGCATGAGTGAAGTGACCGTCAAAGGCGCTCTGACCGGCTGGAAGAACGCCGGTCAGAGCGTCGCGATGGAGGACTACACCTATGATGGCCCGGGCGTGGGCATCGACAACGCCAGTGGCTTTATCGTGCTGGTGGGTGGCGACATCCGCACGCAAGCCGATGCCGCCATCATCAACAACGGCGCCATGCTCGCCCGCAACGTCAAGACCCGCGGCGCCGAGATGGCGCTGCGCAATACCGACAAGCAGACGCGCGACACGAACCCGGGCGTGAAGGAATCGACCATCGACGAGTGGACCAGCAACCAACCCGTCACGCTCTGGCCGGTCAAGAAGGCGCGCACGCTGGGCCTGCCGATCGAGAAGACCCCGCAGGTGCGGTGGGAATACGACATGAGCAAGTGGATCAGCCCCACTCAGTTCGGCGCCATCCCCGACGACGGCAAGGACGATTCCGATGCCATCCAGGCGGCAATCGACGAGGCGGCCCGCACCGGCGCGACCACGCTCTACTTCCCCCGCCCTAACCGCGACAAGTGGGGCACGTATCATGTAAGCAAGACGATCCGCATCCATGGCTCTTCGCTGCGACGCATCATTGGATGCAGCGCCTGGTTGGCACCGATGGACGGCTTTGCCCACAACCCCGACAACGCGATGTTCCGCTTCGAAGGCGACGGCCCGCCGCTCAAGCTCGAGCGCCTCTGGGTCGGCGGGTGGAGCAAGCGGTCGTTTCTGTTCTTCGACGACGCTGGCGACCGCGACCTGATTTTCGAGGGAACCGCTGTCTTCGGCGATGGCTACACGCTCTTCAAGAGCTATCGCAAGACGGGCGGCAAACCCAACAAGCTCTACATCGAAGACAGCGGCCCGACCGGGTATGCGGTCTTCTCAAAAGGACAAAAGGTCTGGGCGCGGCAGTTCAACCCCGAGCAGTACAAGGACGTGCAGACCCGCGTCGAGGGCGCCGATTTCTGGTGCCTGGGCATGAAGCTCGAAGGTAGCCAGACGGCGCTGAAGGTCTCCGACGGCGGCCGCGCGGAGGTCTTGGGCACACTTTTCTACCCGCCGGTCAAGATTGATCCCAAGCTCCCCATGTTCATCGTTGACAATGCCGAACTCTCCTGCTCGATGGGACAAGTTTCGTTCTCCGGCGGGCCGTTCAAGATCCTCGTCGAGGAGACGCGCAACGGCAAGACCCGACAGATGACCGAGAAGGACGGGCGCGGATGGATCAACGCTCCGGCGATCATCCTCTTTACCACCGGACCAGGTGACGGCAACGCGAAATAGTCGCCAATTGTGTAGGCGGCATACGTGACTTGAAGCCGTCGTATGTAGGCGACGGCAACGCGAAAATTGTATGGACGGACAACCCAGATAGGAAATGAAATGGAAACGATGCGTAAGTTGATTGGTGTAATCTGTGCGGGTGCATTGATGATTGTGGCGCCGGCATCGCTGCTGGCGGATGAAGTGATCTTCAAGGGCGGTGCCGACGGCAAAGGCACCGCCTGGTCCGAGCCGGCCAACTGGAGCACCGGCAGTGTTCCCACCGAGCACGACGAAGTTAAGATCGCTGACGGCCGAACCGCAGTCATCGACTCGAAGGTCGGCACCGTCACCAAGCTGAACCTCGGCTTCGACGGCGAAGGCGGGACCGTCACGATCGCCAAAGGCGGCCGGCTCTTGGTTTATCGATTGGCACTCAGCGGCGGCAGCAAGCAGCACCCAGCCGTCCTGAATGTTGAAGACGGCGGCTACTTTAAGAGCCACAACGAAATGTACTTTCCGGACCAGGGCGGCGAGAGCGGCGCCCAGATCAATATCAGCGGCAACGCCACCTTCATCTCCTGGCACGGCATTCCGGACTTCGCCCGCGGCAAAGCGAAGGCCCCGGTCTCCCTCACCATCAAGGGAAGCAAGGCCAGCGTCGAGATCGGTGGCCCGTTGTCATTGGGCGGCAGCGGGCCAGGTGCACATCCC
>CAYNCM010000178.1:0-3394 GCA_964395825.1 uncultured Planctomycetaceae bacterium
CTCTTTCCGTGGTGTGTCTTAAGCCAAACGGATATCTCAACCAGGGCGCGGCGGGGGCTCCGCGGAAAAGCGGCGGCGGGCGTCATTTCAGCCAGAACGCGAAGCTCGGTTGACTGAACGATTCGGCATTGGTCGCCCCGCCGGGTCCGCCGTGGCGCCAGTCGCCCGAGGGCGCCGGACCCACCCAACTCATCCACTGCGTCAGGAAGTCGACGTGGCCATGTTCAACGCGATCGATGGGGGTGACCAGTTCGTAACCCCAGACCTCTTGGGCCGAGGGAATGTCGGCGTGGCCGTCGAAGTAGGCGTACGTGGTGCGCGTCCGATCCGCACCATGCCATGTTCCCGGTGCGCGAAAGACCCACGTGCCGACGGACGACAAGCCCGTGCCCTTGGTCTCGGCGATGAGGATTCTGGCGCTGGGCTGCGCCACGTTGCCGGTGTTGCCGTCGTGGCCGCTGCCGCGTAAAAACGCGTTGTGGCCATACGTGATTCGATGCGGTCGAAGGTCCGGCTGGTTGAGCGGCACGTTATCTTCAGGGCAGGCGAAGACTTCGGGGGCCGTGTAATCCTCCCAGACCAGAATGTCCGCCCAGTGATGGGCGATCTTGCCAATGCGCCGCGTATGCAGATTGAACTGACCCTCGCGGCCGTTCTTCGGCGAGTCGGTGAGAAAACCGCCGCGATGATCTGAAGCCCATACCAGTTGCCCCACCGCCAGGCCCCTGGCGTTGCTCGTGCAAATGACCTGCCGCGCAGTATCCCGGGCCTTGCCCAGCGCCGGCAGCAGGATCGCCAGCAACAGCGCGATGATGCTCACCACGACAAGCAGTTCCACAAGCGTAAAGGCGGAGCGAGACCTTTGGGTAGAAATCGGGGTTCGGTCCATGGCTTGCATGCTTCGTTGACGCGGGTTTGTTCTGGCCGAGCGTCTCATTCGGGTCGACGGCCCCACAAGCCCTCTGGGTCGTTGGGCGATTCGCCGGCCAATCGCCGGATCGCCGGCTCGACGATCTGGTCGTAGTGCATCAGTACCACGTGGCCGTCGAGGAACAGGACGTTGGCGTTGCCATGCGCGTCGTCCCCGACGGTGTCATTGCCATGGCGGCCGACGGTGGCCTGGATAATGCGCTCGGCGTTCCACGGGTGCGTGATACCCACGGTGTGCATCTTGCCGATCAGGTTGCCGCCGTCACGCTCGGTCAGCACGAGCTTCTTGGCAGGCCTCCGATAACGGGACAGACGGAACATGCCGATCGGCTTCGACGCGCCGTAGTTGCCGTTCTGCGGCATGACGGTGGTGTTGGCCAGATAGCTGTGGCCCTGGTACGCGCCGGTCACCACGCCCGGCGTCTGGATCGTCTTGTCCGACGGGCAGCGCAGCACGCCGCTGGTGTCCCGGACATTCTTGCCGTCGTTGTACACCTCGCCGGGAATCAACTGCTCGGCGGCAAGTTGGGTATGCATTCGGCCGTAGGGCCAGTCGTAGCTGTGATATCCGCGGAGTGAAACGTAGGGATTCTCGCGGAAGGGAATCAGGCCGTTGTTCTCGGTGGTGTACAGTTGGATGGCCAGGCCGAGTTGCCTGGCGTTCGATCCGCACGCCATGGCCCTGGCCGCATCGCGGGCCTTGTTCAGTGCCGGCAGCAGGATCGAAATGAGCAAGGCGATGATGCTGACCACCACCAGAAGTTCGACAAGGGTAAAGGCTTTGCGTGCCATGTCGATCCGCCTTGATCAGGCCCGGAAACCCGGGGAAACGGCCGGCCCGCCGTTGAGCGGGCCGGCCGGAGGAGGAATAGTTACCGTTTGCGACGCCGCGACAGGATCATCGCGCCACCCAGGCCCAGCAGCGCCAGCGATGCCGGCTCGGGGACGGCGGCGTAGGTGAACATGTTGATCGCCAACTGTTCGTTATCGAAGCGGGTGATGTCCGTACCCGCGCCGTTGTTGTTGAAAAACGTGTTGCGATCGAAGTGACCGATGAGCCGGCCCTGGTCGATCGTTGCCGCGAGCAGCGCCGCGTCCTGCGCAGTTGCTGAGCTGCTGCTGCCCGGATTCCCGTCGTTGCGGCGGACCTGACCTTTGGCGTTGGCGAGGATGTCCACGTTGACGCCGGCGGGCAGGTTCTCGCCCACGGTGATCGGCGTCACGCCCTCGCCATCGAAGCGGTCCACGCCGTCCAGAATCGGGTGATCGGGCGCGAGGAACTCACCCTTGTCGCGGCGAAGCGAATACGTCCCGCGGTCCTGGTTCACCGTCAGCCTGAAGCGCGAAAGAAACGGATCGTCGGAATCCGAGGCGTCGGCCCAGTCGTCGCCGAAGTTCGCATCGCTAATGAAGATCGCCCCGCCGCCGCCGCGGATGTACGCCTCGACCGCATCGACCGCCGCCGTGCCGTAGGCCGCGTTGTTCGAGCCGAAGACGACCACGTCGTAGGCCTCGAGGTTGACATAGTTATCGCCCGAGGCGTCGGTGAAGTTCAGCGGGCCGCCCTCGGTCTGCCCGCTGGCAGGGTCGCCCGGTCGCAGCGGCTCTTTAACCTGCGAAACATTGAACCCGTTATTGCCCAGCGTGGTCGCCAGTGTCTTCCAGCCGTGGTTGCCGTTGCTCGTCGAGCCGTTGGTAATGTCGGCCAGTTGCTCGGTACGCTGCGCATCGTTGCTCGCTTCGAGGAACCCGCCGCTGCGCTCGGCACCGCGGATGAACAGCACATCGTACGGCTGCGCGGACACCGGCGAAGCGATCCCCAGCGCCCCGGCCATCAACGCGGCCGCGACGAGCGCCGGCCCCGGAGTCACGATCAGACGATGCGATTCGGTCAACTTACGGTGTTTGCGGGAATCTTTCATCGGCTTCTCTTTTCCGCACAGTACAAAGAGGTTCAGGACGATCCGCCAGGATTCGCAGCCGTCTCGTCACGGCCGATAGACCAAAGGCGACGGCGGGCGGTCAGGCCCGCCGCCGTGGGGTGATGACATCAAGGCGTGCTCAGCGCACGTCCTGTCGGCGACTCCGGCTCAGCATCGCCAGGCCGCCAAGCCCCAGCAGCGCCAGCGATGCCGGCTCGGGAATCGGCGTCACGTCTTCGAGCGTCTCGCCCAGACGCAGCTCGTCCACCTGCACATCGAATTTCTTGATGAAGGCGTTCAGGTACACTTCGCCTGTGAGTGCGGCAAAATCACCCGACACGGATGAGTCGGCCGCGCCGGAAGCGGTCTTGTCATCCCGCCAGATATCCACCGTGTCGTTGCCCTGGTCGGAGAAGGTCATCTTGCCCACCACCAGGTGCGCTTGGTCTCGTGTCCCCGAGGTGGTGGGGTTTCCGAAGTTACCATCGGCCATCGCGGCGAAGTTCGTGCCGTCGAAGCGGACGCCCCAGCCGTCCTTGCCG
>CAYNCM010000179.1:0-3354 GCA_964395825.1 uncultured Planctomycetaceae bacterium
GTGCCGGTCGGCTGGCGGAAGAAAGCGCAGAACGAGCAGATGCGCTTGCAGAACGGCACATGCACGTAGATGGTGCGTCGGCGTGTCGCCGGTTGATTCAGTCGATCCTCGTGCGCCGCCGCCGCTTCGGGCGGTGACAGCGGCCGCGACGGCAGGCCCGAACACGCCTCCATGTGACCGCGCACCTTGCGATCGAACCACTGCGCCGGCGGCATTCCTGCATCACATCGGCGCTGCGCTTCGTCCAGCGCATCGGTCAGTCGCGGCTTGGGTGTGCCATGGGGATGCATGCGTGGCTTCCTTTCAAGGTGGCTGGCATCGGTGAGCGGCCGTTCTCGTCAGCCCAACTGGCAGCGATCCCGGATCGCTTCCCATTGCGCTCGGCGTTCGGGATTGGGTGCCTTGCCGCCGAATGTGAAGAAGACCTTGAACGCGGCTTGGCCCTCGTGATTGAAGAACTGGATGCTCAGCGTGGACACGCCGTCCATGTGCCCGGGCTTCTCGATCGCGAAGACCTGCGCCAGCGTGTCCGGCCGCAGGTGCATGTCGATCGACTTGGTCTGCACGTTGAAGAACGGGCCGGTCTTGCTGAAGTTGCCGAATTGCCCGAACGCCTCCAGCACGCCCGAGGCATTGGACATGATCACGTGAACGTTGCCGACTTCCTCAAAGCTGCGGATGATGGTTTCCCATTGCGCCACGTCCAGAGGCGTGACCTGTTCGGGCGGGAGGATGCCCACGATCTCCAGTTCGGTCAGGTCGTACTGCCGGGCCAGTACCGAGGTCATCTGGCTGCGGTCCTGTTTGTAGCTCTTCCGGGCGGCTTCCAGTCGCTGCGAGCGCGGCGCGTCCGGTGGCACTTCCACAAGTTGTCGTGTTCCAAGAGTTACCATGTTTGGCCTTTCCATGGATGCGGCTTCAGTTGCTCGACTGGCCGAATCGGTTGCGACGCCAGGCGTCGGGTTTGCGTGAAGTAGGTGCATGAGACGGTTCAGCATGCACGCATCGGTTCAGTTCCGCGTGCAGCGCGAGCACCTGCTCGCGCGTCAGATGCAGCGTGGTGTTGGCCACGCGCAGATGAAAGGCCCCGTGGGGACACAAGCCGAGTTGCACGTGATCGTCGTTCTCAAGACACATGAAGCGGTCCTTTCGTGTCGTTCGTCGTTCGTATTGCCCGTCAAGGCACGTCGTAGTCGTTGTCCGTGGCGTCGTTGGCCCACAGCGTCATGTCGTCCAGTTCGCCAGCGCTCATCGTTTTGATGTGGCTGTCCATGAACCCTGTGATCGTGCGATTGCGATAGCGGCCCATGGGCAGTCCGATCGAACGCGAGGTCTCGGTGACCACCCATTCATCGCCCTTGGCTTCCCACATGTCGCCGGCCGCGTTGGGCGCGGTGGCCCAGAAGTGCCCTTCATCGCCCGTTGCACCACCACCCCGGCGCTGCACTTCAGTGAACACGATCAGTGAGGACGGGCGTCTCACTTCGACATCGCGGAACACCACGTGCTTGCCCGTGTTGGGGGTCGCCGTGGTGCCCTGATCGACAAAGCCCTTATAAAACGTGCTGTAGTGGCCGCCGACATAGACCGAATTGATGCCGAACGTCGGGCTGACGCTCAGCGTGTAAGCCTTCATGAACGCATCGCTGTCGCTGTCGGAAGCCTGCGGCCGGTCAGGTGCGCCGGCGTGACTGTAGATCACATCCCAGACGTCGCCGACATAAGGTGACAGCCGCCACGGGTAGCGGTTGACCACCGGTGGACCGTACGTGCGGCCACCGTCGTTGATCTCGATGGCCTGTCCGTTGACCGATCCGGGGGAATAGCCGTAGAGAAGCTCACCGTTGTTGTCGATTGAGCGCTGCGTGTAGCCGAGCATCATCTGGCGCAAGTCGCTCATGCCGCGACATTGACGAGCCATGTCGCGCGCCGCACCGAGCGCCGGCAGCATGATGCCCAGCAGCAGTGCGATGATGGCAACGACCATCAGGAGCTCGATCAACGTAAATCCACTGCATCGTTTCTGCATGGCGAATGCTCCATCGGAATGCGACGATCGACCGTCAAGTCGATCGCCGTCATCTTCACTCCCCCGGTTCACGCGCGGCCGCGCGTGCGGCGCGCCAGTGTCATGACCCCTCCGGCCGCCAGCAGGGCCAGCGAGGCCGGTTCGGGAATCACCGTGGTGGCGAAAGCAGATTGCCCGATCGCCGTGTCGACACGCAGCTGATCAAAGCTGGAGTGGGCGATCACGTCCGCCTGGACGCGGAAGTCATCCACGTACCCCGGCAGGAAGAATTCCCAGATCTCTTCGCGTTGGGTAACATCGCCGATCGGACTTGAAATCACGCCATCGAAAATCACATCGTGCCGCAGGGCGCTGGTGTTGTCGCCGCCGGTGATGGGGTTCCCCAGCAGGTCCACGAGTTCCAGCGTGTCGCTGTAGACCCCGGTGGAGCCATTGAGCGTCGACGAGGTCTGCACGATGACATGCGTGCCCGATCCTGCAGGCAGGCCGCCCGAGCCGGACGATCCGCCGTGGTTGTAGATATCGGCCGTGAACCCGTAATCACCACTGAAAGCGTAGAAGTTACCGCTGCCCGCGACGAAACCGGGCGGAACAACGCTGACGCTGGGCGAAGTGGTGATGGCGGGATTTACATTCAGACCGGCATCCGGGGCAAACGGTGTGGTGCCGTCGAACGTATCCCATTCCTGATAGGTGGTGTTTGCATCGCCCACGCTCCACGAACCGGGAGCCAGGAAGCTCGTGGCGGTGGCGAATGCCTGGTTGGTCGAGCCCACGATGGCAATGGTGGCGAAGGTCAGCGCGATCATGTTGTTTCGGGTCATGTAAAAGTGCATTTGTCATTTTCCTTTCGGTGTTGAGTTCGTACTCGAAACGCTTCTTGTCAACGGAGTGTTTCAACGCGGTGTGGTGTCGTGCAGTTCCTTTCTCGCCCGCCGTCGTCAGCGCAATAAATAAGGGAACCGGTGCGATGGAGGTCTCGCGGGGTTCCCTGGCTGGCGAGCGGCTGGCTGGGCTGAAACGGCGCGTTGGCGTCTATAAGTTGTGTGCGTCTTACTTGTTCAGGATCAATCTCCCATTCCGGGTCACGCGAAGTCTGTATACCTCGCCCTCGTGACTGATCTGCAACTCCCGCTTCCCGCGAAACAGATCGCGCGAGTCCACGACTGGGCATTGATTCGTCTGCGGCCGTGGCGACTCGTGGGGCGGTTCATCGTGTCTTGGTTCAAAACCGTTCATCACGTTGACTCGTTCTCAGCACTCGCAAGTTGATCCGCGACGCCACCGTCGGTTGGGGAAGGCGCGGGGCAATGGCGCTTGACGGG
>CAYNCM010000180.1:0-3182 GCA_964395825.1 uncultured Planctomycetaceae bacterium
CAAAACGCTGGTTTCGATGAAACTGCGCGGCTGGTCGAGCACGGCGGCCGAACAAGAATGGAGGCCGGATCAGTTGATTGCCTTGCCACCTGATGATGACCAGGAAGCCCGGCGCGACGCGAAGCTGGGGCAGCAAGTTGTCCAATCGTCCAGCCGGTTCCTGGTGATGGAGCAAACCGGCGATGGGGTGGATGTCGCAGGGCTGCGTGCGCATTTCGTGTCCAGCCAACCAACCAACGGCCGAGCTCTGTATGTCCGCAATATGGCCGACGTGATGCGCCACGTGCCGATGGCGGACGGGCAGGCCATCGAGTTCGTTGACCTGGCGCGACATGCCCGCGGGGCCCCGATGCTCGGCGTGCTCAAGGCCGACGCCGATTCACTGGGCGAGGCCATCAGACGTTGCCTGAATAATGCCGACGACCTGAATCCGCTGAAGACATTCAGCGAACGCCTCGACGGTTTCTTCGCCGGCGATCTGGATCAGCAGATGCGGAACGCCCCGCGTTGGTCGAAGCTTTACACCGTCTTCTCCGGCGGCGACGACCTGCTGCTCGTCGGCCCGTGGGACATCGTGCTCGACTTCGCAGGCCATCTTCAGCGGCAGTTCGCCCAGCGATTCAAGACTGACCAACTGACAATCAGTGCCGGCGTGGCGATCATCAAGCCTAAGTTCCCCATCCGTCTGGCGGCACAGCAGGGGGAAGACCTACTGGAGACCGCCAAAACCGGCACGAAGAACCAGTGCGCCGCGCTGGGCGGCTTGTGGAAATGGTCGGACCACGAACGGATCATCGACGCCGGCAAACAACTGGCCGACTGGGTGGATACCGATGTCATCGATCGAGGCTGGCTGCACACACTGCTGCAACTGACGTTGCTGCGACGGGGCGCGATACCAGGCACTCCACAGCACGAACAGGTCATGGCCACCGCGCGGCTGTCATACCACGTCGCACGCAACTGGCCCAAGGCGACCGACCCCGGCGAAAAGGGCAAGGCCCGCCGGTGGATCGACAATGTCCTCATTGATTTCGATAAGTTCAATAACGCAACCGACCCGATCACCATTCACCTGCCCGCCATCATCCGCTACGCGATGCTGGCTACCCGTTCACAAGGAGATATCCCATGAGCAGATTTCAACACGGTCAAACCGGCGGCGGAGGCGTGCGACCTACAGGCGGCGGTGGATATGGTCAAGGTCATTCCGACAGTGGCCGCCACGAACAACCGGAAGACAAGATCGCCAACTACTGGCCTGACTATCTCAAGGACGGTTACTTCGACATCGACGACCATCTCAAACCCGAATATGTCAGCCGTGAGAAGATCGAGCCGCTCATCCAGAAGATGGCCAACGGCTCTCCCAAACTGACCACCGGCCAGATGCGACGGTTTTTCAGGCACTGCCGCACGCTGGAAACGCGGCTCAAATCCAAGGCCGCAACATGGTCGGAGCTTCGCACGCAGTTTCAGTTCCTTGATGCGGCTGCTTCGGACGCCTACGGCAAATCACAACGCAAGATTCCGAGTCTCTTCTATGATTTCATTCAACGCAATGTCCACGCCGTCAAATCCGAAAAAGACTTCCGCGAAGGATTCATCCCCCACTTCGAGGCCCTCGTCGGCTTCGGCTCACTCCACATTCAGAAAGACAGGAACTAAACCATGAAGCGCATCGAAACCCGCACCCTAACCGCCACCATCACGCTCACCAGCGGCGCACGCATCGGCGGCTCCGATGATGTTCTTCAGATCGGTGGCACCGACCTGACCTGCATCAAGGACCCCGTCACCGGCAAACCCTATCTGCCCGGCTCGTCCCTCAAGGGCAAGATGCGCTCGGCGTTGGAAAAAAGCGATGGCTCGGCCGAAGGACAGAATCCGTCGAAGCGAGGCCCAATCGCCCGCGTGTTCGGCCCGCACTTCGACTCCAGACATCAGGAAGGCCCCACGCGCATCCGCGTCCATGATGCGCCGCTGATCGGAGACTTTGCCCTCGAATTGAAAACCGAATCGGTCAACAACCGCCAGACCGGAACCGCCATGCACCCGCGAACCTTGGAGCGCGTCGCACCTGGCGCAAAGTTCCAACTCCGCATCGACTTCGACGTGTACGACATGGACAGTAACTTCGCCTATATGGACTTGGACAAGAAGAAACACACCGGCCGCGAAGCCATCCTTGCCATCATCAACGACGGCCTCGACCTGCTCTGTCAATCCGGCATCGGGTCCGGCACATCGCGCGGCTACGGCCAAATCGAAATCACCGATGACAAACTCGAACCCGCCAAACGCCGCCCCCGGCTGAGTTTCAACGATGAGGAATCCGTATGACCCTCCACCGCCTCAAACTCCGTCCGCGATCCCCTTGGCGCACCCCCTGGCAGGCCGACACGCTTACCGGCATGTTGCTCGCCACCTGCGCCCGCGTTCACGGCCCCGACATCCTGCGCGATCGGCTCATCGAACCCATGCTCGCCGCCTCCGCAACTTCCGGGGGGCCGCCCTTCGTCCTCTCCGACGCCTGTCCCGGCGATCTGCTGCCCATGCCCATCACGCTGCGACTGGCCGACTGGCCCGACGGCATCGACCGTAAAAAACTCAAGAAGGCCCGCTGGCTCACGCCCGACGCCTTCAACGTCGCACGCGCCGGCACCGTCCCTTGCCTCGACCAGCTTCTGCCCGATGAGGGCCTGTTCCTCGATCACGCCCGTCACCACAATACGCTCAGCCGCGCAACGGACACCACCGGCGATGCCAACTCCGGGCTTGCCCCCTTCAGCCGCCCCGAAACACTGTTACGTGATGGTTGTCAATATCTGTCCATCTATTTCCGCATCGTTCAACACGATGCCGCCGATCTCTTCCTCGATCTCTTCCACGAACTGTCCCTCACCGGCTTCGGTGCCGACACCTCCACCGGACGCGGACAATTCGATATCCTCGGCGATCCTGAAAAAATGTCCCAACTCGATTCGCCCCCCGACGCATCGAATGCCGTGATTTCCCTCTCCACTTTCCAGCCCGGCTCCAACGACCCCACCGATGGCTACTGGGACCCCTTCCCTAAGTTCGGCAAACTCGGTCCTGAACTCGCCTCCCGCGGCGGCGACCACCGCAAGAACACCCTCATCCTCTTCCGCCCCGGCGCCTGTTTCCGCACGAACAACATC
>CAYNCM010000181.1:0-1578 GCA_964395825.1 uncultured Planctomycetaceae bacterium
ATGGCGAGCGGGTCACGTTCCTCCCCGCACGCTCGGTCACCGGTGAATTCGGCGACCTGTCCCCCCCCCCCGACCTGCCCGGTGGACTGACGTTTGAGATGATCCACAGCCCGACGGACGTGGGCCTGCCGGTCGTGCCCGAACCGGCGACGTCCGCGTTGGCCGCCGTTGGCCCGGTCGTGGTGATCCGGCGCCGGCGTCAATAGCCCCGCCTGTATCTGTACCTGACCGCAGCCGTGGTCACGTAACAGGCGAGCATAGCAATAGTTTACAGCAATCAAGCGGCGATGGCGAGAAATCGGGTGGAGACATGCGCGGAGACATTCGGCCCCAATCCGCCCCTGTTGACGACCAGCTTACCCGCCTCATCGCCGCGTGGCCCGGCCTCCCGGACGACGCCCGCCGTCGCATCCTGGCCATCGTCGCCAGCGCCGCCGGGCAAGGCGGTGCGGCATGATCGCCACGACCCTCACACCCATGAAGGCGATCCGCCGATACTGCACCACGTGCTGCGGCGGCGCGGCCCAAGGTGAGAACAGCCCCGCCGGGTGCAACTCGCCCGCCTGCCCGCTGTACCCGCTGCGCAGTGGCCGGGCCGTCAGGGGCATCGGCCGATTGCGGGCCATCCGGCAGCGTTGCCGCGAATGTGTGGGCACGCCTGCCGATATCCGCCGATGCGCCGAACGGACCTGCCCGCTATGGCCGCACCGGTCCGGGCATCGTCCAACCCCCACGTGGCGCGGGCGCGCGGCCCTCTGTAATCGCTTCCAGGGCATTGGGCGGGGTCAGGACACCCCCAACTGTCTGGCGACGACGGGAGCCGCCAGCGAAGGGCCCTAGGGTGACCTGCCACTGCAAAGCGCCCAACGCGCCAAACGCGCCAAAAAAAGGCGGACACTATTGCCGTAAATAACCCGGGCGCAGCTTGCTTCGCCGACCCCGTGCGGTAGCATGGCGGCGGTTCACATAGGGGGACCATGACATGTCGGACGTTTCTTCCCGTTGCCCCAAGTGCCAAGCTCCGCTGCGCCTGCCGTCGTCTTCGGTGCCGCTCAAGTTCCGGTGCAAGACGTGTGGCCACATCTTCGTAGCGCCGCCCACGGAGCCGGCATCGCCGCCTCCTACGGCGACACAGGAGGCTACGGCACAGGTGAACGGAACGAAAGCAGGCGGGCTATTGCGGTCGCCTTGGTTTGTCGTGGCGCTGGTGGGTGCTGGCGCGTTGGCGTGTATGGGTCTGATCGTGGCCTTGGCATGGCCGAGCGGGACATCGGGGCCGAATACATTGACAGCCGTCGCCGAGGACACAAAACTGCCCGATGGCTTTGTTGTCGATGATCCTGTCGTTTCCCCTCCGTTCGGTGCGGATGACGAGGTTGTCCAGCCAACACCACCTGTGGCGAAGACAGATGCCGGAACAAGGGTCTTAACGTTCTCCCCCGATGATCCGCTGGCGCAACTGACTCAAAAGGCTGAGGCGGGAGATGTCTATGCACAATGGACACTCGGCTTCATGTATTCCAACGGCGAGGGAGTGCCGGTCGACAAGGGCGAGGCAGCCAAGTGGTATCGCCTCGC
>CAYNCM010000181.1:1678-3104 GCA_964395825.1 uncultured Planctomycetaceae bacterium
CAAGTGGTATCGCCTCGCAGCGGACCAGGGCAATGCTTCAGCCCAGCTCAATCTTGGGTGGATGTACCACAACGGCGAAGGAGTTGTGAAGGACGCAGCCGAGGCAGCCAAGTGGTTTCGCCTCGCAGCGGACCAAGGCGAAGCTTTAGCCCAGGTCAATCTTGGCATCATGTATGCCAACGGCGAGGGTGTGCCCCGTGACGATGTAGCCGCATATGCATGGCTCAATATCGCAGCAGCTTCGGGCAATGAGGAATCGGCGCGTTTGCGGGAAGTGCTGGGCAGAAAGATGACGCCTCAGCAGATCGCCGAAGCCCAGCGCATCTCCAGCGCCTTTCGGCCACGGGTTGAGACTCGGCCTGGTTCCGAACAGCGCGAAGACCATCAATTCAGTGGTCCGGCCGTTGGCCGACCAAAGGGCTCTGGGTCTGGCTTCTTCATCACGACCGAAGGACACTTCGTCACCAATCAGCACGTCATTGCTGGCTCATCGTCGATCATCATCTACACGGGCGACAAGGTTTTACCTGCGCGCATCATACGCGTGGATAAGAGCAGCGACTTGGCATTGCTCAAGGTTGAAGGCAACAGTGTGCCGCTGATTCTCAGACCCAGCGGCTCCGGCGTGCGTGTGGGCCAGCGCGTGGCCACGGTGGGCTATCCGAATCCCGGCTTGCAGGGCCAAGAGCCAAAGTTCACAAGCGGCCAGATCAACGCGCTCAGCGGCGCGGGCGATGATGCCGGGCTGTACCAGATCAGCGTGCCGGTGCAGCCGGGCAACTCCGGCGGGCCGCTGCTGGATGATCGCGGGCAGGTAGTCGGTGTGATCGTGGCCAAGTTGAACATCATTGCCGCCGTGGAAACGTCGGGAGCGTTGCCGGAGAACGTCAACTATGCGATCAAGGGATCGGTGCTGTGGGCGTTCCTGGAGAGCGTACCGGGCTTGGCCGACCGACTGCCCAAGGCAACTGGCGAGAAGGAATTGAAGACGGAAGATGTGGCGCAACTGGGCACCGCCAGCGCAGGGATGGTCGTGGTGTATAGCAGAAGCATCCTGTCGGAACTGCGCGGCGAGGATTAGTGGGAACTCCAGCCTGCTATCTCACGGGGTTCTATGCTGGCGGTGATTAGGTCAGGTTCGCTCGTTCGGTCGGTCACGGGGCGGACTGTTATTGACGAGTGAATAGTTCATTCATCGCCGGGGTAGTGTCCGATATTATGAAGTATGCCCTACACAGGTTCACGCAAGGATGCGGAGCGGCGTCGGCGGCGAGCCCTGACGCTGCTGGATCAGGGACGGAGCCAGAAGCAGGTGGCGGCCAAGGTCGGCGTGACGCCCTCGGCGGTGTCCAAGTGGGTCAAGGCTCGCCGGACCGGCGGCGATCGCGCGGCGGCGATCGCGCGCTTCGTCCAGTTCCACCTCCAT
>CAYNCM010000182.1:0-2971 GCA_964395825.1 uncultured Planctomycetaceae bacterium
TCGTCCTTGACATGCCTCTTTGATAACATGTTCACGACGGTGTTTTCGATGGAGCATTTCTGACACCGTTATTGCCCGCCACACATCACTGCGTCAGACAGTGTCGGGCAGGCACTTCCGCCGCTTCAGGATCGCCAGGCCGCCGAGGGTGAGCAGACTGAGGGTGGCCGGCTCGGGCACCAGGGCCACGCGGAAGCCGGAGAAGTTGAAATCTTCGGTGGGCCCGCGCACGGCGTAAGCGAAAAAACCTTGGTCCCCTTGTGCGACGGGCCTGCGGCAACTGCCGCGAGCAGGAGAATCGCTCGAGGAAGGACGGCAGGTCTAAGTACTCGCCGCGTCGCCGACCCGACAACTCCCGTGATCGGTCCCCGGCGAATACCTGGACCTGCGCCTCGGCATGGTCCGGTGCTCCTGCCGGCGATCACGGACGCTGCTCGTCTGCATCCGGGAAAATGGTCATGCGAAGCCGGGTGCAACCGAAGGGGACCAGGTCGACCCACTGCTGCGGCCCGAACCGCTTCGACAGCGTTGCAGGATCGGGTAGCGGCGGCGTGAAAGCGAAATCGCCTTCACGGACAACGGTCGACAAGCGGTGGTCGTCGGCGGAGCGGTTCTTGTCGACCAGCGTGGTGGCGCAGCGCAGCGACCAGTCTTCGACGGGACGCACGGGAACACGCAGACGAACCGGGGGCTGTTCGCCGGTCCACCACGAAGTCGCCGCTTCGGTTTGCTCCACGACCACGTCGTCTTTGAGCGAGATTTCCTGAACGTCCAGCGCGAAGTTCCACGGCCCTGACGGATAGGCGTTCCAAGCGGGGAAGGCGTCGTTGGACTGCGGATCGTCGCGGTCGCGCTCCCACCGCGTGGGCACGGGCAACGAGAAGACGATCGGGCCACGCTCCAGACTGACGCCACCGGCCGACCACCGCGTAAGTTTCAGCGTCATCGGGAGGTTCAGCCGCACGACATCGCCGCCTTGCCACTGCCGCTCGATCCGGGCCCAGCCAGTCCTGCCATTGGTTGCCACGGTCTCGCCGTTCACCTCGACCGAGGGTGCATCGCACCAGCCGGGCAGGCGCAGGTGCAGCGCAAATGTGACGGGGCGGGCGAGATCGACGTGGAAGGTCACCTGCTCCTCAAAGGGGTACTGTGTCTCCTGCCGGAGGGTCACCTGCATCTCGCTTTCGCCGACGGTCGTGGTGAGCAGGCTCGGCCCGTAGAGCGCGGCGACAATGCCGTCGTCGGCGTGCCGCATCCACATCCGGGCGGCGTAGTTGGGCATGATGCGGTGAACGTTCCCGGGGCAGCAGGGGGTGCCGGGCCGGGGGCGATATGACATGTGTTTTCTGCCGATGAACTGCTCGTTGTGGTTGCTCGTGGCGGTGGCGATCACCTGGTTCGGACAGGAGAAGTACTGCAACGCCTTGAAGTCGGGCGTGACAGCGCCGGGGGCGGCGTTGAAGCATGCCCGCTCAATGGCGTCGCCATACGCGGGGTCACCGGTGATCATCAGCAGGTAGCCTTGGGACCAGGTCTGGTCGGCGATGTCGCAGATCTCGTAGCTGTCCAGCGGATCCTTACCGGCCAGGTGCTCGCTGGAACTGACCACGCCACTGACCAGCATCTGGTGCTCGTCCAGTTTGCGGTAGGCGTTAATTGATGCTTCAAGCCAGTCTTCACGGCCGGTGTGCGCGTAGAGCAGCGCGCCCAGCTTTGCCATTTCGTGAAACGTCACGCCGTGGCCGCAAGGCTTTGCGCTCGAGCAGAGCGAGGCAACGCTGGTGGGCTCGTCGCCGAAGCGTTCATTGAAGGCGCCAAACGCTGTCACGGCCTTCTCCAGTAGCGCCGCGTTGCCGGTGCGCTCGTAGACCCAGAGCATCGCTTCGACGTTGCAGACCTCCCGCTGCTCGACGTGCGGGTAGTCGGTACTGAGGTAATGCCGCTCGAGCACACGGGCGAAGCGGTCGCGGCGCTGGTCGTCGTCGGCGTCGGCCATCAAAGCACGGAAGAACACCGAGTGCGCCCAGCGGCGACGTCGGGCGTAGGGCCAGGTCACGTCCTCGCCTGCGAGATCACGCAACGCGGCGGGCCCGAGGTAGCCGTCGGCATCCTCGGCATCGGCGACGACCCGGTCAATCCGCGCGCGGGCCTTGTCGGTCAACCACGGGTCCTCCAGCAGCAGCCCGCAGCGGATCATGCCGTCGAGCCAGTACCCGTCCTGCTCGTAGGGCTCCCACACGACGTTCGCGTCATTGTTGGCATCCGGTCGGCCCCAGCCGATCGTGCCGAACGGTCGTCCCGCGACTTCGAGGTGGCCGGTGAGCCCGAGTTGCTGGGTGTGGAGGAATTCCCGCAGCCAGCCTGCCGGGCGGATCTGCGTGATCGGGAGCGGACGCATCACGCGGTGATCCGTCACTTTGCCCGTTACGTCAAAAGGCTGTGTTGCTGTCATATTCAGTTTCAGTCCAGAACGATCTGCAGCGCACAGGCCCTGCAGCGGGTCGCCCTCAGCCTGCCGTTCGACGCCGTTGAAAGCCAGTCGGGCGGCGCAGTCCAATGCTTTGGCTGGACGGTCATGGCAGCGTGATGGTAACGGTGGAGCCGTCGGCATCCACTGTCACGGTCTTATCCGTGCTGCGGCCGGCGTGCTGTACAGTTACCTTGTGATCGCCGTGGAAAGCCCGAACGAAGGTCTGGCCCGCGTCATCGGTCGTGGCGTTCTTACGCGTCCACCACTGCCGGGTGACCAGGTCCCGCCAGACTTCGCCATGGGCGCGGAGGCTGTGGTCCTCATTGCACAGGGCGCTGTTGGGAAGCCACTTGTAGGGGTACGGCGTCCAGTAGATCACGCCGGTCACCGATGGATGACTGAACGCGGCGGTGACGAAGTCGCGCAGGTAGTCAGCCTGAAAACGGGCCTGATCGGGATCGTTCACATCGCTGATGTTCACATCGAACTCGGTGAACTGGA
>CAYNCM010000183.1:0-2925 GCA_964395825.1 uncultured Planctomycetaceae bacterium
CCGGGCGCGTGCTCGATTTCGTCCAGATCTTCTCCGGCGGCGACCTCGGCCAGTCCACGATCTTCGGGCTGGGGATCATGCCCTACATCTCCGCGGCGATTATCTTCCAGCTGCTGGGCTCGGTCTCCGAGACGCTCAAGAAGCTCCAGAACGAGGGGCCGACCGGGCGCCAGAAGATCCAGGAGTGGACGCGCTACGCCACCATCGGCATGTGCGTCGTCCAGGCCGCCGGCTGGATCGGCTACATCCGCGCCCAGGGCCTTATCTACGCCGGGTGGGACGCCAACCCGCTCTGGTGGGTCATGGCGATCACCTCGATGACCGCCGGCACCGCGTTCCTGATGTGGCTCGCCGAGCAGATCGACAAGTACGGCATCGGCAACGGCGCCTCGCTGATCATCACCGCCGGCATCATCAGCCGAATGCCAGGCGCCATCCAGTGGGTGGCCAGTAACTTCGAGCTTCAGGCCACCGGCGACGCCTCCAAGACCATGGGACCGATCAACGTGTTGCTGCTGGTCGCGGCGTTCGTGCTGGTGGTCGCGGGCACGGTGCTGATCACCCAGGGCCAGCGGCGCATTCCCGTCCAGCAGGCCAAGCACACCCGCGGCCGGCGCGTTTACGGCGGTCAGCGCACCTACCTGCCCCTGCGCGTCAATCACGGCGGCGTCATGCCCATCATCTTCGCCAGCAGCCTGCTCATCATCCCCACCTGGATCATCAGTTGGCTGGGCGACAAATACGCCGACGTCGGGGTGTTCGCCTTCCTCCAACGCAACTTCATGCACGGAACCTACCTGTACGAGCTGACCTATATCGCGATGATCTACTTCTTCGCGTATTTCTGGACCACCGTCCAGTTCCAGCCCAAGGAAATGTCGATCCAGCTTCGCGACAGCGGCAGCTTCATCCCCGGCCTGCGACCGGGCCCGCGCACCGCCGAATACCTCGAAACCGTCATGGAGCGGATTACCTATGTCGGAGCGGCGTTCCTGGCCGTCATCGCGGTGATTCCCTCGCTGGTCGCTGGTCAGTTCGGCGTACCCTACGGGGTGGCGGCGTTCCTCGGGGGAACGGGGCTGCTGATTACCGTCAGCGTGGCGCTCGATTTCGTCCAGCGGATCGAGGCGAACCTGATGATGCGGAATTACGCCGGTTTCCTCAGCGGCGGCCCGGGCGGGGGCAAGGGACCGCGCATCCGCGGGGCCTACGGCGGATAGGTGACGAAATGACCCCGGCGGTGGCGTTCGGCGCCGGGTTGTGATACATTCTGCGGCTTGCGCCATCGGGCGATCAGCCGCAGGGAGCAAGACGCAAGCGGCGGCGGCACATGGCCATCAGTTTGAAAACGCCCGAGGAAATCGAACTGATGCGCCGCGCCGGTCGAGTTGTGCATGAGGCCCTCCGCCGCTGTACGGCCAAGTGTCGGCCCGGTGTGACGACCCGGGAAATCGACGCCGAGGCCGAGAACGTTCTCGCCGAATCCGGTGCCGTGGGATTGTTCAAGTGGTATCCCACCTACCGGGAAGGCGAAGGGTTTCCGGCCTGCACGTGCATCAGCGTCAACGACGAAGTGGTGCACGGCATCCCGGGCGAGCGGCCGCTGGCCGAGGGCGACATCGTGAGTATCGACTTCGGCTGCCGCATCGATGGCTGGTGCGGCGATTCGGCCACCACCGTGATGGTCGGTGAAGTCAAGCCGTCGATCCGGCGCCTGTGTGAGGTGACCGAGCACGTGCTGCGGATCGCGACTGAAAACATCCGGCCCGGTCGCACGTGGAGCCAGGTGGCCCGGCTGATGGAAAGTTACGCGGTGAAGGCGAAGCTGGGCGTGGTTCGTGATTTCGTCGGCCACGGCATCGGCCGCACGATGCACGAAGACCCGAAATTGCCCAACTTCGTCAGTCGCGAGTTGCTGAGGAACGACATCGAGCTTCGCCCCGGCCTGGTGATGGCCGTCGAGCCGATGTGCTGCCTCGGGGCCGAGCGTGTGAAGGTGCTCGACGACCAGTGGACGGTCGTTACCGGCGACGGCCAGCCCGCCGCCCATTACGAGCACACGCTGGCGGTGACCGGGGACGGATGCGAAGTCCTGACCGACGGCCGATGATCGCGTGCATCGTCGCCCGCCGGCAAGAGAAACCCAGGCGCATGGCCAAGGAAGACAAAATCCAGGTCGAGGCGGAGGTCACCGACGCTTTGCCCAATGCGATGTTCAAGGTGAAGCTGGAAAACGGGCATACGGTGCTGGCCCACCTGGCCGGGAAAATGCGGATGCATTACATCAAAATCGTGCCCGGCGATCGCGTGACGGTGGAAATCAGCCCCTACGACCTGACCAAGGGCCGAATCACCTACCGCCACTGACCCGGACCGTGCGGCTTCGTGCCGACGACCGAAACACGACACTCTTCGCCCAAGGCGAGGTGCAGCATGAAAGTACGCAGCAGCGTCAGACGGATTTGTGAAAAGTGCAAGATCGTGCGCCGCAAAGGCGTGGTGCGCGTGATCTGTTCCAACCCCAAGCATAAGCAGCGGCAAGGTTGAGGAGCTGAACTATGCCACGTATCGCCGGTGTCGACATTCCCGACAACAAGCCGATCCGCGTCGCGCTTCGGTACATCTTCGGCGTGGGGCCGAAGTTCTCCGAGGATATCATCAAGGAAGCCGGCATCGATGGGCAGACGCGCGCCGATCAGCTCACCGAAGATGACCTGGCCAAACTCGGCCACATCATCGATGGCAACCTGGTCGTCGAAGGCGCCCTGCGTCGGCAGGTGGCCCAGAACATCGCCCGCCTGCGCGACATCCGTTGCTACCGCGGCGAACGCCACCGCCGCGGCTTGCCGGTCCACGGACAGCGCACCAGGACCAACGCCCGCACCCGCAAGGGCAAGAAGAAGACCGTCGCCGGCAAGAAGGGCG
>CAYNCM010000184.1:0-2917 GCA_964395825.1 uncultured Planctomycetaceae bacterium
GGATCGATCACGAACCTCCACACCATGGACCACCTCGGCGGGCCGATCGAGCGGGCGATGATCAACGCGGCGGTGGCCCAACTGGCCCAGCACTTCGCGCTGCCGCTGTACTCGACCGGCGGCACGACCGACAGCAAGGCCGTCGACGTACAGGCCGCCTACGAAAGCGCCATGTCCAGCCTGCTGGTGGCGATGAGCGGGGCGAACTACATCCACGACATTGCCGGCCTGATGGAATCCGACCTGACGGTCAGCTACGACAAGCTGGTGCTGGACAACGAAATCCTCGGCATGACGCAGCGCGTGTTGCGGGGCATCGAGGTCGACGACGATCTGATGGCGATGGACCTGCTGATCGAGAAGGGGCCGGGGCAGGATTTCCTGGCCGAGCAGCACACCATCGAGCACATGCGGACCGAGTTCTTCATGCCGACGCTGGCCAACCGCGACAAGCGGGACACGATGGCACCGGGTTCCGATGCCCTGAGCCGGGCGAGGGCCTTTGTGGAACAGGTGCGTCAGTCTCCGGCGGCCTCGAAACTGGACGCGACCGTGCGGGAGAAGATTCTCAAAACCGCGCCGGTGATTCGCGGCGTGTGAGGACCGCCCGGCCGCGATGCGGCCCGGTTCACATCAACGAAATGCACGACGCCACATGACGAAAGCGAGAATGTTGTGACCGATCGACCGACCCACACCCACCGCGAACAGTCCGCCCTCGCCAATGTTTTCGGGCGGAACCTGTTCAGCTTCGCGACGATGCGCGAATGGCTTCCCCAGCAGGCGTACAAGCAACTGCTGCACACGATCGAGAAAAGCGCGGATTTGAGTCCGTCGGTGGCGGACGTGGTGGCCAACGCCATGAAGGACTGGGCGGTGGAGCGCGGGGCGACCCACTACTGCCACTGGTTCCAGCCGTTGACCGGGCTGACCGCCGAGAAACACGAAGCGTTCGTCTCATCGACGGCCGAAGGTCGCATCCTGCTGGAGTTCAGCGGCAAGGATCTGACCCGCGGTGAGCCGGATGCATCGAGCTTCCCGTCCGGTTCCCTGCGCGAGAGTTTCGAGGCCCGCGGTTACACGGTGTGGGATTACACCTCGCCGGTGTTCGTGAAGGAAGACGGCGACAACGTGACGCTGTTCATCCCGTCGGCGTTCTGCTCGTACACCGGCGAAGCGCTGGACTACAAGACGCCGCTGCTGCGGGCGAACGAGGCGATCAACCGCCAGGCGCTGCGGGTGCTGCGGGCGCTGGGTAACAAATCGACCAGGCGCGTTTACGTCACCCTGGGCGCCGAGCAGGAATATTTTCTGATCGACCGCGCGCATCACGATCAACGACTGGACCTGAGGCAGGCGGACCGGACGCTGTTCGGCGCGCCGACGCCCAAGGGCATGGCGATGAGCGTCCACTACTTCGGATCGGTGCAGGAGAAAACCGCCTCGTTCATGCACGAGCTGAACCGCGAGTTGTGGAAACTGGGCATTTCGGCCAAAACGCAGCACCACGAGATTTCCCCGCACCAGTTCGAAATCGCGCAGGTGTTCTCGCCGGTCAATGTGTCAACGGATCAGAACATGCTGACCATGGAGGCGCTGGGGAAGGTGGCCGAGCGCCACGGGATGGCGTGTCTGCTGCACGACAAGCCGTTCGCCACGTTCGGCGGATCGGGCAAACACGTCAACTGGTCGATGGCGACGGATGACGGGATCAACCTGCTCGATCCCGGCGAGACGCCTCACGAAAACGAAGTGTTCCTGGTGTTCCTGGGCGCGGTGATCCGGGCGGTGGACCAGTACGGTCCGCTGATGCGGGCGAGCGTGGCCGACGCGGGCAACGATCATCGGCTGGGAGCGATGGAAGCGCCGCCGGCGATCATCAGCCTGTTCCTGGGCGATCAGCTCACCGACATCATCGAGCAACTCGGCCAGGGCGCGGTGCGGGGATCGAAGAAGGGCCGGACAATCCGGCTGGGCGTCAGCAGTCTGCCACCGCTGCCGCGCGACGTGACCGACCGCAATCGCACCAGTCCCTTCGCGTTCACCGGCGACAAGTTCGAGTTCCGCATGCCCGGATCGGCGGTGACGGTGAGCCGGCCGGCGTTCGTGCTCAGCGCGATCGTGGCCGACGTGCTCCGGGAAATGGCCGATGAACTGGAGCAGGCGAAGAACGTGAACGCCGCCGCCCAGCGCCTGCTCAAGCGCATCGTCAACGAGCACCGCCGGGTGATCTTCAACGGCGACAACTACGCCCAGCAGTGGATCGACGAAGCGGCCAAGCGCGGGCTGGCGAATCTGCCCGATTCGATCGAGGCGTACCGGGCGATCGAAAACGACGAAGTGGAGGAACTGTTCGAACGGCAGAATATTCTCAGCCGCGAAGAATACGAGGCCCGCATGGACACCTCGTACGCGCATTACGCCCAGGCGCTGCTGATCGAAGCGCGTTGCATGGCGCTGATGGCGGGTCGGCAGTTGCTTCCGGCGGCGATGAAGTGGTCGGGTCAATTGGCCGCGGCGCGGCAGTCGGTGGGCGACGCCGGGGGGGATGCGACGGCGCACGCCGAAGCGATGGACCGCGTGTGCGACCTGATCGGCCAAGCGCGGCGGGCCCAGGCGCAGCTTGCCCGGAGCGTGCAGGAGATCGAAGCGATCGAAGACGAACGGGACCGCGCGGCTGCGGCGCGGGATCGCCTGTTGCCCGAGATGGCGGCGCTGCGCGAGCCGGCCGATGCCCTGGAGCAGTGCGTCGATGCGCCGCTTTGGCCATGGCCGACCTATGCGGAAATGATGTCGAGCCAGTAAAACGCGCCGCGCGTCTTCCCATGATTCGGCAACGGATCAGCGAAGCCGCCCGCGCGGCGCCCGCCCACTTGACAAAATAGCGAGACCGTCGGCGGTCTCGCTTTCCCTCCAA
>CAYNCM010000185.1:0-2897 GCA_964395825.1 uncultured Planctomycetaceae bacterium
CTCATCTCGATGGCATCGATGATGTCTTCGAGTTTGACCTTGGGGCGTTCCATGTTGTGCCCTCGCGACGGTTCATGGGTTGTGGCGCCCGTCTCCGATTGATCGGCCGGGGACTGTCAGCGGCGTTGTGGATCGGCATCGCGCGGTGGACCGGCCGACCACTGTTGCAGAGCCGCGGCCAGTTGGTTGAGGGTCGCGGCGCTGGGCAAGGGAAGTTTGAGGCACGGCTGGCCGGTGGCTTCATCGTGGGAGATCAGGCGTTCCAGAGGCGAGCGAGAAGCGCTGTCGCGCGTGGAGGCGGGCTGCGCGATCGCCTGGGCGAGCGGCGCGATGAAGGCCGCGGCCGCGGTGGCGAATGCCGACCAAGCCTGATCGAGTTCTTCGGCGCCGGATGTTGGCGTTTGGGCCAGCCTATCCTCGTCGGTCTGTGGTTCGGCCGGTTCGGAGGCGGTCGCGTCAGTTGGCGAATCTTCCACCGGCGCGGGCTGGATGGTATCGGTCGCTTTCTCCACCGACTGCATGAAGCGGTTGAGCTTGGTGCCGCCGAGGAACACTTCGCCCGCCCCGCCGTCGAGCACACCGGTGAACATCGACTGCTTGAACCCGATGATGTTGAGCATGCCTTCTTCGATGGTGCCGCGTGCGATCAGGTGAACCACTTGCACGGGCGACTTCTGGCCCAACCGATGCACGCGCCCGATGCGCTGTTCGAGCACCGCGGGATTCCACGGCTGATCCATGATGACTACCGCCCCGGCGTGCTGGAGATTCAGGCCGACCCCGCCGGCGTCGGTGGCGAAGAACAGTCGACAGTCATCGTCTTCGCGGAAGCGGCGGACCAGATCCTTGCGTTTGGGGCCGGGCACGCCGCCGTGGAACATCACGTGTCCCCAACCGCGCTCTTCGCATCGGCGGGCCAGCAGTTCGTGAGTGCCGACCCACTGACTGAACACCACAATCTTCTGCCCGGCCTGTTCCAGCAGATCGCCGAGCGTGGCCTCAGCTTCGTCAATCTTCGCCCCGTGGTCGGTTTGCCGATCACACAGGTAAGTGCTGTTGCAGGCCATGCGCATGTACTGCATGGCGACCATCAGCCGCCGCTGGTCGGCATCGCTGAGGAAGTGGTATCGCCGCCATTTGGCCACGATCTTCGCCACGATTTCGCGATTCTCATCGTGGATCGCCTGCTGCGGGCCGGTCATCGGCACGAACAGTTGCTTGTCCAGTCGCGGGGGCAACTCGGTGAGCACCTGCTTCTTGGTGCGGCGAAGCAGGATCGGTTCGAGCGTCTTTCCGATGCGGTCGAGCCGGTGATAGCCGATCACCCGGCCGGACTCGTCGGTATGCTGGTGCTCGGCCAGAAAGCGGAACATCGGACCCAGCCGGTGACGATCGACGAACTCCACGATCGAGTACAACTCCTCCAGGCGATTCTCAAGCGGCGTGCCGGTCAGTACGATGGCGTAGGGCGAGTCGATCTGCTTGACGGTCATCGCCGCGCGGGTCTTCCAGTTCTTGATCCGCTGGGCCTCGTCGAGGATCACCAGGTCGGGCGACCATCGTTCGATCGCCTGCTGGTCGCGGTGAATCACATCGTAGTTGACGATCTTGTAGAACCCCTCTCCGGCCAGGGCGGCGTGACGCACGTGCAGCGGGCCTTCCACCACGCGGATGTCGTCGCCATTGCGCCGCGTGAACTTGCTGATCTCGTGCGCCCACTGATGCTTCAGCGATGTGGGGCAGATGATCAGCACGCGCTGCGCCGAGCCGTGGTGCGCCAGCAACTCCGCGGCGGCGATCGCCTGAATCGTCTTGCCCAGGCCCATGTCATCGGCCAGCAGCGCCCGCCCGGCCCGCGCGGCGAACAACGCGCCCTGCTTCTGATACGGGTACAGCGGCACCCGCAGCAGTTTCGCCACCGCCGCTTCGGTCAACCCCCGCGGGAACGCCTTGTCCAGTCTCGCCCGCAATGCCGACTGGTCTCGCACCCGCGCGATCAGGTCCATCGCATCGTCGCTGATCCGCAACTCGTGGCCGGTGGCCTGCACCTCCGCCACCACTTGTGGGAACGTGGCGTGGCCCTGATCCGTCAGTACACCCACCTTGTCGAAGCACGCGGCCATCGCCTCGTTCACCTTGGCCGGGCAGACGCTACCGGCGCGGAACACGACTTGGCGCCGGCTGGCGTAGCGCACGTACACCTGCGAGTACTCCGGTATCCACGGCTTGCGAAGCAGCCGCCGCGTGGTCGTGCGCTGTTCCAGTTTGCCCAGCACGAACTCGATGTGTTTGCACGTGCCCAGCGTGTTGACCGCGAAGTCCGCACAGGTGCAGTAATGATCGCCCCCGCCCCCGCCCCCGGAAGTACGAACAGATCCGTCGCTCTCCGCAGACGGGCGGATCGTCACCTGGTAGGTGCGCTGCGATGTCGGATTGGTCACCGCGAAGGTGCTGAACGCCGCATGTTCGCCCGTGTTCTCCAGCAGGTAAGCCTGCGATCGCCCGAACTGCCGCCGCAATTCCGCCTGCCACTGTTCCAGCGACATGTGCGCCGGTCGGCGCTGGCGCGACAGCTTGGTCTGCTTGGCGAGTTTGGTTCTGCCGACGGTGGGTTTGGATCTGGATGAACGGGTCGATGCCATCACGAGCCTCCTGCTCAACAGCGTCTCCAAGCCTAGCAACGATTGATGCGGAAGTGAAGAGCACAAGGCACCACCACGTAATGCGCGACACACAGGGCAGTTGCCGATGGCTGCGGAGGTGGGCCCATCGGCCAGCGTCACTTACCGAACAGCAATCCCGCTTGGTCGCCACGGTTCCTTTCCGGCCCTCTTCGTTTCTGATGGCGACGGGAGCAGTCAGGTCCTACGTTTTTGTTTGTTGCGCGTGGCGAACAT
>CAYNCM010000186.1:0-2869 GCA_964395825.1 uncultured Planctomycetaceae bacterium
GCTGATCGACGCGGTCTTCCTGCTGCTGATCTTCTTCCTGGTGGCCACGAAGATCAGCAGCAACCGCGCGACCGGCGAGGGCGACGCCTTTTCCGTAGCGGGCATGCGCGAGGCGACCGAGGGTTCGCTGCGGCGCCTGGGCGTCGAGGCGATCGACCTGACCCAGTTGCACTGCATGTCGAAACCGAAGCTGCTGAACGATAAGGTCTGGCAGGCCCTGCGCGACTTGCGCGATGAAGGACTGGTCCGCCACGTCGGCGCCAGCGTCGAAACGGTCGAAGAAGGACGACTGGCCATCGAGCGAGGCGCCCAGTCGCTGCAGATCATTTTCAACATGTTCCGCCAGCGTCCACTGACCGAAGGCCTGCTCGACCAGGCGCAGGCCGACGGGGTCGCGATCCTGGTGCGCCTGCCGCTGGCCAGCGGGCTGCTCTCGGGCAAGTTCACGCACGAGACCCGCTTCGATGAAACCGACCACCGCCACTACAACCGCGATGGCGACGCCTTCAACGTCGGGGAGACGCTCGGCGGGCTGACGCTGGACGACGGCGTGGACCTGGTCGACCAGTTCACCGATGTCGTCGACCTGCCTGAGAATCAGCCGCTCGCCCACACCGCGCTGCGGTGGGTGCTCGACCACCGGCAGGTCACCGCGGTAATCCCGGGGGCCACGCGCGTCGAGCAGGTCCGCTCCAACGTCGCCGCGGCAACATGCTCGCCGTTGTCCGTTGAGTGTCACGCGGCCATCCATCGTTTCTGGAAACAGCACGTCGACCCGAAGGTCCGAGGGCCTCAGTAAGCCCCCGGCGACCTTGACGTGCCATCGCCCTGCACGATGCGCCACGCAGCCCAAACGCCGAAAACCATCATCATGGCCATCGAAGCCCCCGTTGCCCCGCGGCAAAGGCCCTATCAAAGGCGTGAGAAAGGATTTGCCCCCAGCCGCGAACTCGGGACGGACCTTCTGGACATCATGCCGAAGCCTGGCGTAGCGGTAGCGCTGGGTTTCGAGTCACTCGCATGGTTCAGGGCCGGCGAACGACCGACCGCCGTGGCAATACTCGCGTGCATTCAAATCGTGGCGACGAGTCGCGCCAAGCGCCGCCGGCCGTGGCGGGGCACCTGGCTTCGGGCAGACCTGCTGCGGGCAGTCGCCCGATAATTTTATAAAATCTTATGGAAAAAGGGCTTCGGCACCACCTGGCGCCCCGGATGGTGCCATAATGCCTGCATGGGTCGTCCATCCCGGCCTGGCAGTGGGTCGAGACCCAAAAATGTGTGTCCTTTTTCTTGACAGGTATCAGCCATCGAGTATTCTTAACGTGTTCACCTGATAACGTGAACGATTCAACTCGCGTTGGACGAGGCATGGCAACAATCACCGACATCGCGAAAGCGGCTGGCGTCTCGCACATGACGGTTTCGCGCGTGCTCAACGGTGCCGACTACCAGCGGCCCAAGTACGCCGCCCGTGCGAAGAAGATTCGTCGCCTGGCCGCGGAACTCGGCTACCGCCCCAACGCCTCGGCGCGAGCCATTCGCCAGGGCAGCTTCGGCACCGTCACCCTCATGATGAGCGCCGACCCCGGCCGCAGCGAGCTGCCCAAGAAGATGTTCTACGGCATCCAGGCCGCCGCCAGCCAGGCCGACCTCGGCGTGAACCTCAACATCATCCCCGATGACCAGTTCGACGACGATAAGTTCACGCCCAAAGCCCTGCGCGAACTGCACAGCGACGGACTGCTCATCAACTACCACAAGTCGCTGCCGACCCACCTCCAGGACCTGATCGACCGCTACGCCATCCCCTCGGTCTTCCTGAACCTCGACGCCGACCACGACAGCGTCCGCCCCGATGACCACGCCGCCGGCCGGGCCGCCACCGAGCACCTGCTGGCCCTGGGCCACCGCCGCGTCTGGTACGTCGGGTACAGCTACGGTCACGACAACTTCCACTACAGCGAGTTGGAGCGGCGGGACGGCTACGCCGCCGCCATGATCGACGCCGGCCTCAAGCCCGTCTGCATCGACCGCTACCACGGCAGTCTCGGTGAAAACCACCGCGAGACGGCCGCGTGGGAGCGGGCGATGGGCCGATCGGATCGACCGACCGCCGTGGTCTGCTACGGCTCTGATGTGGACGCCTCATGCATCCACCTCGCCGCCGCACGCGTGGGCCTGGGCGTCCCCCGCGACCTGTCGCTGGTCAGCTTCCACGGCAGCCCCGCGGTCAATGACATCGGACTCGATACCTGGCTGGTGCCCGAGCACGAGGTTGGCCGCGTCGGCGTCGAGATGCTGCTGCAGAAAATCGAACGCCCCGGGCAACCGCTCCCGGCGCGCAAACTGTCCTTTACCCATGCGCCGGGCGAATCGGTCGCCCCGCCGCGGGATGTTTCTTGTTAACCCCCTTTTTGGAGGACCCGCAGATGATTCGTAGCGTAAACACCCGAACCCCGTCCCTTTTCACCCCCGTTTTGAAGGAGAACTCGAAGATGAACCTGTTCAAGACCTGCCTCGCCCCCGCCCTCGCCGCCGCGCTGATGCTTGGTGCATCCGCCACCGCCTCGGCGGCAATCGTCTGGAGTGGTTCCAGCGTGAGCACAACGTCCGGTCAGCCCATCTGGGGCAACCTGGCGGACTACCCGACTGGTGACCTGACCGCGTTGGGCACGACCGACTGGGCCTATTTCGGGATCAGCAATGACGCACCCGTGATAGTCAATCGTAAGTCCGGCGGCAGCGATCTGACCACGCCGACGATCAATCGCACCGGCCTCCAGGATCCGGGCAGCGCGGGGGCACATTTCGATTTCACCGATGGCACCAGCCCGGCCAGCGGCACGAACGTCAACGCCGGCATGGGCGT
>CAYNCM010000187.1:0-2788 GCA_964395825.1 uncultured Planctomycetaceae bacterium
CGAACGTGTCGACGTAGCCGTCCTGCAGCAGATAGCACGGCTTCTGCCAGCCGAAGATGTTGTAAGTCGGGTTGCCCCACGGGGTGCATTCAAACTCCCGCCGGCCCATCAGAAATTCCAGGAACAGCGGGCTCTGATTGAAGTTCCACCGGCGCGAGCGGTTCGACAGGATCGTGCGGAACAGGTGCTGCGTGCGCCGCCGGCCGAGGAACGAGTTCTGATCCGGCGCCTTGCGGTACGAATAACCCGGCGAGAGCATCATGCCCTCGACACCCAGTTCGGTCATCTCGTCGAAGAACTGCCGCACCTCGGCGGGGTTGGCACCTTCGAACAGCGTGGTGTTGGTCGTCACGCGGAATCCGCGTTCCAGCGCCAGGCGCATGCCCGCCATCGCCTTGCCGAAAGTGCCCTCGCGGCAGACGGCGAAGTCGTGGTTGGCCTCGATGCCGTCGAGGTGCACGCTGAGGGTGAGGTACTTGCTGGGCGCAAGGAGGTTTTCACGCAGCTTCTTTTCCAGCAGCACGGCGTTGGTGCACAGGTAGACGTACTTCTTCCGGGCCACCAGGCCCTCGACGATTTCGCCGATCTGCCGATGCAGCAGGGGCTCGCCGCCGGGCAGGGAAACCACCGGCGCGCCGCATGCTTCGGCCGCCCGGAAGCATTGCTCGGGGGTGAGCTGGCGCTTGAGGATGTGGGCCGGGTATTGAATCTTTCCGCACCCGGCGCAGGCGAGGTTGCAGCGGAACAGCGGTTCGAGCATGAGCACCAGCGGATACCGCCGCCGACCGCGCAGCTTCTGTTTGAGCACGTAACTGGCCACGGTCCACATCTGCGAAATCGGCACACCCATCAGGCAATTCCTCTGCGTTGGCGGAATGGCCCATCGTAGCGGCAAGCCCGCCGTCGGGCCAAGTCGAAGCGGCGTTTACTGCTATAATGCCGCGCCCGGCCCGACCGATGCAGGTGTGCATGGCCCAGCGCGACCCCCCAACCACCGAACCGGCCGACCTGACCGATGAGCAGCTCATCGAACAGTATCGCGCCGGCCGCGACGAGGCGATCGACGAACTGATCCATCGCTATCGCATGGAGTTGTTCCACTTCCTCGTGCGGTTTACCCACGACCGCGCCGCGGCTGAAGACATCTTCCAGGAAACGTTCCTGCAGGTTCACCTGTCGGCCGATTCGTTCGATACCTCGCGGCGGTTCAGGCCGTGGCTGTTCACCATCGCCGCCAACAAGGCGCGGGACTCTCTGCGCAAGCGGTCGCGCCGACCGGCGGCGGAGTTGTCGGCGCCGATCGGCGGGGACGGGTCGGAGGGCCAGACGTACCTGGACCTGATGCAGGCCGATTTGCCCTTGCCGTCCGAGCCCCTGGAGCAAGCGGAACTGCGCGAGCGGGTCAACCGGGCCGTCCAGGCCCTGCCCGACCACCTGCGGGAGATTCTGTTGCTGGCCTACTTCCAGCAGTTTCCCTACCACCAGATCGCCGAGGTGTTGCAGATTCCCCTGGGCACGGTGAAAAGCCGACTGCACACGGCGGTGGGAACTTTCGCGAAGGAATGGAAAAGACAGAACCGGCCCGCCGACCGCACGTAGTAACCGCCATGGAGCCCTCACCGCTCACGCCGTGAGTGAGCCCGATAACGGACCGACGATGAATCAGCCGATGAATCACATCGATCCCGCCGGCCTGTGCCCCGAAGATCAACAGGCATTCGACGCCCTGATCGCCGCCCGATTCGACCCCGACGCCGTTGAGCCGGCCCGGCGCGATCGCGCCTGCCGACTGGCCGAACTGCTGGGCCTGATGGATCATCTGCCCGCGCCGAGTCCCGGCGATCTGCTGGCCGCCCGCACCATCGACACCGTCCGCCGCGCAAGACAGAAGGAACGTTACACCCAACAGATTCAGGCCCTCAGTGGCGACGGCCGCTCGACCGGCCTCCGCTGGCGCGAGCTGCTGGCCGCCGCCGCGGTGGTGCTGATCAGCGTGTCGTTGATCTGGCCCTCGCTCAACCGCGCCCGCGCCACCGCCCGGCAGGACGCCTGCCAGACCAACCTCGCCGCCGCCGGCATGGGCTTCGCCTCCTACGCCGCCGAACACCAGGGACGAATGCCCGCCGTCAAGGCCCGCCCCGGCGATCCATGGTGGCACGTCAATTCCTTCACCGAAGAGGGCCGAACCCGAAGCAACTCCGCCCACCTGTTCCTGTTGATCCGAGGCGGATACCTCACCGCCGAACAACTGACCTGTCCCGGTAATCCCGATGCCCTCCGACGCGCGTCCGTCGGCATGCGCGACTGGCCCGACGCACCGTCCACCAGCTTCAGCTACCAGAACCAGTTCACCCACCACGCCAACCGCCTCAACCGCACCGTGCGCATCGCCATCCTCGGCGACAAGAATCCGCTGTTCCAGCCCGGCGCCTATCGCAGCGAACTCGACCCCGCCGCGCTGAGCGCCAATCACGCCACGCTCCAGGTGCAGAACGTGTTGTTGTCCGACGGCCGGGTGTTGCGACTGACCGCCCCGATGGTCAACGGCAACGACAACATCTGGCAAATCCACGACAAGACCGCCCAGTACATCCAGGGCCGACCCATCCGGTACACCGGCACCGAAACCCCCAGCGATGAAAACGACTCGTTCCTCGTGCCCTGAGCACGCGGCTCATCGTTTCATTCCTGTCCCAAGACCAGCCCTCAACGCCGCGAAGGGCCGGATGACGCACTGTCCTCCCCCAGCCGCAGGCGTGCCCCGTTCATACGCCACCAGCCGCGGGCG
>CAYNCM010000188.1:0-2782 GCA_964395825.1 uncultured Planctomycetaceae bacterium
GCGCAGATCCTCCTTGTCGTGATCCGCCGATCGGTTGTAGCCGGCGATGAATTCGGCGAGAGCCTGGCAATACTCATCCAGCGTCGGCAGCTTGCCCGCCTTCCGCGTCATCATCAGGTGCTCGGGCCGATCCACGGTGGTGCTGCCGCAATAGCCGGCGGGGAACTTCACACGCTCGAAAGCATCATGCAGCCAGTGACGGAACCACAGTTCAAGCCGGCCCTTCCCGGTCGGGTTGTGGGGAATGGCAAAGTGCGGGGTGATGCCCATGCCACCGTAGATGCCCTCCACGAACGGCCGTTCCTCGAAGTACGTCTCCTTGCGGAGCACACGCCGGCCGACGATCTTCCCGCCGATCAGCACCTTGGCCCGGTAGTCCTTCCCATTGTCGTCCCACAGCTTGTCTGGCGGTCCGAGCAGTTCCGGATCGTCGCAGCCGGCACGCACGCACGCGGCGATCGCCGTGGAGTCGGGCTTCAGCACCACCACGTGGCCGACGATCGTCCGCGTGCGCCAGTCCATGCGCACACTGACGAACGGACGCACGGGGGCATCACGATCCGGCATCGTGCACCAC
The DNA here is from genome assembly GCA_964395825.1 of uncultured Planctomycetaceae bacterium. Lineage (GTDB taxonomy): Bacteria > Planctomycetota > Phycisphaerae > Phycisphaerales > Zrk34 > JANQFT01. Next base: position 578 of record CAYNCM010000188.1, read on the forward strand.
ACGTCCGCCTGGGCGTGGTCGCCGATCCACGTTTCGTTCGGCTCGAACAGGTCTGGGTCCAGATGCGCCTTGGGCTCGGCGACGTTCCGCACCTTACGCGGGTCACGGGCGGCCACACGTTCGATCTGCGGGCGGATTGTCCGCAGCCGACGCTTGAAGGCGGCATAGCTGAGCCACCGCCAGCCGCGTTCTGCGGCTTCAGCGTCGACGATCCGCCATGCGCGGCGGGGCTTGACCTTCGCCTCCTGCATGTCGATCGACCAATACAGTTCCCAGGCCCGCGGATCGCCGGCTTCCGTGGTGTCGCCGCCGCGGGGGTCGATCAGCGCGTCGAAACCGCCCTCGTCATACAACCGGTCCCATCGCTGTATGGACCGCTCGCTCACCGAGAAGCGGCAGCGGAATCGGCGGCGGATGTCGGCCACCAGTCCCCCGCGGAGATCGGCAATCAGCATCGGCATCGCGCACGTCATCACCGCGCCGGATGTCCGTAGCGACCTCATGCGGCGGATGCAGGTGAGCTTGCCGTTGGCGATCGCAATCTGCTTGAGCGAGTACCCGCGATCCATGAAGGCGTCCCCGACATCAGCCGGCGCCGCGGCGAATGTCAGGCGTGCGTCGTAACCGACATGAACGAACCATTGGGCGGCCGATCCATCAGGGGGCCGCACGTGCATCGCGGTGCCAGCCGCCGCCAGGCGATCGGCGCACAAGCGGCGCAGGTGACGATCGGTCATGCCGAGCCTCGGCGCGGCCTCGGCGATGGTCAGCCACTGCGACCAGTCGATCGATGAGCGATCAGCGATGAGCGAAATGGATGGGAGTGCGGTCATTTTTGAGCGATCAGCGATCAGCTTATCCCGCGCGCCGGTCGGCGATGCGGTGGGGGTTGTGATTGAGCAGCGGCGCGATCGTCATGCTGCCGAACAGGCAGAGCACCGCGAGGAGCCAGACCTCCGGCACCATCACGCACAGCGCGAACGTCGCGCCGACCAGCAGGCCCACCGCCACGCCGCAGGCGAACTGACGCCATCGCCATCGCACGCGGCGGTGTGCGAGCGGTTGAGGGAGGATCACGAGGGGATGCTGACTCATTGCTGTCGCTCCAGATCGAGACGCGCCTGGCGCATCTCGAATGTCAGTTGGTGGACCTCGCGTTTGGCGTCGCGGGCCTGCCGCGCCAGATCGTCCTGGTGGTGCAGGCGGGCGACGAACGCGATGTCGCGCAGGCGGTGCCGCAGGTCCAGCCCCAGTTGCAGCGCCTGGTCCATCCGGGCGATCTGTCGCAGCACGTCGCGTTGTTGGCTGGTCATGGGCATGGGGAGTCTTGAGTCGTGAGTCGTGAGTCTTGAGGTTTGATGGCCGTCAAATCTCCTGCAGTTCCAGCTCCAGGTGTCGGGCGTGGCGGGACAGCCACGCGGCGTAGTACGCGCCACGGATGTAGCCGCCCCCGAGCCGCGCGGTGTGGTGCTGGACCGGATCGCCGTCCAGACTGCACGCCTGCCACCAGCAGACGATGATCTGGCAGTGCACGCAGGGGAACTCGCGCCCGATCTTGAAGCTCTGCTCGGCGCGGTCCCACACCGGGCAGTCGCCGTCGACGACGGTTCCGATGTACGGCGTGCCGCACACGGGGCAATCGTGCCGCTCGCCCCCGGCTGGCGGCCGATCGCTGACTGCTGATTGCTGATTGCTGGTCATCACAGGCCGAACTCCTCGCGTGCGACGATGAGGGTCATGTACTGGAGCACCGTGTCGCGGACGCGATCGAACTCCTCACCCGTCAGCGCGCCGTAGTGGTCGAATATCGCCTGGTCGATCCACGGCGTGGGCGGCAGGTCGGGCCGGCACTCGATCAGCAGTTGATCGACCGCCGCCCGAAACTCGGCGCTCGGAATGATCGACTCGGCGATCGGCGTCGTGTTGTGGTCGAGGGTGGTCATGCTGACTCCTTGATCTGCCGCACGGCGTCGATGCCGCGCTCGGTGAGGTACCAGTCGCAGCTCATCGTGACACGACTGCGGCGCGGTTCGCGGATCACCAGGCCCCTGCGGATCAGCGCCTGGTGCGTCTGGTAGCCGATGGCGTGGGTGATGCGCCCGTAAAGCAGCGTCGCGCCGCCGATGCCCGAGCCGACCAGACGGCAGCCGCAATCCATCGCCAGCAGCACCGCCTCCATGGTGGGGGAGAGTTTCATTTACCAGC
>CAYNCM010000189.1:0-2720 GCA_964395825.1 uncultured Planctomycetaceae bacterium
CGGACGACATGGCCAAGGTCTGGCTCAACGGCGACGTGATCTGGACCGACGTCGGTCAGTCGAGCTGGAACCTCGACGAGGGATTTCGCAAGGTGATTTTCACCGAGGGCTTCAACACGATCCTGGTGCGGATCGAAAACGGCCCGGCCTACTGCGCGTTCTCCGTCCTGCTCTGCCCGCCGGAGGTGTTGGAGGCCCAGAAGTGATATGCCGCGGCACCGGCACCGATTCATCCGACGATGCCAATCCAGGACCATCACGATGAAGCAGCATTCAGATGACTCAACCGGCCTGGCCGATCCCTTGGACCTGCTCGGATCGGCGTCGGCGATTGTTCGAACCCACCGGGACACGCTGCCGATTGATCAGGCAACGACACCGCTCATCCTCGCGTCCGGTGAAACGGCCCTGGTGTTGCCCGGCGGCACGGTTCGTGTCGCTTTCACCTCCGATGCGGACCGGCTGACGTTGACCGGTCGGGTGACCGACGGCCGAATTGAGATCGCCTCGTTCGGCCTGCGCATCGAAATCGACGACTGGACGACGAACGGGTACGTCCTCCTGCCGGCTGCGGCGTACGCGGGCAACCGCTTCAGCCCGACCGGCACCACGCGGGCGGAAGACCTTGAGGATCGCGGCGCGGACCCCGAGATGATTCAGACGCCGTTCGTGCCGCGGCTGGAGATCGGCGGTGGTGGGATGCTGCAGATGAAGGCCGGCGACATGAGCGTCCCGGCAGTCGCGTTGTACCACCCCGAGGTCGGTCGCGGCCTGGTGTTGTGGACGCCGCAGCGGGCGGTGGGAACCGACGTCGACACCGTGATCCGTGTGGCTGAAGACGACGGGGGCAAAGCGATCGCGGTGGAGATTCTTGCCGCGGGCGTTCGGCAGGCGATGCGCCGTGAAACGCGACCGAGCAACGACATCGGTGCCACGTGGGTTGCCGGCGACGTCATGACGCTGACGGTGGGTTTTCTCGCGTTCACCACTTCCGGGCCGGCGGAACTGGCGCGACGGTTGATGGACATCCGCCCTCGGCTGCGGTTCCAGCGACCGCCGAGCCGCACGCCGCTTTCGTCGCGTGAGGTGCTGCCGTTTGCCGAAGCGTGGCGGCTGCAGACACGCAAGTTCAACGAACAGAACTGGGTCCAACGATACGGCTATTACAGCGTCGGCATGCGCGAGGCGGCCAGTCAGGACTGGCAGACCGGATGGGTCGGCGGCTGCAACACGATGTACGCGTTGCTGGCCGACGGCGATGCGCTGACCCGTCGCCGCGCGCTGCGGACGTTCGACCCTCTGTTGAGCGGTCGAACGCCATCGGGCTTCATCCACGCCCGCTTCGCCGAGGGACGCTGGAAAATCCCACGCCTTTCGACGCTCGTGTCCAATTGCTGATCGAGGGCGACGACCAGATCGTCGAACCCCTCGGGCCGTGCCCGCTCGCCGGTGAACCCGGCGTCGAAGTACCGGCCCATCAGACGACTCATGTACCTCTTGATTGCAGGTGATCCGCCCAGTGTTGCGCTTCGGAATTGAATCTGCCAACCTTCAGCCACGATCCCTCGGAGACCCTGTCATGACCGAACGCGCACCGTTTCACTGCCTTTGTCTGGCAGCCCTGCTTTTGTCGCAGTCGGTCAGCCGTGGTGAGCCGGCGCAATCGCCGTCCGTCGCGGGCGACCTGCCGCCTGATTCGGCATACGTCACGGTCGATACCGACGGGCATCTGTCCCTCAACGGGCAGCGGCAGCGATACTGGGGCGCGATCGGCAACTTCCCCGGTCCCGCGCAGGAGCACGAAGGCGACATCTACGACGGCCAGCGCAAGACCGTCGAACGGCTGAAGCAGATGGGCTTCAACATGGTCCGTTTCTGGCACTACCGCGGTGACGGGGACTACACCAAGGGCGACGGCTCGGCGCGCGACCGCATCGATTTCTTCTTCGCTGAATGCGCCCGGCAGGGCGTCGCGATCTGGCCGGCAGGCCTCGGCGGCGGCGCGGGGACGATCTATGAAGCGCAGCTCGATCAGGCCGCGGCCATGATCGACGAACCCCGGACGGCCGGGGCGTGGAAAGCTGCCGTGTACTCGATGATGAAAACCGACTGGCGCTCGCCGAACGTGCCGGCGATGAGGCCGTCCTATTCGCTGGCCGGCATCTGGGATCCCCGACTCGAAGCATGGACGATTCAGAAGATGCGGTCCGCCGCCCAGCACGTCAACCAGCACACCGGCCTGCGCTACAGCGACGATCCGGTCAACGTCGTCTGGGAATTGACCAACGAACAATGGTTCGCGCCCAACATGATCCACGGCCGCGGGCAGAACTTGCCCGAGTATTTCCGGAATTCCCTGCTCGACCGCTGGCACGAGTACCTGCGGGAAAAATACGGCAGCGAGGAGAAGGTCGTCTCGGCATGGGGATTCCTGATGGACGGCGAATCGCTTGACGACCAGACGATCCTCCTGGCGCCGCTCCGCGGCGAAGGCAAGCCGGCATCGTTCAACGACACGAACCCGGAAGCCAGGGCGGCGTTCGAAGGCGTGGCCCAGACCGTCGGTCGGGACGACTTCACCACCGACCGAGCAGCGGACGTGCTGGAATTTTTCACCACCATGCTGCTGTCGCACAAGCAGCGGCTTGCCGCGGAGTTCAAGACCTGGGGCAAGAGCTGTCGCCTCTCTCCGCTGATCTACGACACCGGCATCGGCGAAA
>CAYNCM010000190.1:0-2708 GCA_964395825.1 uncultured Planctomycetaceae bacterium
CCTTTCTGACCATGCGCTACGTCGGGTGGGGGCCGGACTACAAGTGGGCCGACGTGGGCATCAAGGCGGGGGCGCAGCCGGGGCAGATCGCCGGTGGGTTTTACGGCCTCGACGTCATGGTCGAGGGCAGGATCCGCAAAACCGATCCGCGAACCCTCGGCATCGAGTACAACCTCGACGCCCAGAAGGCTTCCAGCGGCAACAAAGGCGGCGGCGTGCAGTTTACGGTCGCCCTGGGCGAAGACGATCCCAAGCCAACGCTTCTCAAGGAACAGACCGGATGGGCCTGGCAGGGGCCGGACGGCGCCCGACTGCGGGTGACGCTCGAGGGGCCGGCGGTCAACGCGAGGTTTGATCGGGGTGACCCCGCCAAGCCGCGGCTGCTGTTCGTGCCCAACACCATCAGCGAAGGCGGTTGGCGGACCAACCTGATCGTCCGGCTGCCCGAAGGCACGCGCATCGACCCCGCCCTGCCGGAGGGTGAACTGGCCGCCCCGTCGGAAGGTTTTCCGGAAGGCAGCCGCGTCGAGGCGCGGGCCGCGGCGGTGGGCCCGGACTGGCGCCGCGACACGGTGCGATGGGACGGGGCGGCGATCGACGTGTCCTGGCTCAACCACAAGCCGGCGGGCAAGCACGGGTTCGTCGAGGCCGACGGCGACCGCCTGGTCTTCGCCGACGGCACGCCGGCACGCTTCTGGGGCTGCAACGTGACCGCCCGGGCCGCGACCGCGCAGAGCAAGGAATCGATCGCGCTCCAGGCCGAGCGTATCGCCGCGATGGGGTTCAACCTCGTCCGCCTGCACCACGTCGATTCCAACCGCTGGGTCCACCCCAACATCTTCGCCGGCGGCGATTCAACCCAGCGTCTCAACGATACGGTCATCGACCGCATCGACTGGTGGGTCCACTGCCTCAAGAAGCACGGGGTTTACGTCTGGCTCGACCTGCACGTGGGACGCCGCTTCAAGCGCGGCGACGAGATCCCCGGCTTCGGCGAACTGGAGGTCCCGCAAGGCTCCCAAAGCTACCCGGGAGAAGCCAAGGCCTTCAACTTCGTGAACCCGCGCATCGAAGCGCTGATGCAGGACTTCGCCGAGGCCTACCTCACCCACACCAACCCCTACACCGGCCTGCGGGCGGTGGACGACCCGGCCGTCGCCGGGGTGGGCATCACCAACGAGAACCTGCTGACCAACTGGCGGGCGGTCATGTTCCACGCCGACAAGGACAAGCCCGTCCATCGGCAGATGTATCGGGCGATCGCTGATCCCATCGCGAAACGGCTGGGATTGGACGAGGCGGTGCACGACGAGCTGCACAAGGTCGTCGGAGCCAAGCTCATCGCGGCGGAGATCGAGCACCGGTTCTACCGCCGCGCCGTCGAACACCTGCGGGGCATCGGCCTGCGCTGCCAGATCGCCTGCAACACCCTCCACGGGGAAAAGGAGTTCTACACGGTCCCCGCCCTGGCCGCCGGCACCCTGATCGATCAGCACGAGTACGCGGGCCCCGATCTGCTCCGGTGCGACCCCCGGCTCTCGGGCAACTGGGTCCACGGCGTGGTCGGTTCCCTGGTGGCCGACAAGCCGTCGATGATCACCGAATGGGGCGTGCGGGCGTCCCGGACGGACCGCTTCAACCTGCCCCTCTACGCCGCGTCCCACGCCGCCTTCCAGCAGATCGACGGGCTCTGCCTCTTCAGCTATGACCACGAGGGGGTCGCGCCGAAGCAGGTCAAAGACTGGAACGCCGGCACCGATCCCGAGCTGGCGCCGCTAATGGCCGCCGCCGCCGTCCTCTACCGCCAGGGCCACGTGACGCCCGCACGGCAGACGATGGTGACGCGGCTGACCGGGGAGCAGTTGTTCCACCAGAAGCTCAGCAGCGCACAGTCGCTGACGCTGCGCACCCTGGCGGAGCAGCACGGCGTGCGGATCGCTCTGCCCGAGGCGCCGGAGCTGCCCTGGCTGGAACCGACCGCGGTGCCCGAGGACATGGAACCAATCAAGGACCTGCAGCGCGACCACCTGCCCGAGGGCGCTGAGCGGGTCGTCTCCGACACGGGTGAGCTGACCCGCGACTGGGCCGCCGGCGTGTTCACCGTCGATACGCCGCGCAGCCAGGCGGCGAGCGGCGCACTCGGCGGCCGGCGGATCGAGCTGGGCGACCTGACCATCGAGATGCAGACCGAACGCATGGCCCTGGCCTGCACCAGCCTCGACGGCCGACCGATCGCCGCCAGCGAACGCCTGCTGCTGACGCTGGCGACGCCCGCTCTTCCGACGCAGGACGGCACGGGGCCGTGGGCCAGCGCACCGGTCAAGGGCAGCGTTTCCTTCGCCCGCGCTTCGCCGCAGGCCACCGCCACCGCAATCCACCCCGACGGCAGCCCCGGCCGCTCGCTGCCCCTGCGGGACGGGCGCGTCCTGACGTTCGACGGCGACCTGGCCACCCACTGGGTGCTGCTGGAAGTCGCGGCCCCGTAAAGCCCCGTGGCCCCGAGGCTGCGGGCGGGAGCGGGCCCGTCGGAGGCACGGCGGATCCTCCTGGGACGCCCGCACCATACCCGCCCAGGCGGCGATAACGCCGTCAGAGCCTGGAAGCAGCAGAGCCTGAGCAGAGCCTGGACACACACACCTTATCCAGACACTTGGAGCTTAAAACGCAGCGGCCCCCTGACGTGCCGCGGCTGCGTTAGCCCGGCACAT
>CAYNCM010000191.1:0-2675 GCA_964395825.1 uncultured Planctomycetaceae bacterium
CGAGGCGGGCGTAAACCTCGCCGCAGTCGCGGGGCGAGGCGATGTCGGTGATCAGCGGATCGATCCTCAGGGCACCGTCGAGCATGAGGTTCATGATGATCCCGGCGTTGCGCACCAAGGAGTGCTTCTGGAATCCACCGGGATCAGGTTCGACCGGATACCGCCATTCGTGGGCGCCCTTGAGCGTCACGCAGTTGCCCCACAGATGCACTTGTTTGAGAAGGTCCGTCGCATCGCCCTTGAACTTCCCCCGGGGCGTGCCGAGCAGGATCACCTGCCCCTTGGCGCCGGCCAACTGCACGCCGATGTGGACCTGATCCGGGATGCCGGTCGCTTCGACGACGGTTGTCGCCATCTTCCCGCCGGTGATGGCCGTCACCGCGTCGGCCACGTCGTCGCGGCCGGCGTCCACCGTGTGCGCGATGCCGCACTCGGAGGCGATGGCCAGCCGCTCGGGCTCGATGTCCACGCCGATGACCCGTGCGCCCGAGCACCGCATCAACTGCGCAGCCAGGTTCCCGACCAGGCCCATGCCCAGCACCACGACCCAGTCGCCCAGCTCCACCCGGCTCACGCGCACCGCCGTGATGGCGACCTGCGCCATCCGCGTGAGGGCGGCATGGGCAGAGGGCAACGGATCCGGGACCGGGATGATGAGCGTCTCGGACATCGCCGTCGCCGCATGGCGGCCGTAGGTGAAGACCCGGTCGCCCACCTCGATGCTGCCGCAACCCGGCCCCGTCGCCTCCACGCGCCCGACCGAGCCGTAGCCCGGGACGTACGGCAGGGGGGCCCAGCCCTCCCCGCCGGAGAGGATGGCCAGCTCCGTGCCGGCGCTGACGACGCTGGCTTCGGTCCGGATCCGCACGGCGCCGCGGCCCGGCTCGCCCACCTCGTGCCCTTCCGGCTGGAATCGGGCCACCCCGGGTTGCGTGAACACGATGCAATCGCTCTTCATGGCTGTCTCCTTATCGTGTTCTTTAGGCTAAAACCCGGCGAGTCGCGTGTCTTTAGCTGGCGGTGACAAATTTTGTCCATATTTGACTTGCCGGCCGATAGCTGGGCGCTGAGGATATACCGAGGATCGAGCCATGCTCACCGTCATAAACGTCCGCGTGGAAGATCGGCAAATCATCGGGTCCTTCACCGACCCGACCTACGTGTTGATCTACGCCGCCGCCGGCTCCAGCCTTTACCGCCTGCAGGAGCGGGAGTACGACTTCGCCGCGGGATGCGCCATCCTGATGCCCCCCTACGTGCCCCACGTGCTGCGGGTCGAGCCCGGCCAGAGCATCCGGCATCACGTCGTCCACTTCAAGGCCGACACCGAGTGGGAGTTCCTCGACAAGCTCCCATCCATCATCGCCCTGCCCGAGGGCCGTCGGCAAGCGATGGCCGACCTGCTGGACGGGATGCTCGAGGAATGGGAGCGGCGCGGCGGCGGGTGGAAACTGATCGTGCAGGGGCGGCTGACCGACGCGCTGGGGCGCTACGTCCGGCACAGCGGCGGCGTGCTGCAAGGCGAACCGATCAGCAGCAAGGGATGGCACAACGTCCGCCACGCGCTGGACGTGATGCAGCAACAGTTCGATCAACCCCTGACCATCGATGAGCTAAGCCGCGAGGCCGGCCTGTCGAACGCCTACTTCTCCCGGCTTTTCAAGGCCCACACCGGCGTCTCGCCCCTGCGTTACCTCAACTTGCTGCGGGTCGGCCGGGCCAAGGAGCTGCTGCTGGAGGGGCAGTTGAACTGCACCGAGATCGCCCCCCGATGCGGCTTCGACAGCGTCCACGCCTTCAGCAAGGTCTTCAAGAAGCACGAAGGCGTCTCGCCCGCGAAGTGGGGCCGCGCCTCCCGCCCGGTGTTCCTGTGCCGGGGCGATTGAACCCCAACCCGACGCGACGGCCGAGCTCCGATCCAGGGACCTTACGAGGCCCCTCGCACGGGCGCGGCGGCCCTTGCGGGCGGGGAACGTCAAGAATGGACAAAATTTGGCACTCCCAACCAAAGACACGGCCCCCGGCGGGTGACATACTCATACATATGGCCCGCATCGAGGATGTGCAAGAGACGATGGCGACGGAAGCGGGACACGGGCCGCTTCCGGCAACAACGTCGCCGAAGCGCCGCTGCGGTGTGGCCGGGACATGCCACGGCCCTGCATGTTTTACACAAAGCAAGGGTCTAAAAGCAAGCGTCTGAAGCCGGGAACGGTTCCCGGATCATGTTTCGTTCTTCACGCCTGATTTGGTTTTTTTGGTTTTCTTCACTCACTTTAGGAGGTTGATCATGCGACACCCACGTATCCTTACCTTGACCCTCACCCTGACCGCCGCGCTGGCCTGGGCCGGCACCGCCTCGGCCGCTGTGCTCAAGGTTGATTTCAACCCGGAGAGCGGCCCAACGGAAGCCGGGTTCGAAGGCGTGAGCTTGACCAAAGACCAGGGATCGGCGGGGCCGATCACCTTCACCGACCCGTTCGGCATCGGCGAGGATGTTGCTGTCAGTTACGACATCAGCGGCAGCAACGACCGAGCCCGCGATCAGGGCGACAATGGCCTGACCGATTCGCCGATCGACCTGGTCCGGGAATGGATCGGCCCGCGTGACAAGGACGAGACGATCACCCTCACGCTCGACCTGCCCGAGGGCGAATACGACCTGCTCAGCTATC
>CAYNCM010000192.1:0-2670 GCA_964395825.1 uncultured Planctomycetaceae bacterium
GAGGTTACCATCAGGGCTCAGATGTGCGATCAGGAATTGTTTTGGACAGCAGTGAAATGCTATCAAAAAAGTCGGACTCCAACCGATTCTGATGGTGTGAACACAACAGATCGGAAAGGAGTCCGACATGTTCAGCTTGCCAAGGATGGCACAACCGCTGCTGATGAGCTTTGGTGTAGCATTTTCCCGGCCCACTTTCCAGCGGGCGATGGTCCTGCTGGTCGGCGCGATGCTCGCCATGGGCCGACGCACCGTGACCGATATGCTGTGGACGGTCCGGTCGAGATGATGTCCCGCTCGCAGTTGGAAGTTGAATAAAGGGTGATGGCTCCTGAGCCCGGATGTACGATCCGGGTTGGATTTCGTTAACGGTGTTTCAAGGAGCCACCACCATGAGCGAAGGGTACCAGATCGCGGAGACCGGGGACAGACTTTCCAGCGAGCAACTGGCGAGGATGTTGAGCCGGGAGGGCCAGTGGCTGTTGCCGCTGGTGGAGTTGGTCGAACAGGCCGAGTGTGCGGTGGATGAGGTGATCGACGTGATGGGCCGTGCGACGATCGAGGCGGTGCTGCAGCTCAGCGCCGAGCAGGTGGCCGGCCCGCGCCGGCAGGGCAAGGCCGAACCGACGTTCGCCGATGCGCTGGCGACGGTACGATGTCTGTTCTGGGAGCAGACGGTTTTCACACAGCCGTGTTTGCACGGGGGTGTTCAAAAACTCCCGCCGCCGCTGTGCCGCATGCTGGTGGATATCGTGTGTCGAGCCGCGTGAGGCCTGCGGAGAATGGCAAAAGTCGAGCTTAGACCGGCCAATTCGTGCGGGGACGCCGGTGGGCAAAGCGGTATAATCGACGCACAACGGGTAGCCGACTGATCCCCGGCGCACGGTGAGGGCGTGGTGAGCAGGCATTCACCTGCCGCCTGCCGTCCCGCCCACCGGCCCGACCTCGAAAGCGCAGGTGCATCATGGGCGTCGAGCAAACGATCGAAGATTATGCCAGTGCCGTTCACAGGCTCACAATCACCTACGCATTTGCGGAACCGCGATTCCGGGATCAATCCCAACGGGTAATTGACAGTGACGAATTGCAGAACATGATGTCCTGCTGGACGAAATGTCCCGAAGATCGCCAATATGTGGATCATTTGCGCAAAGAAGATGCTGTCAACCTGCCGGGCTGGTCCAAGCAACTCACCGACGAAACATTCTTAACTTTGTGTTACAGCGTGCTTGCACAGGTGCACGACATCGTAAAGAACTATCCCCCTCTTCAATCGCTGGCGCTTTGGTATTTGCCCTCCTGTTGCGAAGTCGGACCATTCGGCGTCGCCGTCACCTCGCGCCCGCTAAACGCCCATCTTCATGTGATCCTCACTGGCGCTTTGGCCGCAGTCGAGGCCGATTTGAAGGCGCTGAAACCACCGGACGCGGCGGGTGATCCGCGCCCGTCGGACATGATGGCGATGGCCCGTGATTCCGCCGTGGCAGGGCGTGCGGCAACGGAAGAAGGCCCCACGCGATGGGCAACGAAGCGGGAGATAGCCGACATCGCGGGGGTCCAGGCACGTACCGTCGAGAACTGGGGCCTTGAAGCGTTCAAACGCACGAAGCGTGGCAACATCTACGACCTTGACCGGTACTTGCCCGTCATAGCCCAGAACAGCGCCATGACGGTTGAGCAGATAATTGAGAAGTCGCAAGAAGTCTGCGGCGATCTGTCCTCTGAGGAGGAACTGCCGAAAGATCGCGCCGAGAAGGACAAGCCTGTGCCGCGAAGTTCCAAAGCCACAGAGCATACGACCTACCAAGTTGTGGATGAGAATACAAACCGCGTGATAAAGTCAGACTTTGCATCCAGAGCCAAGGCCAGTAACTACATCACTGCCGAACTTGATGGCGACGAAGTCCGATACGGCGTCGAGGTGAGTCCTGTTGTGGGCGAATAGCGCAATCGCGCAGTGTTCCCGAAACGTTCCCGAAACAATCGCGAAGTGTTCGACCCGCGTGGAAGGTGCTCTACGTTGGAGGTGTTGGCCGTGCGTATCGGCCATCGGCTACCCAACAAGGGTGACACCATGCGAATCCATACTCTCAGATCAATCGCAGAACAGGCCGGGCGGGAGCACTACCACGCTCGCTATGTTGCCGAAAGGCTGGGCGTCAAGCCCATAGCGTTGGCCGGTGGCGTGGGCATCTATTCCGACGCCGACGCCGACCACATCGCCCGCGAACTTCGGCGCATCGAAGCTGAGCGCCGGGCGGTGGCATTATGACCACCACCCGGCTGATCCCGCGATAGCGCCTGTGCCGCGACTGGCTCTGACCAAGGAAGAAGCGGCGGACGCTCTGAGCGTGTGCCCCCGATCCATCGACATGCTGATCGCGTCGGGCCAGCTTCGGCCCGTGCGGGTGGGGCGGCGGGTACTGATCGCCGTGGCGGAGATTCATCGCTATTTGGCCAGCGCCACCGAGCAAGGGGGTGCCGCATGAGCAGCATAACCACCACCACCACCAGCCTTATCGAATCGCCCACCGCCGAAATCGCTTTACTCGGTTCGCTGATCGTCGCCGGCACGCCACAGGACAGCGCCTTCGTCACCGGCACGCCCGGCGTCGACATTTTCCGCGAATGCGACCAGATTGTCACGGCGTCCGACTTCGCCGATCCGCG
>CAYNCM010000193.1:0-2660 GCA_964395825.1 uncultured Planctomycetaceae bacterium
CAAGCTCCACGCCCGCGGACCCATGGGCGCCGCCGACCTGACCACCTACAAGTGGATCGTCCGCGGAAACGGGCAAATCCGCACGTGAACGCCAAGGCTGAGGTTTGAGGCCCCGTGATGGCGTGACGGGCGCTTCGGCTATTGAGGCCTGGGTCGTGCGACATGAGTGATCGGCGCGAAAATGACAATTCACATTTTGCCTTCGCCAGCGATGCGGTGGGTGATGCGCGTGATGGCGGTGGGGGGGCTGACCATCGCCGGGTTTCTGCTTCTTACCCACATTGCGGCGCACTGGGCGGCGGCCCGGCAGACGGTTCCGCTCTGCCCGGGTTTGTCGTGGCTCGACTGCGAATCGGTGCTTAACAGCCGCTGGGCACGGGTGTTCGGGGTGCCGGTGGCGCTGCCGGCGGTGGGGGCCTATCTGGCCCTGGCCCTCGCACTGTTCGGCATCGGTCCGCGTCGGTCCGACAAGGCTTTGCGTCGGTTGTGGTGGGGGGTCATCACGCTGGTCACCGCCGCGGTCGTCGCCGCCGGGTGGTTCATCTATCTGCAACTGGCGGTATTGGATCGACTGTGCAGTTGGTGCATGATCGAACACGCGATCGCCCTGATCCTGGGCGGGTTGGTGTCCCTGCACGTCGGCGTGATCGCGCCCTCGCTGGGCCGCGCGATGCCGACGGCGGTTCTCGCCGGGGCGCTGGGCGCTGCCGCGTTGATCGGCGGGCAATGGTTCGTCGTGCCGCGCTACACCCAGCCGATCGAATGGCAAACCCAGGCCCAGCGTTACGTCGAACCGGGCGAGGAAGGTGATCTCGTGCGCCTGTTCGAGGGACAGGTCACTCTCAACCGCCGGGCCCATCCGGTGATCGGCCTGACCCCCGCCGACCGTTTGGTCATTGAAGTGATCGACTACACCTGCGTCCGATGCGGCACGGTCAACGGTCTGCTGCGCGACGCCCGGCCTTACCTGCCGCCCGACGTCGCGGTGCTGATCGTCTACGCCCCGCAGTCCAGCGACTGCAACGAGCAGATTCTCGAAGACCGCCCGCGTTACGCCCACGCGTGCCGGCTGGCGAAGCTGGCGGTGGCGGTGTGGCTGGCCGACCCGTCGCACTACGAGCCGTTCCACCACTGGCTGTTCGAGCACCAGGACGGTCTGACCCCCGCCGCCGCCCGGCGCGAAGCGGTTCGGCGGATCGGCGAAACGGCGCTCGACGAGGCGCTGGCCGATTCGCGCGTCGATCAGATGATTCAACGCGACCTGCAATTGGCCGGCCGGCTGGAAATCGGATGGATGCCGGGTCTGATCGTCGGTGACCGCCGCTTCAGCGCGATTCCCGAAGAACCGGGCGAACTCGCCCGCGCCATCCGCCGCGCCCTTCGCCCCGCCACGCCGGACTGAAGCGAAGCGCGGGTCCGAATCGGCTCGGCGCCCCTGCCCGGAAGGAAGGGGGCGCTTCCGGGGCGATTGCCGTTTTGCCCTCACAGGTTTATCATCGTCTTTCGCTCGATCGAATCATCCGGTCTTCGCAGGGAAGCTGAACATGACGACCGCCGATCGCCTCCGCCATGCCTCGCTCATCACGGCCGTGACGTTGCTTGTGGCGCTGCCCGCCGGGGCGCAGGAATCCTACGAGCTGCGCGAAGCGGGTTTCCGCCAGGTCGAAGCGCCCGAGGCCGGCTCGGCGGAGGCGGCGTTGAACGAAATCCGCCGCCTGATCGCCGAGGAACAACCCGCCGAAGCCGAAGATCTGGCCGACGACTGGATCAAGTCCCACCGCCGCCATCGGCGCCTGCCCGAAGCCTACCTGCTGCGGGCCGACGCCAAGGCCGCACGCAAGCATTACTACCGAGCGCTGTACGATTACGAATACCTCGTCCGCCGCTATCCCGATTCCGAGCAATTCCACACGGCGCTGGATCGCGAGCTTCGGATCGCCCAGACGTTCGCCGGGGGCACGAAACGCCGGCTGTGGGGCATGCGCATCATGCCCGCTCAGGGCGAAGCGGAGGAACTGTTCATTCGCGTGCAGGAACGCGCCCCGGCTTCCGACACCGCGCAAATCGCCGGCAAGGAACTGGCCGATTTTTACTACCGCCGCAGCGAGATGACCCTCGCCGCCGAGGCGTACGGCCTGTTCCTGGCCAACTACCCCGACAGCCAATGGCGCGAGCACGCCATGATCCGCCGCATCGACGCCAACCTCGCCACCTTCAAGGGACCGCGCTTCGATGCGACCGGCCTGCTGGAGGCCCGGCGCCGACTGGAGGATTTCAAACAGAGCTATCCCGGCATCGCCGAGAAGCACGGCGCCGATGAGCGGCTCGCACGCATCGACGAATCCCTGGCCCACAAGGCCCTGGTCGCCGCGCGGTGGTACCATAAGCAGAACCGGATGGTCAGCGCCCGATTCATGTACCAGCGGGTGATCGACGCCTATCCCCACTCCGCCGCCGCCCGCGCGGCGATCGAGCAACTGGAGCAGATCAACCCGACCGCCGACGCCCCGACCACCCCCCCGGTGTCCGGCGAGGCCGACACCGCCGAATCCGCGCCCGAGGCGGCCAACCCCATTCCGGCCGAAGGCCCCCCGCCCGCCCCCGAGGCCCCGCTGTCAGAGGTGCGACGCCGATCTGCAGCACCGTTCCCACCGCCACGC
>CAYNCM010000194.1:0-2583 GCA_964395825.1 uncultured Planctomycetaceae bacterium
CGCACCTGCGGTTCCCGCTGAACCATCGCAAGACGATCCGCACCACGAACCTGCTCGAACGCCTGTTCGGTGAGGAGCGGCGGCGGACGAAGGTCATGCCGCATGCCTTCGGTGAGAAGCCGCTGCTGAAGCTGATGTTCGCCGCGGTGATCCGGGCGTCAGCCAAGTGGCGGGGCATCAAGGTCAGCGCGTTCGACAGGCAGCAACTGGATGCGATTCGAACCGAACTGGACGAAGCGTTCGCCCAGCGACACCAGTCCACCAGAAAGGACCCCGCCCCTTCAGAAATTTACAGCAGAACCGGGACTTGACCGCCGTACACCAAGCCGCCCGATCGGCCGCAGAATCAACTGGAACTGTTCGGCCCGAACTCCTGGACAGCAGATCGGCCAACCTGAACACGAGATCACGGCGGAACCCGTCCCAAAAGCCCGTTCAGAGGTTACCATCAGGGCTGAGATGTGCGATCAGAAATTGTTTTGGACAGCAGTGATTTCAAGTATAGCCCCGTGGATGCCGATCGCGTATACTATGGTGTCACGATTGTGTGCCACCCAAGGAGGCCAGACATGCGATTCGTTTCAGTTCGTGATCTTCGAACCAAGTCCGCTGATGTCTGGCGTGAGCTTGGCCAGGAGCGGGATCTGGTCATCACCAGCAACGGCAAGCCCATCGCCATCGTCAGCGCGACCGATGAACAGAGCTTCGAGCAGTCGCTGGCAGAGATTCGTCAGGCTCGGGCCCTGCGAGCGGCGAAGCAGTTGCAGGAGCAATCCGCCGCTACCGGTCGGGACAAGCTTTCAGCCAAGGACATCGAGAACGAAGTCACAGCCGCCCGTAAGAGCCGTCGGCGATGAAGATCGTCCTCGACACCAATGTGCTGGTCGCGGGCCTGCTCTCGCCGTTCGGCACACCGGCGCAGGTGCTGCAACTCATCCTGGCGGGGAGAGTTCATCTCTGCGTCGATGCCCGTATTCTCACCGAATATCGCGATGTGCTGGCCCGCCCCAAGTTCGGCTTCGACGTCGAGGCGGTGGCCGACCTGATGGAGTTCATCGAGCAGGTGGCCGAGGTGGTGGCCCCGACGCCTTGGGGCCTGGAACTGCCTGATTCGGCGGATGCCATGTTCCTCGAAGTCGCCATGGCCGGGCAGGCGGACTATCTGGTCACCGGTAACCTGAAGCACTTCCCTGCACGCAAACGGCGTGAGGTCAGAGTCGTAACCCCCACACAATTCCTCAACGAACCGGCAGTGAAAGCGTTGTAAGCGAAGCCCACGGCCTGACCATTTTACGATCTCACGCGATCGGTCCGGTTCGTCTTGCCCCCAGTCCTTGCACGAAACCTTGCACGTCGCCCCCGGAAGTGGTCGGGCGCTTGTACGAATCCTTGCACGGACGGCAGGCCACCGGTGGCACACGTTGGCGTGTGTCGTCAAGGGGCAGGCGTTGGTCGGTTGATACGGCTGGTGCGTAACTCGCGACGGGGGCGAAACAAAGACGCCTTGTGTCGCCGGCTGGCAACGCAAGGCGTTCATCGTCAGGTGGGTTGAGGAAAGCGGGCGAAGGGACTCGAACCCTCAACATTCAGCTTGGAAGGCCAAACGCCCACAGTTCCATCCTTCTACCACGTCGCAGCTTACGGCACCAGCCCCGGGAGCTGGTACGAATCCTTGCACAAGGCGTCCGCCGGCACGGCTTGCGCCCCACGCTGTACCGGGCACAATTATCGCTCAATTATGGTTGTCAAATGGCCATCGATAGCCATTGGTGATAAAATATGATCTCCAATATGCCGATGGAGACGGTATGGCCAAGGGCCCAATCCAACTGCACAATCCCGACGAGATCGCCAGTCTACTGGCTGAGCGCATTCGGGCCGAACGCCTGCGCCGCGCGTGGAAGCAGGAGACACTGGCCGAGCGATCGGGCGTGTCGCTGCCGACCATTCGGCGATACGAACGGACCGGCCGCACATCGCTTGACAACATGCTGAAGCTCTGCCACGCGCTCGGGCGGCTCGACGAGTTCGCCGATCTGCTCAAGCCGCCGCCCGCATCGAGCATCGACGAACTGGCGGCACGCACCGCATCAGCACCTAAACGGAAGCGAGGCGTGCGATGAGACAACTCACGGTCAAGCTGCAGCGCACGCCGGGCGACACATTGACGGTCGGCAGACTCGCCGAGCAGGATCGCCGCATCTACTTCGAATACGACGATGCCTTTCTCAACACCGGCATCGAGCTGTCGCCGTTCAAGTTGCCCGTCCAGCCCGGCCTGATCGAGCACACCGACCACGCATTTGGCCCACTGCCCGGCGTGTTCGATGACTCACTCCCCGATGGATGGGGTCTGCTCCTGATGGATCGCCACTTCCGCCGCCAAGGCATTGACCCCGCGACGCTCTCCCCTCTCGATCGCCTGGCTTACCTCGGCACCCGCACGATGGGAGCGCTGACCTACCACCCGCCATCCCGCGAACACCCCGACCACGACGATACGTTGATCGACCTGTACGACCTTGGCCACAACGCCGAGGAAGTGCTCGAGGGTGACGCTGCCGAGGTGCTGCCCGAACTGAT
>CAYNCM010000195.1:0-2545 GCA_964395825.1 uncultured Planctomycetaceae bacterium
CTTCGATATCGATGCCCCAGGCGCATAGCACCGCGTCCTTCTTCTGGCCCGGGTGCACGCTCGGTGGTACTCTGTCTGACATGGGGTGGCTCCTTGTGGGTTGTTCGTCCAACTGACAGGATCCACCCCTTCTTCATTTACAGCAAATTATGGACATGACCCGGCGGGCGGCGAGTCGGAGTGTAACGGTTCAGTCGGAATTGGACATCCGGTCGGGCTCGGTTAGATACGTGGGACGAAACGCCCGCAGAAACATCATCCCGTCCGTGACCAATAAATACCAATCCCGTTTAGCTCTCGTGCGTGAGCCATTGGGTGGGCGCCGTGGCGGCGTCCGCCCGACACATCGGATCTATCAGTGACATATTGCTCTGCGCTTTCTGTTACACTTGAGTCGTTCGTTTTGTTTCTTCTCGTCTACTTGGCGGATTCTCATGATTCCCATCTTGCTGCTTCTGATCGGTGTGGTCCTTGCCGGCCTGATCCTTGCCAACCTGCCCAAAATTCCCGGCACGCCGTTGCGGGCGGCGGCGGCGGCGGGCGCGGTGCTGCTCGTGGTGCTATTCGCCTATCTCGGTTCCTTCCGCCATGTGGGGGATGACCAGATCGGGGTGGTGATCAAGAATGCCCTCGGGCCCGAACTCCCGCCGGGCCGGATCATCGCCACCGGGAGCCAGATGGGGCCGCAGGCCGAGATCCTTGGCCCGGGCTGGCATTCCGGTCTCTGGCCGGTAATCTTCAGTGTGGAGTTTCATCCGGTGCTCGAGATCACCGAAGGCAACGTGGGGCTCCTGCAGGCCAGCGATGGGCAGTCGCTGCCGGAAGGCGAGATTTACGCCCCGCTCTGGTCGGAGCAGGAATTCCAGGAAATGCTCACCGCCGAATACTTTCTCGGCCCCGGCGGCGGCTATAAGGGTCCGCAGGCCTCGGTGCTGACCCCGGGCAAGTACCGCATCAACCCCAAGCTCTTCTCGCTCGAGACCCGGCCCGCGGTCAATGTCCATAAGGCGACGGTCGGGGTCGTCAAGTCCAACGTCGGGCAGGTCCCGCCGGGGCTTGAAGCCGGTGAAGAGCCGGTCCTGGTCGAGCGGGGACAGCGCGGCATCTGGAACGAACCGCTGGTTCCCCAGATCTATTATCTGAATACCAACGCCCTGGAGGTGACGCCGATCTCCACCGCCAAGCAGGTGGTGCGTTACACCAAGGCCGCCCAGGAAGGGGAAGAGCGCGAGATCATGGTCCGTTCCTCCGACGGGTTTACATTTCCCGTGGATGTCCGTGTCGAGTACGAGATCAAGCCCCGCGATGCGCCCCTGGTGGTGGTCAACTTCAGCGACGACGGCCCGATGCTCGCCGAGCGGCTGAATTCGGCGGTGCGGGCGATCTTCCGCAACAATGCCGAACGGGTAAAGGCCCTCGACTACGTGCAGCAGCGCAGTGACCAGGAGAGCCAGTCGCTCGAGATGCTCTCGCGGGAAATGACCAAAGTGGGCGTCTCGGTCACCGCGGTTCGCATCGGCGACGTGGGGGATGAAAAGACCCTCGGCCCGCTGCTGAAGACGCAGACCGATCGCGAGATCGCCATTCAGGAGCAGAAGACCTTCCAGGAGCAGCAGCGCACGGCCGAGCAGCAGAAGGAACTGTCGCGAACGCAGCAGGAGGCCGAGGAGGAGCGCCGCCTCGCCACCGCCGCCTACGAGGTGGACATTGCGGACAAGCAGAAAGAGCAGCGCATCATCGAAGCCGAGGCGGAGGCCGAAAGCATCCGCATCCGCGCCGAGGCTCAGGCCGAGGCATTCCGGGTGGTGGCCCGGGAGATCGGCCAGGGCAACGCGGCCCTGATCGAAGTCCTCAAGATCATCGGCGAACGCGGCATCGGCATCACCCCACGGGTCATGGTCAGCGGCGCCCAACAGGAGACGGATGGCCAGACCACCGCCCTGATCGGCACCATGCTTGACACCATGATTCGTGATCGCGAACAGCCCGACGAAGCCGGGGAACCCTCAAACTGACGCCCGGCCATGCGCCGGGGAGGAAACCGGCGACTTCCCGCCCCGGCAATGCTTTGTATCTTGTTGACGATGCCTGGAAGTTCCAGGATCAACCCTGTGGTTGCCGCCCGATCAAACATCGAACGTTGAGATTGCCCCCGTAAAACGTGCAAATCAGTGATACCGGAATGGAGGTTCGAAACCGCAGACAGGCGGGTTTCGCGGGCGGATTCATCGCAGGGGTAAGGTGAGAGTCGAGGCGATGTCGAAAACCAGATTGCCCACGGGCGCGAGGCGCCCGCCGCGTTCATGACCATGATAATCGGCATCGACGGGCATGCGTCGTAGCCATCGGGTGAACTGCTCGCTGCGGTGATCCGCTGCTCGCCGCACCTGCCGCTTCTGCTGGACTTCGGCCTGCTGCTGGGATTCTGTGCGGTGCTGTTCACCCTGAGTTTGCGGAACATCCAAAGGAAGTGGATCGTGTGAATGTGCGACGTGATGAAGAGCTCATGTTGGCTGTCGGTAAGGGCGACCTCGACGCCTTCGAG
>CAYNCM010000196.1:0-2515 GCA_964395825.1 uncultured Planctomycetaceae bacterium
CTTTCTACTCTCTCCTTTCTTCCGGTAAAATCGGCGCCATGGCATTCGCCTTCGAAAAGCTGATGGTTTATCAGAAGGCCGTTGCTTTCGCCGACGCCGTCTGCACGCTGACCAGGAGCTTTCCACGTGGCTACTTCTTTCTGGCCGACCAACTCAACCGGGCGGGCTTGCTCCTTGAAAACATTGTATTTGCATTTCGTGGAGCGTTTTGGGTGGCTTGGCCGGAAAGTGCGTGATTCGGCAGGGAAGGCAACTGGATTTGAGATGTTCGCGAGGTGGGGAACCCGCAAGGGCCGAGTACGTCGAATGAACGAGAGGTCCCATCATGAAGTACACACTGATCCCTGTTGCCGCCTGCCTGGTGTTGTTTCTCGTGATATCTGTCTTAGCCGACAATGCGGGCGACGAGCCGACGCCACCTCAAGCTGAGCCGATCGAGCTTTCAGGCACACTCCATCGCCCGGCGAAGTGGACTCCGCAACTTGAGGTGTGGCCGGCTGGTCAGCTCCAGAAGATTGATTTGCAGGGCAAGTTGTTGGACGGCGTGGCTCAAGGCGCACCCATATGGGTCAAGGGCGTCGTCCGATCACGTCTGCATACCGGCGGCACTGATTCCCCCTTCCCCGCCCAATGGATGGTCTGGATTGAAGTGACCGAACTGAAGGTGCTTGATGATAAGCAGGATATTCTTAAAAACGATCGGCGATAACCAACTGCCGCCGTTTACCAGTGACTGCCCGATAGACGTTGTGACCCAGCAAATGCACGCTCATGCCCCGGCATTTGCAGGGTCATCGAGCAACCGGCGGCAGAGGGCTTCGATACCATGTCGGCTATCCCGACTGGTTCGAACAGGAAGCCTTTCAGTGAGAAAACTGAACGGCTTTCTCTTGTCCAGGCCAAGAATGGCGTCGTTCAAAGTCCGGTTTGAAGAGACCGCCCGCAGAGTGCGCTGTTTCCCGGTGGGTCTTTGAGCCGCGCCAGACCTCGGCGGCCTGTTGCGTGCAGTCGAACGCCGGGCGGGCCGACTATTGCGTCTGCACCCAGGATTCGGGCATCGGTTCTGGCCGCGACCCGCGGGGGGAGCGCTTCGCCACCGCGCTCGCCTTCGGCTGGCGGCTGCACTTCCCGCCGAAGATCAACGGCAGACACGGCACTACTCGACTTCGACGATGTTGTTCAGTTCGCCGAAGGGGTTGGATTCGACGTAGCGGTTGTGCGGGTCGCTGGTCCACTTGCCATCGACGACCAGGCGGTAGCGGTATCGGCCGGGCGTCAGGGGCAGGCAGCATTCCCACACCCCGAGCCGTTCGTTGGGTTTCATCGGGGTGCGGTCGGCCGACCATCCGTTGAAATCCCCGGCCAGGTGGACGTGCCGGCCTCGGTCGAGCGGCTGAACGAACAGCACGCCCTGTGAACTGTGGCGCACGCCGTAGAGCTTTTCAAGCTTCTCAACCAGCGTACGGTGGTGCCTGGGATCGGCCAGCGGCGCATCGCGGCGGCGGTCGTTCGCCTCGATGCGGGCGACCTGGGGGTCGGCGGCCAGGCGCTGCTGCATCGCCGCGGTGCGCCGGGCCAGGGCCTTGGCCCGTTGGACCAGTTCGGCGGCACGACTGACCGGCTCGGCCGACGGCTTCATCTCCCGCACGTCCGCGGGCAGGCCGGCTTCGTCATCGGGCGCGGCGCGCGACGCGACGACCGGCACCGCGTCCGCCGGTTTGTCCCGGGCCGGTTCATCGCCAACCGGTTCGGGCGGATGAGCGATCAGGTGTTTTGCCAGGCGCTCGAAGTCCTGCGCTCCGCGCGAGGCCGGGTCGTATTCATGGATCGGCTGACCGAAGCTGGCGGCCTCTTTGAGTTTGCTGTTGTAGTGGATCGGCACCGGCAGGACGCGGGAGTCGAACTGCCGGGCCAGGTCGGCGAGGATCTCGCGCGACATCTTCGTCCGCACATCGTACAGCGTGGGCAGCACGTGCATGTCCACGCGGTGGTCGCAGCGTTCGGCGATGACCCGGAGGGTGGTGGCCTGCTTGACCGCGCCTTTCAGGGCGAAGTAGCCGGTCTCGACGGGAATGATGACCTCGCGGGCGGCGCGAAGGGCGTTAAAGGTCAGCAGCCCGATCGCCGGCGGGCAGTCGATGATGCAAAAGGCGTATCGGTCAGCCAGCGGGCGGACGAAGCGCGCCAGCCGCAGGTCGCGGTCCGACGCGCCGGCAAGTTTCTGCTCGGCCGCGGCCAGCGCAACGGAACTGGGCGCCAGGTCGAGTTGGCCGCTGATCTGCCAGATGACGTCGGCCGGCGCGAGCTTGCCGTCTTCGTGGAGCAGGGCGTCGGCGATGGTGTGTTCGACCTGACCTTCGGGCACGGCCAGGCCCAGGGCGCAGTGGCTTTGCGGGTCCATGTCGACCAGCAGCGTCCGGTGGCCGAGGTCCGCCAGGGCCGCGGCCAGGTTGATCGCGGTGGTCGTCTTGCCGCAGCCGCCCTTCTGGTTGATGATTGCGATGGTGCGCACGGG
>CAYNCM010000197.1:0-2509 GCA_964395825.1 uncultured Planctomycetaceae bacterium
TCACCGATGGCACCAGCCCGGCCAGCGGCACGAACGTCAACGCCGGCATGGGCGTGCCGGCCGGTGAAGACTGGAAAGCTGAGATCCCCAGCCCGGTAATCGAACTGGTCGTGCCGATGGTCGCCGCAGACAGTGAACTGCACTTGTGGTTCATCCATTCGGAATCGGGCGTCAAAATCGAGGCATTCGACGGCGCCACCGAAGTCGGCACCGAAATCGTCCTTCCGAACACCGGCAACAGCAACGGCTACCACTACAAGCTGACCTACGGCGGTGAGACCGGCAACCTCACGTTCCGCCTGACCCACACCAACACCAGTCAAAACGGATCGTACATCGGCTTGGCTGGCGCGGCACTGACCGTCGTCCCCGAACCGGCGTCGCTGGCGTTGCTGGGTCTGGGCGGCCTGCTGATGGCTTGCCGTCGGCGCAAGGCGTGAGTTGTGTGAATTGATTCCTCCTCCTTTTACCGCCGCGCCGACGGAAGTCGGCCCGGCGGTTTCTCGCAAGGCGGCCTCGCCTGCGCAGCCGGGTGAGATCGTAATGAACAGAAAAGGATTGCCATGCATCGTTGGTCCGTTCTTTTGGTGATAACGCTTTTGGTGCTTGCCTCCCCGCACGCCCCGGCGCAGGAAGCGGGTGAGGCCACGACGCTGCGGCTGGGCGATCCGGTCACGATCCATGGCCAGACCTACTACGTCACGCAGCGATACGAAGACGGACGGCTGATGCTCTCGCCACCACAGCCGCCGTCCGCGACGCTGGGCGCGTTCATCAAGCCCATCCGGGCTGAGGCATCCAGCCAACAGGACAGCCGCACGACCACCAAGCTCATCGACGGTTCCGGCTGGGGTGAGACCTACCCCGGCAGCGGCGTGTACGAGCACACGAACAACGTCTACGCCGGCGGCAGCAGCATGTGGAACTCCGCCGGCGGCGACAGCAAGGCGTGGTTGCGGTTCGACTTGGGCAAATCCCATCGCGTCAACGGCGCGTACATCTGGAACTACAACGAGGGGGGCGAATGGACCGGCTACGGGATGAAGCAGATCGAGGTGCGCCGATCCAAGGACGGCGAGTCGTTCGAGCCGGTGGGGACGTTTGAACTCGAACGGGCCCCCGGCCGCAGCGACTATCGCGGGCAGGTGATCCGTTTTGGAAAACCAGTGGAGGCACGCTTCATGGAGATTCGCGCCAAGTCCAATCATGGGGGCAACCACGTGGGTCTGGCGGAGGTGCGGTTCAGCAACGCCGACGAGCAGACCGCTGCGGCGCAGACATGGGTGCCGCGGTACGAGCGACCGACACATCCGAAGCTCAAACTCGGCCAGCCGCTGCCCGACGGTGAGAACTTCACGTTCCCCGCGGACGCCAACGTCGTGGATGTCACCCAGCCGCCCTACGGCGCCAAGGGTGACGGGGTGACCGATGACACCGCGGCGATCCAGCGGGCGTTGGACGACCACCCGTCGCAGGGCGCGATCATCTACCTGCCCAACGGCATCTACCGCATCAGCGACACGCTTCGCTGGCCAGGCGACAAGGACCCGCGCGCGTCTAACGCTCAAAAAAACACGGCCCTGTGGGGCCAGAGCCGCGAGGGCACGGTGATTCAACTTCGCGACAGCGCCCCGGGTTTCGAGAACCCACGCAGTAGCAAGGCACTGATCTGGACCGGCCAGGCCCCCGCGCAACGGTTCGCCAATGAGGTCCATAATCTGACGCTCGACACCGGCCTGAACAACCCCGGTGCCAGCGGCGCGATGTTCATCGCCAACAACCAGGGGGGCATGTATAACGTCGCCATCGTCTCGGGCGATGGACAGGGTGTGGCCGGCCTGAACCTCGCCTACAGCGACGAGCAAGGCCCGCTGCTGATCAAGAACGTGAGCGTCAAGGGGTTCGACGTGGGCATCAGCGCTGCCCACACCGTCGCCAGCATGACCTTCGAGCACATCACCGTCGAGCACCAGAACGTTGCGGGCTTCCAGAACGACGGCCACCCGGTGAGCATCCGGGGTCTGGTCAGCCGCAACGGTGTACCCGCCGTGGTGCACAACGGCGGCCTGATGGTCCTGATCGACAGCACCTTGGAAGGGATCGGCGACACGACAGCCCCCGCGGCGATCGTCAGCAGCGGGACGCTGTTCGCACGTGACATCAGCACCACGGGCTACGCTCACGCCCTGCACGATCGGCGCAACGACAAACGAGTGTCCGAAGCCAGGATTAAGGAGTATCGCACCGACCCGCCGCGGGCGGAGGTTTCGGACGCGACGCAAACGCTTCGTCTGGAGATCAAAGAGACGCCCGAGTTGCCGTGGGACCCGCACGAACAGTGGATCGCGCCACAGGCGTTCGGCGAAGTGAGCGGCAAGTCCGACAGCAGCGGACTGATCCAGCAGGCGATCGACTCGGGCAAGACCACCGTCTATCTGCCGCGCGGGGGGTATCGGATCGACGAAACGGTGGTGATCCGTGGGGACGTGCGGCGGATCATCGGCACGCG
>CAYNCM010000198.1:0-2482 GCA_964395825.1 uncultured Planctomycetaceae bacterium
GCGATCAGCTCGCGAATCTTCTGGCCCGTCCGCACGCTCGGTGGTACTCTGTCTGACATGGGGTGGCTCCTTGTGGGTTGTTCGTCCAACCGACAGGATCCACCCCTTCTTCATTTACAGCAAATTATGGACATGACCTCCGCTGGTTGGGCGGGTCATTGGGCTTTCGTGTTGAGATAGATTTTACCGGTTTCCCATTCATCGCTGCCCACGCTCACGGTGCGGCTCAACGGTCCGTCAGGCCCGGCCACGCGCACCTCGTGCACGCCGCGGAACACCCGCAGTTCGACGCGCCCAGCCGCATCGGTCATCCGTCGCTCATCCGTCCGCCATCGGTCGAACAGCAGTTGCTCGTACGCCGTGAGGCCCGGCTTGGGCTGCCAGGCCTCGCCGTACAGCGGGGCATGCTTCTTCCAATGGTGCGGATCGTGGATGCCCCACATGGTCAAGCCCCGCACAGCCGGATGGCTGAAGGCGCTCGTCATGAAGTCGCGGAGATAGTCAGCTTCGAGTTGGGGATCGCGGGTATCTTCGGTGTCGTATTCGGTGAGGTAGATGCCCACGCCCAGGCCGGCGAACCGGTCGAGGATTTCCTTGACCCGTTCGGGGCCGGTCAGTTCGTTCTGGAAGTGGCATTGCATTCCGATCGCGTCGACCGGCGCCCCGGCGTCGATCAGTTGCTTGATGGTGTTGTAATAGAGGTCCTGGTTGTCGGTAAGCCGACCGCCCTGGGTGAGGATTCCCACTTCATTGATCATCAACTCCGCTTCGGGCGCGAGCGTGCGAGCCTTTTTGAACCAGTGGACCATGGCATCTTCGCCGAGGACATCCATGAGCAGGTGGTTGGCTCGGGTTTCGTTGATGACGTCCCACGTATCGACCAGGCCTTGGGTTTTGGTGAGGATATCGGTCAGGTGATCGTCGATCATTTTTCGCAGGCGGTCGGGCTGATCGATGGCTTCCATGACGAACCTGGGCAGGTGTCGTTCGCCTGGCCAGATGAGTACGTGGCCGTGGACCTTCATGCCGGTTTCGCGGATACGCTGGAGGGCGTGGATCATTGCCCGCTGCCGGTCGGTCGGTGTGGGCGAGGGGTCGGGGCCGGTTGCCCAGTTCTTCCACTTCAGGCCGACCTCGGTGGAGACGGTGTTGAACAGCCGTCGGGTTTCGGCTTCGGTGCGGGCGTCGTAGCCCTTGCTTTGGGCAAGCATGCGCCAGGCGATCGGCTGGGCGCTGCCGAAGTCGAAGTCATGGCGAAGCTGGCGCACGGTGACCGGTGTATCCGCCACGGGCTTGCCTTGGGCATCCACCACCTGCACGGTGAGTGTCTGCATCCGATGCTCGGTGATGCGTCGCGCGGCGGCGGCTCGCCAGGGGGCGTCGGCTTCTGCCCCGGGATAGGTGAGCTTCGGCGCCTGGGTGAGATTCTCGAGTTGGCCCATCGTAACGGTGCGACCGAAGTTCAGGAGCATCACGTCGGCCAGTTCCAGCCACTGCTTACGATGGCCGACCATGAAGATGAGATTCGCCTCGCCGGGCGGGTAGTCGCGCACAGCCTGGCAGGTCAACGCCACCCGCTGCCACGCTTCGCCGGCCTGAAGACCGCTCTTGAGCGATGACGAGCCGGGACCGCTCCACGGCGGATTGGCATTCTTCAGTTGAAGGCCCGCATGGGCGGGGGCGCCGCCGAGACCGGTCTGCCCGCCACGGGCCTGGAAGATGAGCAGCAGGTGATCGCCCTTGCGGATCGGCGCGGCGTTCTGCTGTGCGATCGCGATGAACCAGGACTTGTCCGCAGGCGTGTTCACTTCGACCCGCAGCGCGGCTCCAGCTTGTTCGTTCGGACCGGCCACGCGGGTTAGCTTTGCGTTCTCCGCGGATTGGCCAGAGATGGAAAACCGATCAAGCACTGCCTGGGCCGAGGGGCCCAACCCCGGCTGGGCCCGGGCGCCGGGACCGGCCTGCTGCGCCAGGGCCTCAATGCGCGACTGGCGATCGCCTTCCAACTCCGCCTCGGTCCACGGCGAAGGTGCGTCGGCCGACGGCGAACCGCTGGCGGGCATGCCAGGTGCAGCTTCGTCCAACGCCAGTGCGAACCCCGCCAGGTCGAGCGTCTGTTTCTGATGGCCCAGCGTGAACACGACTGCTGCGCCACCCCGACCGTACGCCTCGTTGAATGTGAACGGCAGTTCCACACGCTTCCAATCGCTCGGGACCGGATGAACCCCCTTCAACTGCTTGGTGAAAGGCGGCTCGTTGGATTCCACGAAGATGCCCATCCGGCCTTCGCCGCCGACGCTGCGCATCCAGCCGACGAGCTTGGCCGATTGACCGGCGTGCACCGCGGTGTCGATCGGCAGACGCAACTGGGTTTGCCAGGGCTGATCGTGACCCCGCGGCACCTCGATGCGCACCGCCGCATCAAATGCATCATGCGTTACGTCGACGCGTCGGGCGGCTTCGTTGAGGTGTCGGCCTTCCC
>CAYNCM010000199.1:0-2435 GCA_964395825.1 uncultured Planctomycetaceae bacterium
CGGTGGCGCCCGTGGGACGAAGTCTGTGAAGGCAACCGAGGACGCGAAGGCCACGCCCGGTCGCGACGCGGGCCAACGGGGCGCCAAACGTGGCGTCTTGCCCGCCGACAAGCCGATGAGCCTGCTGGACGCCGCAGTGACGGTCCTCGCCGACGCCACCGAACCACTTAACGTCCGCCAGATCATGGATCAGATCACCCAGCGTGGCCTGTGGTCCAGCCCTAAGGGCAAGACGCCCTCGGCCACGCTCGCCGCCGCCATCCTGCGGGAGATGCAGAGAAGGGGCGATGCGGCCCGATTCGAGAAGGCTGAACGCGGCAAGTACCGGTTGCGTAACACGGTGTGACTCCCGGCCAACCCCCGGTGGGACACGACCACGGGCGGGTCGAAAGATGATCTTCCCTCCGGCCGATCCGTGGCGTAGAATTGTCGATATGAAGAACATCACCGTCCAACTTTCCGATGATCTGGAGCAGCAACTGCAGGAGTTGTCCACGCGGCAGCGCAAGCCGGTGGAGCAGGCGGTAACCGATATCCTGCGGCAGCGGCTGATGGCGGACCGGTTTCGCGAGCTCTGCCGTGAGTCGCAAGCCATGGCCCGCGCTGCCGGGTACACTTCAGAAGACCAGATCCTCCGGGAAATCTCTTGAAAGTCGTCCTTGACGCGAACGTGATCCTCGCCGCGTTCGGCTTCGGCGGCCTGTGCCGCTCGGTGGTGGAGGTATGCATCGAAGATCACGAACTGGTGCTTTCTGAGCACCTGCTTGGCGAAGTCCACCGTCATCTGCAGGACAAGTTCGGCCACTCCGAGTCGATGGCCGACGAGCGCATTGCTTTGTTGCGTGATGCCGCCCCGATCGTGGTGCCCGCCGCCGTGCCGTCGGGCGCCTGCCGCGATCCGGAGGACCTGCCCGTACTCGGTACGGTCATCGCTGGCCAGGCGGACTGCCTGGTCACAGGCGATCGTGACCTGCTCGACCTGCGGGAATTCAATGGCCATCCGATTCTGACTCCGCGTGAGTTCTGGGAGCGACTGAGGCAGGCGGGTAAGGTGCCCGACTGATCCTCGCTTCCCTGTGGCTCGAGTTTTTCATCTGCAACCAATTCAATGATTCCACCCGACCGTTCCCCGTGCCCTCTATCTGAGCGCAACCCTCCAAGTACCTACGCTGGTTATGGCATGTTGGGCGCGAGCACGTTGCGGGATGCGCGTCACCTCGCGTGCCGGCGCAGCGATTGGCATTTGCGTCCATCACATCGGATCTCCGTTGATGAACGCATGGATGTTGTCGCACAGACGGACGAGGCGACGAAGCGAGCGAAGCCGATCCCGCGACGATCGCCGGCTACCGCACCAGCTTCGCCAAGCACTCACGCCAGCGGCACCCATGTCGCTGCCCCACGTGGCGTAGATCGCGGCCACGAACTCGGGTCGTTCGGCCAGGCGGACGATCAGTTCGCGGGCATGTCGTACAGATCGCTCGGGGAACAATTCGTCACGGATATCCGGCACCAGGAGGTCGTGCCGAAGCATATCGATCAGCCGTCGCCCCACGTCACTCTCGGGCGTGCTGGAGGTCGATGACGGATGTGTCATGGATGTGTCATTCGTGGTCATAAACACCCCCGGCATCCCCGACAGCAGTTGCGCTCAGTCCGATCCAGAAGCGATCGCGCTCATTGCGGTACGCGGCAGTCCGTCTACCAACTCTTGCTTGGCGGTTGATGACGCATCTGTCACCGATCTGTCACCTGCGTTAAGTGTCTGTGAATTCATTGCTTGAGTCCTTTTAGCAACGTTGCGATGACGGATGTGACACGTTTGCCAAGACTTTCCTATTGCGCCGTACGTCTGTCTGCCTGCGCCCGCGCACGCGTATGCGACTCTCCAGGGAAATCTGTCACATCTATCACCCGTTCCATAACCTGCTTCCTGCTCTGTGCTTAAGGGGTGACAGATCGGATTTCGATCTGTCACCATCTGTCACCGATCTGTCACCCGCGCCCGCGAGGGCACCATGGGCAACCGGCTTCAATCCATGCATCGATGGTCGACTGCTGCCAACGCACCAGGGCGCCGAGCCGAACGGGCTTGGGCATGCGGCCGCTGGCAGCCAGTCGGTAGACCGTGCGTGTTGAACAGTTGAGCCGCTGCGCCAACTGCGGCGCCGTGATGAGCAGCGGACCACGCTCGGCAACGGTGTCGATCGAGGAGGACGATGACTCGGCAGCAGGTTGGACAGCGCTGTGTTCGTTCATTCGGGCACTCCTTTGCTCACCATCGAGATGGCGGTTTGCAGTTGCCGCCACCTTTTACATATGCCGTCATTGGTGACATGGCGCGCCTGGGCAGGCCAATGGCTGACGCGGGCGAACAAGCGTGCCGTCGTCGCTGGTTGGTATTGTGTTCCCAGATTCTCCCCGCCGTCGCTGGC
>CAYNCM010000200.1:0-2399 GCA_964395825.1 uncultured Planctomycetaceae bacterium
TCGGGCCAGTCATCGTCCGGGCTGCCGCCGTGGTACAACAGCATCTTCGGATCGAAACTGCCCGCGGCAAACGTGAAAACCCGCACCTCATCGATCTGCCCGGCAAAGTCCTTGCCCACCGTCAGCGGGTCGCCCTTCTTATAGCCCCACGGTCCGTTGCCAAAATTGCCCTTCGCCTCCCCGTTGATATACAGGGTCGACTTGCCCGGTTCGATGACCAACGCCACCTGATACCACTGATCGGTTTTGATCGGTTGCCAACCGACGGTGCCGCGCCCCTGAATCACGCCCCAGAGGCCGGCTTTGTTCTGCGCGATGGCGAAACCCCCTCCGCCGCCGACCTGCACGATCGTCGCCTGCTTCGTGTCATCGGTCGGCCGAACCCACGCCTCGATCGCAACGTTCGTCTTCGCCGTCGTCGGCAGGCCCTTACGGCTGTAACGGTCGTCCTCGCCATCAAAATCGATCGAGCGGGAACTGTCGGCTTTATCCTTGGCACGCGGCGACACCGTATCGCTGATCCTCGGCTCGCCGCTGCGATCCAGGTCGGCATCGCCGATTGCCGAAGGCAACGATTCAGGAGCAACGGCCCCGACGGCCCCACTGCTCTCGCCCATACGGTAATGCGCGTGGACTTCCATGGCCTCGGCGGACTGAGCCGCGCCCAGGGTCATCACGATGATCGTGGCCACCAATGCCCGGATGAACCACCCCAGAGATCGGCAACGGGTGAATGGAGCAGACGTAAAGATCATGATTGGTTTGACTCTCTTTGATGAAATAGGGCGCAGACGGATCAGCGCGGTCCGGCGGGCGCTCAAGCGAAAGCTTGTTGATGCAGGCCGACCGACACCCTGCCCGGTGATTGCTCGCGCTTAGAACGAGAACATCAGGCGCTGGTCATTCGAGCGATAGCGCGTTTCCGGTCGACTCACGTGCAGGTCGAAGTGCAGCGCCTGGGGTTGGCCGATCTCTTCCAGTCCCCCCTCGTTTCGCCAGCCGTCGCGCGGGTGGTGGTTGTCGTACCACTCGGTGAAGTTGGCCGTGTTCCAGTTCTGGCCCCAGCGGCCCAGCGCCTCGAGCTGGC
Organism: uncultured Planctomycetaceae bacterium; assembly: GCA_964395825.1. Classification (GTDB taxonomy): domain Bacteria; phylum Planctomycetota; class Phycisphaerae; order Phycisphaerales; family Zrk34; genus JANQFT01. Next base: position 1,088 of record CAYNCM010000200.1, read on the forward strand.
GGTTCACCGGCCACTTGTGCCGGCGCGCCATGTGGCCGTCGGTCAGGTAGATCAACTGGCCCGGCCCCAGTCCCGTGAGGTTCTTGCGGCTGATATGATCGGTCCCGAACACCTGCTCGGCGGGGATCGCCCACCGACTGCGGATGCGACTGCCGGCGATGTGCGGCTGGGTATTGCTCGGCGAGTAGGAGATGAAGTCGTCGGTATTCGCAAGAACGCCGGTCCGGTCGAACGGACACTGAAAAATCTTCAGCGGGGTAAAGTCATCCGTTTTGTCCTCGGGCGCCTCTTCGCCGTTGGTCAGGTACGGCCACAACATCCTGTCCCAAGTCTTGATGTCCGGCCGATCCTCATTTCGATTGTTCCAGGTCCGCGCCGGTGCCAGGCCGCGCCAGTCGCTGCCGTACATCGTCGCCGCCAGACCGATCTGCCGCAGGTTGGATTGGCACACGACGTTGGTGGCCGCGGCGCGGGCCTTGCCCAGCGCCGGCAGGAGAACCGCCAGCAACAGCGAGATGATCGCCACGACGACCAGAAGTTCGACAAGCGTAAAGGCCTTGTTTCGCATGATGTGTTCCTCGTGATTCAACCCGGCAAGAACAGAGCGGCTCGATGCGCGGCGGGGAGAAAAGCGGGCGAAAGCAGCGGGGGGCCTGTCGGCCCCTCGCCGCTGGAAGAAAAACTTCAGTGCACGCGACGGCGCAGGGCGATCAGCGTCATGCCCAGCCCCATCAGCGCCATCGTCGCCGGTTCGGGGATGGTGTTGAGCGTCAGGACCGGCTGATCAAAGCCGGCCGAGGCGTCGTCAGCGATGTCGAGGATCCAGCGGTTGAGTTTCTTTTCAATATCAACCGCAAAGTTCCACCGGAAGAACGCCTCGGTCTGATCGGGGTTCTCACCGGTATAGAACGAATCGAGGAGCGTCAAGGCATCGCCCGGCAGCGTGTAAGTGACTGCGAAAGCCGGTGCCGTAAAGGTTTGCTGACTTGTATCGATATCCCCCGTATCGGCCTCACCAACCGAGCCCACGAACTTGTTGGCGGTATCCGGGTCCGAAGCGGCCTCAAGGAACAGGTCGGTCCCGGTACCCGAGGGGTCTGCCGTATCGATCAGCCAGGTGTGCAGGTCACCGAACTTCGCGGGGTCGATTTCGCGAGCCGCCGCGATGCGGAAAGACAGCGTGGCGGACTGGATCGTTTCTCCGCTGGGCAGCGTGGGCAAGGTGAAGCCAATAACCACATTGGTTACCTGACGCGTACTACTGTTGCTTGACCCGCTGGTACCGATGGTACCGTTGTTTTCATCAACGTGG
>CAYNCM010000201.1:0-2395 GCA_964395825.1 uncultured Planctomycetaceae bacterium
GACCGGCGGCGATCGCGCGGCGGCGATCGCGCGCTTCGTCCAGTTCCACCTCCATCTGTTTGGCCAGCAGGCGGTCGAAGTGCTCGCCGGCCACGCGGATGCTCTTGGCGAAGACCAGTTGGCGGCCATGGGTGAGCAGGGCCTTGGTGGTCGTCTGGCCGATGTCGATGAAGAAGGTGGTCTGCTTCTCGTCGCCTTCGCGGCGGTAGAGGTGCGCGAAAGCGCGGGCGATCGCCAGCGGCTCGCAGTGCATCCCCACCACGGCCAGGCGGGCCTTACCGGCCAGGCTGATGCAGCGCATGACGGTCTGACGCGTGGTGGCCATGGCGATCACTTCCTGTCGGGCCGACCCGTCGTCGAACACTTCGCCCACCCGCACGTTGCGGATGACCAGGGCCTCGGGGCCGACGGGCAGCTTGCCGCGCAGTTGCTCGGCGACCTGGGCGTCCACGTCAGCGGTTTCGTTCCTGCCGATGCGCACGTGCTGGATGTGCGTGAGGCTCGAGGGCACGGCCAGCACGGCGCGGCGTCCGTTGAACCCCCCGCGCTTCAACAGGTCGCCCAAGGCGTCGGCGAGATACTCATCTCGCTCGGAACCGGTGGCGCGAAGGGACAAAGGCACCTCCATCGACGCCGCGGCGACCAGCCGGGGCGGATCGTCCGTCGACACCTGCAGCAGCTTCATCCGGTCGCTGCCGAAATCGACGGCGATGGGTCGTGTGTTCTTGGCTGCCCAACGCAACTTCATTCCGATTCGGCCTCCGCATCCCTGGAAACTTCAGACGCGCCGGCCGACACTGCGCTGGACTCCTCCGGGCCGGTCGGCCCGGACGGCATGGCGTGGTGCTCGGTACCCCCGGAGCTTTTTGCCGGCCCCGGAGCAGCGCGACCGTCCCGTCACTGGATGCCGTCGACGCCTTGTCCACAGACGGCATGATCGCCAAGGCCTTGCGGGGCGGGACTCGTTCGCTTTGCGTCCCCGCCTCGCGGCGGGTTTGCCCTGGTTCCCGATTCGCTACAACCAAAACTACGATTCAGCCGACGGCCAGGCAAAACAACCTCCCCGAAATCTTCTCGTAGCCGACGCCGGCGACCACATTTCCTTCATCGTCGCACAGCGCATCGCAGTTAACCTTGGACCGCGCAAATGCGGACGGCACAAGGCGCAAACGCGCGCCGGACGTTGCCAGCCCGGCCCGTCATCGACGACCCATCACCACACGCCGACACACACGCCACACGCACCCCAATTCATCCAACCGCTACAGACCCAACCCTGGGGCGTATCATGCGGCGGTGGCCGAGGGTGCACACCACCTCCGGCCGGCCAACCAACCGGCCGGCGCGGGCTTTGCGGCACGCCTGATGGAGATACGCCAAATGAGAGACCACCCCCACCCCCCGCGGCGGCGGCAGGTCACCGGCGCCTGTTTCGCCTTTGCGACGATCGCCCTGGCGGCGCTGGCGTACGGCTCGCTGCTGCCGTTTGAGTTCGTCGCGCCCGAGGCTTGGCTCAACGTACCGACCAGTCCGCGGTGGTTCGGGCGGGTCACGTTCGACGACCTGGCGGCAAACCTGGTGCTGTATGTTCCTGTGGCCGCGGCGCTGGCGATCGGCCTGCGACGATGTGGCTTACGCTCCCTTGCGCCAACGGTGGTGACGGTTATCACGATCAGCGCGTTTGTGTGGTGTGTCGAGTGCGGCCAGTCGCTGGTGGACGGCCGATACGCTTCGCTCAATGACTGGCTGTGGAACGTGGGGGGGGCGGGGATCGGCGCGGCGTCCGGAGCGTGGATCGAAGTGACGCTGCGCCGCGGCGTTCAAACCACGCGTCGGGCGATGGGCCGGCTCGTGCAATCCGGGGCGATTGGCCATCTGCCCCAGGCGCATCGGACGTCGACGATGATCGCGGCGGGCGGACTGGCGATGCTGATTGCCGGTCACGGGTTCGCCGCGGCGCCGCGGCAGATCACCACCCCCACCGCCGGTCACGTGAACTGGATGCCGATGGCCCATCAGTTCATGATGCCCTACCTGGAGGCGGCCGCGTCGCTGGCCGCCGATGCGGCATGGTATGCGGCAATCGGGCTGGCCTGGTGGATTCACCTGCGACTGACCCGGTCGGATCGGTCGGCCTGGCGGGTCCCACTGGGCGTCGCGGCCGTTGCCACTGCGGGAGAGTTGATGCAATGGTTCGACCCGGCCCGCTATCCCGACCTGACCGAACCGCTCATCGCCCTGTTCGCCGCCGCAGCGGCCTCCTTCGCCGCCCAACTGACCTTCCCTCCCGCGAAACCGAACATCGACGCCGACGCCCCCGGCCACGCCGACCGGGTTACCTTCGACGATGTGGCGGTCGCGACCATTGCCTACGACGGCGAGGCTGCCGACGAAC
>CAYNCM010000202.1:0-2334 GCA_964395825.1 uncultured Planctomycetaceae bacterium
TATACAACAACCACTTCGGCTGGAGGCCGCCTTTGTCTTCGCTTATCCAAAACTCCGCTTGGAAAGGCGTGGTCGATCTGGACTACCGCCACCGCGAGGTTTGGGCCTACCAGATCCAGACGCTTCGCCATCTGCTGGACTTCGGGATCGACGGGTTCCGATTCGACGTGGTGCCCCTGATTCCGATGGACTTCTGGCGCGCGGCGCGGGACGAACTGGACCCGCAGCGTCAGCAGATATGGCTCGCTGAGTCCGGCTTCATGCGATTCGTCAAAAAAGACAAAGACCTGGGTATCGCCCACCACAGCGACCCGGAACTGCACGAGGTCTTCGACCTGACCTACGACGCCGACGGGCAGGAGTATCTGCACGCCTACTTCGCCGGGCAGGCCCAGCTATCGGACTACCTGCATCAGGTGTATTTACAGGAAGTGCTCTACCCCGCGCATGCGATCAAGCTGCGGCTGCTGGAGTCTCATGACGATCCGCGGTTTGCGATGAAAGTACGTGAGCCCCATGCCCTGCGTTGGTGGACCGCATTCATGGCGATGTTGCCGGGGTCGATGCTGCTGTTTGCCGGGCAGGAGTACGCGATCGGCAAGGATCGGGAAGTCGGCAGCCGCGGTCAGGAACACTACCACCGCGAGCGCCACAACGTGGTGTGGGATCAGGCGGATGATGTCTTCGGCGTGTTCATCACGCAGTTGCTGGATTACATGCATCAGGTCAAACGCGCCTGCCGCGTCTGTCACGTCAGCCAGATCACCTGCGGCGTTGTGCGGATCGACTGGCGTGGTGAATCCAAGGCCTGCACCGCGATCTTCAATCTGGAAAACCGCTTCGGTGATGTCGTGGTGCCCTGGGCGCTGGCCGGGCGGGATGTTCTCACCGGGGCACGGGTGGATATCAAGGATCGATACACGATCCAGCAAAGGCCGCTGATCCTGGATCTTGAGCCGCACACCGCCCCAAACGCGGTGGAGCCGGGCGAGTCGTTCTCGGTGCACGGCGGAGCCAACTGGCAGGCGGTGGCAAGTTCGCAAGCCGGTTAGCACCGATGCCGAGACTCAGGATATAGTCTGACATGAAACTGAACCAGGATTTGCATGCCCCGCTGGTTGCGGCGGGTTTGAAACCAGTCGGTCGGATTGACCCAACGCGAGGGGGCTCGCCTGGCCAACGTCAGCCCCAACACGCTGCGGAAATTCGTGGCGGCCTTCGGAGTCGGGGGGACTGGCGGCGGTGACGGCCGACGCACGACAGGGGCCACCGTCGGCGCTGGACCGGCACGTCGAGGCGATCAAGGCCGACTTTGTCGCCCATCCCCCGACCACCGCGGCGCAAGCGGCCGAGCGGATCGCGCAGTTGACGGGGGTGCGGCTGAAGGACACGCGGGTGCGAGACTTCATGCGCCAGTTGGGCATGGCCCCGCGCCGCTTGTCGCCGATCCCCGGCCGGGCGGACCCCGTGGCCCAGGCGGATTTTAAAAAAGCCGCCTGGATCCCCTGCTGAACAAAGCGAAGGCCGGCCAACGCCAGGTCTACTTCGTCGATGCGGCCCACTTCGTGTACGGCGCGTTCCTGGGGGTCGTCTGGTGCTTTGGCCGGACCTTCCTCAAGACGCCCGCCGGCCGTCAGCGGCTCAATGTGCTCGGCGCGATGAACGCCATCACCCGTCAGTTCGTCAGCGTCATCAACGAGACCTACGTCACCGCAACGACCGTCTGCGAACTGCTCGACAAGCTGCGCGCGATGCACGGGGGTGAACCACACCGTCAGCGGCGTGCGTGTCCGGTCGAAGATCGTGCCCGCCGACACCATCAGCCGACCCCGATGACCTGCCGGTTCTGGGCACGGCCGTCGCCGGGCAGGCCCATTTTTCTGGAAGATTCTCCTTGACAAGTCCCGTAATCCGTGGCATTGTCTACGTAGACCGCACTTCGAGGCATCGGCCACTCGGAAGGACCGAAAGTGTCTGCAACGCAAACCCAGCTTGCACGGGAGCTTGGACTGAGCCAGCGCACGATCAGCCGCGCGATCGCCGGCACGGGGCCGGTCAATCCCCTCACCCGGCGCCGGGTCATCGAAGCGGCTGCGGAGCTCGGCTACCGCCCCAACGCCGCCGCCCGCTCGGCGCGCACCGGTCGATTCGGCGCGATCGGCCTGATGATGAGCACCGACTACGGCCGCAGCCACCTGCCCCACCTGTTCCTCGACGGGCTGCACGAGGCCCTGCACGCCCACGACCTGCACCTGATCCTCTCCCGCCTGCCCGACCAGACGCTCGTCCGCCAGGGCTACCTGCCCAAGTTCCTCCGCGAGCACATGTGCGACG
>CAYNCM010000203.1:0-2314 GCA_964395825.1 uncultured Planctomycetaceae bacterium
CATACAACGATACTTGCGATTGGTAACAAAATGACTTCTCGGACGGAGCCTAGTAGACCGGGCCAATGTATCGATCATATTTGACCTATAAATGGCCTCAAAAGGCTATTGGTGATAAAATATGATCTCTAAGATGCCGATGGAGATGCTATGGCCAAGGCCCCGATCCAACTGCACGATCCGGATGAGATCGCTTTTCAGCTGGCCGAGCGCATGCGGGCCGAGCGCCTGCGACGCGAGTGGAAACAGGAAACACTGGCCGAGCGATCGGGCGTTTCGTTGCCGACCATACGCCGATATGAACGAACCGGCCGGACGTCCGTGGAGAACCTGCTGAAGCTCTGCCACGCGCTGGGGCGACTCGATGAGTTCGCCGACCTGCTCAAGCCGCCGCCCGCGTCAAGCATCGATGAACTGGCGGCACGCACCGCGGTGAAACCGAAACGCAATCGAGGCGTGCGATGAGACAGCTCACGGTCAAACTGCAGCGCACGCCCGACGACACGCTGACCGTCGGCAGACTCGCCGAGCAGGATCGGCGCATCTACTTTGAGTACGACGATGCCTTTCTCGACACCGGCATTGAACTGTCGCCGTTCAAACTGCTCGCCCAGCCCGGCTTGATCGAGCACACCGACCACGCGTTCGGCCCACTGCCTGGCGTGTTCGACGATTCGCTCCCCGACGGCTGGGGCCTGCTGTTGATGGATCGACACTTCCGCCGTCAGGGCATTGACCCCGCGACGCTCTCGCCGCTCGATCGCCTGGCTTACCTCGGCACGCGCACGATGGGTGCATTGACCTACCACCCGCCGTCCCGCGAACAATCCGAGTACGACGACCAATTCATCGACCTATACGACCTTGGACACAACGCCGAGGAAGTGCTCGAGGGTGATGCCGCCGAGGTGCTGCCCGAACTGATGCGGGCCGGTGGGTCGCCCGGTGGTGCCCGCCCCAAGGTCCTGGTCGGCATCCAAGGCGACCGCCTCCTCTCCGGCGAAGATGATCTGCCCGCTGGATACGAACACTGGATCGTGAAGTTCGCCGCCAGGGAAGATGCCCGCGACGCCGGCCCCGTTGAATATGCCTACGCACTCATGGCACACGCAGCCGGGATCGACATGCCGTCCGTCCGCCTGTTCGAGGTCAAGCACGGCCGAAGCGTGCGCCGCTACTTCGGCGTGCAACGTTTCGACAGGGCTGACGGCAATCGCCGCATCCATATGCACACGTTCGCCAACCTGATCCACGCCAACTTCCGCATCCCGTCAACCGACTACGCCGACCTGTTCAAGGTGACGCAGGCCCTGACGCGCAACCATGCCGACCTGCTGCGCCTGTTTCGGCTGATGCTGTTCAACCTCGCCGCCCACAACCGCGACGACCACGCCAAGAACTTCGCCTTCACACTCGACGACAAGACCGGCGAATGGTCGCTGGCCCCCGCCTATGACCTGACCCACTCGCCCGGCCCGGGCGGCGAACACACCACCACCATCCTCGGAGAAGGTCGCCAGCCTGCGCGCGACCACTGCCTGAAAATCGCCACCCAGTTCGGCCTCAAGCCCCGCGAGACGAATCCCATCATTGAGCAGGTCAACGCCGCCGTCACCAATTGGCGGCGCTTCGCTGACCAGTCGTCCTGTACCAAGAAGATCGCCACCACCATCGGCAAGTCCATCGCGCCGATCTGACCCAGCGATTCACCAGCCACGTGATTCGGCACGGAACCCTTACCGCGTCGTTATCAACAACTTTGTGTCGATACTCAGGCCGCCCTGGCGGTGATGGTCAGAACCTTGCGGAGCGAAGGTTCGCCGATCAGGTGCAACTCTTGAAAGACCTTGGCCATCGAATGCTGCATGTCCCTGAACAACTGATCGATCTTCGCGGTGTCCCTGGGGACGTTGCCGCTCTTGGCCCGGCCGAGGTATTTGAGCAGGGGTTCGATCACCTTCTGCCGCACGACCACCAGACCGGCCATGGTGCGCAGGGCGTCGCCGGTGGCTTGATAACGCCGGGCGGTGGGATGTCCGCGGGAACCGGGTACGTTTCGATGGCGTGATCGGTTTGAGCGAGGGTCATGGAGCGGCATCTCCGTCCCGTCGCAGTTCGACACAAAACACCGGCATGTCCTCGGCAATGATGATCTTGCCCTCGGTGACGGTTCCGCGCGCCAGTTCGTTCATGTGATAGTCACGCACGACATAAGTCATGCCATCGATCGCCGGACAATGCACCGTGGCGCCGACGCGAGTCACGAGCACCGGTTCCCGGCCGTATCGTGGCTTGTCTCCGCTCAGATCAAGCC
>CAYNCM010000204.1:0-2304 GCA_964395825.1 uncultured Planctomycetaceae bacterium
GGGCGATGTTGGATCGCAGGCGACGCATCCGCTCCATCACGGCGGGGAAATCGACGGACACGTCGCCGGTGATGTTCACGCCGTATTCGCTGGCCTCGCGTGCCTCGGCGTAGGCCCGGGCACAGCGGATCATCGCCTTGCTCGGCACGCAGCCGACGTTCAGGCAGTCACCGCCCATGAGCGAACGCTCGACCAGCGCCACCTTCGCCCCCAGCCCGGCCGCACCCGCCGCCGTGACCAGTCCGGCAGTGCCGGCCCCGATCACGACCAGGTTGTACCGGCCGCTGGGCGTCGGGTTGGTCCACTGCGGCGGATGGACGTTGTCGCGCAGCTTGCGGTTGTGTTCGTCCAGCGGTTTGAGCGCTTCGATGTCCACGTCATCGGTGACGGGTCGATCGGTTGTTCCTTCCGAGACTTCCGGGGCTTCCGAGACTTCCGGGGGCGGGGCTTGGGTCACTTGACGTTCTCCTGACTGTTGAGCGACCAGTCATAGTCGAGCCACTTGATGCGCGGGGTGTGCCCGGCATCGAGCGCCGCTTTGAGGTCGGGGTCGTATTGCCAGACGTAGGCGAGGACGGAGCCGGCGACCTGCTCGAAGTCGCCGCCGTACCATTTGTAGAGCTGCGTCAGATACACCGTGTTGGATGCCTGATCGAAGCGATACCACTTGTCATGCGAATGCACGTACCTGGCCTGTTCGGCCAGTTGCTTGTCGAGTTGCCCGGCGACGTACGCTTCGCTGCGCAGCGGCGGGCAACCGACGGCCGCACAGACCAGCGCCCAGTGGATGCGCGGCGCCTTGAACTTCGGGCGAATCTGCTCGTGCTCGATCTGGTTGAGTGAATAGGTCCGGCCGGCGATCACCCAGCGCTGGTCCGTCCACTGATTGGGGATGTCTTTGATCGAATCAAGCTGACCGCCGTTCCAGTGTTCGAGGATCAACTCAAGCGTGAAAGCGTTGTAGGCGTTGATCAGCAGCGACAGCTTCTCATCCCGTCCCATGTCGTCGAACGGTGCCTTGGCGATTCGATCGATGTATACCTGAAGCGTCTTTCGCTCAGTCATCAGGCCCGCGTAATTCACGCCGCCTGCATCGTTGACGTAGATGTTAAGCAGGTTGTCGAAAGCTGAGTGATCGAAGCTTGGGCCGGATGGTTTTTCGGCGTAGGCCTCGATCAGCTTCGCTTCGGGCGGGCCGAACATGCCCTTGAGCAGGTTCTGGTTGGCGTACGCGCAGCCGGCGAGGACCACGACGGACAAGGCGACGATCGCGTAAGCGGCGGTCACAATGCGGCGGGCGGGCTTGGGTGTCACGGGTGTGTCCTCTTGCGATTGGTCCGATTCGGCCAGTTCTTCGGCGGCTCCGGACTGACGGGCGATGGCGCGGCGGGCCAGCTTGGTCACATAGACCGTCACGACGATCGTGGCGACAAGGCCCACGCCGAGCATGGCCCACTGGACTGGCGTTCGGCCGGCGCTCTCACCCGTCGCCGCCGCGACGCCGGCCCGACCGGCATAGCCGAGATAGACGTACATGAACGTGCCCGGCAGCATGGCGATCCAACTGGCGATCACGCAGGGCCAGAATCGGATCGCGGTCAGTCCGTAGAGATAGTTCTGAAGATTGAACGGGATGGCCGGGGACAGACGCAGCAGCGCCACGATCTTCCACCCGCCTTCGCTCACTGCTCGGTCAACGGCGCGGAACTTTGGGAACTTGCCCAACTTTCGTTCGACGGTGTCGCGGGCGAGGTAACGACCGATGAGGAACGCCATCGCCGCCCCGGTCGTCGAGCCGATCGACACCGCCACGGTTCCCCAAAGCAATCCGAAGATCGCCCCGGCGGCCAGCGTCAGGGCCGCGCCCGGCAGCATCAGCACCGTGGCCACCACGTAGACCCCTGCGAAGACCAGCGGGCCCCAGATGCCCATGTCCTGCACCGCTGCGCCAAGAACGTCCACGATCCGGCCCATCGGCAGCAGACGCGCGATCGCCAGCAGCGCCAATACCGTGATGATCACGGACCCCAGGCGAATCCACTGGCTCCATCGACCGTTTGCGGCTTGGCTGCCTTGGTTCTGTTTAGGTAGGTCTGACTGATTCATGGCGATACTCATCTCAGGTCTTTCTTGATCCATGCGGGTTCATTCGCTCCAGGCTTCCGCTTCGGTGACCGCGATGCACTCCTGCCCGACGCAGACGGTTCGCCGACCGAAGCTGGCCATGTAACGGACCGTGTGGGTGCCCAGGGGCAGGATCAGCAGCGCGAACCAGACATTGCCGATCCGCCGTTGCATCGAGCA
>CAYNCM010000205.1:0-2231 GCA_964395825.1 uncultured Planctomycetaceae bacterium
GGCGCATCGGCGAATGGGAACTGCTTGCCTTCGACATCTTCGTCCCTGGCGCTCCACAGGCCGACCACCTTGCCGGGGTTGATCCGATGGCGTTCGAGGTAAGCCTGGTACTGTTCAGACGCCAGCAGGTCGCCGTACCCGTAACCCGGCACGCTGAATCCTTCGAAGCCGAAGTCTTTGGGGATGCGCTGCTCGCCGCAGTGCCACTTGCCGAAGTACCCGACGCGGTAGCCCGCTGCATTGAGGTAATGGTTGAACAGCTTCTCGTCGGCATCGAACTCCGCGCGGCTCTCTTTGCCGCCGTTCAGCAGCATGCCGTGCTTGTGGGGGTAGAGGCCGGTGAGCATGCTGGCGCGGGCCGGGGTGCATTGGGGGCAGGCGGCGTAGGCGTTGTCAAAGCGAATACCGTCGCCGGCGATCTCCTCGAACACCGGCATGCGAAACACGTCGCCGTTGAGCTGGTAATGGTGCGCGTGGATATGGTGATCGGTTGTCAGCCATACGATATTCGGACGCGCCGCCGACCGCTGCTGCTGCTTCGACATGGGCGGGTCTTCATTTGTCATGTTTGTTGTTACGTGTTGGATTACTGATCCCAACGGATTTGCAGCGGCTTGTACCCGTCGGCGCCGGTGATGTTGACGGCGAACGACACGGTGGCGCCATCCACTTTTGCCTCGACTGATTTGCCCGATACCTGGACTTGTACGCTCCCAGTTCGCGGCTTTTCGGGCAGCAGCACGGATAGCTGACCGCCTTCACGCCCGACGATCCGGCCATCGATCGCACTCGGACCGGCTTGCCACACCCCAGCACCAAAGTCGCCGCCTTCTCGCATCAGCCCCAAGCCTTCAAATACCAGGATTTGCCCTTCAAACAGATACACCTCCCCCTTACTTGCCAGACCCGTTCGACCCTGGAATCGCAGGTTGGTCTGATCGATCGACACCGGTTCCGAGGTGAATAACACGTGGTCCCGGCCGTTGACGATCACGCCGTAGGACGTGGTCTGCGTGCGGATAGCCGCTGGCGAGACAAGATGCAGTTGATCGCCGGGGCCGGCCTTAATTTGCGTGATCTGAGGCATGGGCAGCGGCTTGTCGTAGCCGTGCGCCTTGTTGACCCACTGGAACTTACCCTGCGCCTGATCGTCGGCTACGCGGTCGTACACCGCGAGGTACTCATTGCGACGCATGATCACGCCGCGCCACTTGTAAACGTCGTGTGAACCGTTGGCACGATAGAACTGGGCCTGGTCGAAGTTTCGCAGCAGTTCATCAACGGGGTGGCCACCGAGGGATCGGCCATTGAGGTTGAACAAGGCCAGCTCGTTGATGTTGAACTTATCACCGTTGGCCTGGACTTCGTTCCAACTCCAACGGCGGCCGTGGGTCGCGTAGTAGAGCAGGCCGTTGCTCGCCGAGGTCCAGCGGTAGCCGCTGCCGTTGAGCTGCTGGACGGTGAGCATCGCCTCGTTCTCACCCCCGTGGTCGTACCACAGGACGGCACCGTAGTCGCGGTAGAGCTTCGACTGGCGCGGGACATGCGTCCCGGCCTTGCCGTTGGACATCGCCCAGAGAAGCTGATCGGCAAGCTCCGGATTCGTTTTGGCGAGGATGGGCGGGATCATTCCCAGCTTCTTCGCCTCCGCACTACCATATGAATGGGCCCCGATCGGCACCATCCGACGCCGGCTTGAAGGGTCGAACGGAACCAGGCCATCGATCACCCACTGGATATAGCTTTCGAAGCGCGGGTCGTCGAAGATCGCCGTGCCGTCGTACCTGAGTAATGCCTGCGCCGCGACCGCGGAGTTGCGCAGCGAACCGAGCGCATAGGTGCTGATATTCTCGGTGTGCCGACCGCCGAGCGCGTTGACCGAGGGGTCCGGCTTGCGGACGAACACGTCCAGCCACTCGTCCAGGTAAGCCATATAGGACTTTTTCCAGGCCTCGGCCCGCGGATGTTTGGGGAAGATAGCGGCGGCCAGCGCGAGATCAAACTTCGCTTCGGAAATGAAGTTCGGGTGGCCGCCCATCATCGAATGGTGCGGCATGAAGCCGTCCCCGTCGGCGAGTTCGGCCATGAACACCAGATGGGCGCGGGCCTTGCGGCGGTCGGCCTCGGACCACTCGGCACGGTTGTTGGCATAGGCGTTCCAGAAATCCGAGGAAAACGCGCCGAACCGGTGCGTCAGTCCGGCGGACCAGTCCCAGAAATATTGCTCCAAA
>CAYNCM010000206.1:0-2215 GCA_964395825.1 uncultured Planctomycetaceae bacterium
GGACGGTGATGGTCTTGTTCACGGTGTCCACGGTCAGTTCCACCGGGCCGGCCGGTCTTGCGCCGCCGGTCTTCTTGCCGCTCTCGACCCGCTTGCCCGCGGTGTTGTACTGGATGATCTGGCAACTGTATGACTTGTTGCTGAACAGGGCGGTGACCATGTTCGGCGTTTTCGGCGTGCCGACGATCACACCATAGTACGGATGGTCCAGCGGCTTGGCGTTCAGTGCAACCACCAGTTTGCCGCGCACCGGTTGGGCGAGCGTGGTCCAGGCCAGCGACGTCTGGTTCCATCGGCCGGTCTTGGCGTTCGTGGTAAGGATCAGGCCGCCGTCCGCTTTGTCGACGCTGCCGCCCTTGACCTGGAATTGTGACTCAGCCAGGAGATCGGCCGCACTCAGCGTGCCGAGACTGCAGGCGTTGGCGAAAAGAAAAACTGCACATAGTGCGCCGTGGCGCATTGAACGATGCATGGATGATCTCCATCAAAGAACGGGAACAGATTACCGATTGCTGACGCAACCGAAGCCCCGCGCGGGGGTGTGTCAATCCTGGCTGGTCCAGGCGTTCAAAGCGCCGTCGCCCATCGCGTCGATTTCATCGAACGTCACGCCTTCGGTGTGGCCATCGCCGAACACGAAGTTCGCTTCGTGGTCCGGGTGGCCCTCGACGCCGAGCAGTTGGGTGTTGATCCGCCAGGTCCATGGGTCCTTGTTGTCCGCGGCGGCCGAGGCAGTGGCCTGGAGGTACAAGTGCCTGCCCCATGCATCGCGCCACGAGGCCCAACCGGCCGGGGCGTCGCCGAACCAGAAACAGTCACTGTCCAGATGCACATCGCGGGGTATGCCCTTGGGCTTGTTTGGCCGATCCTCGCTGGAGTCGCCCGGCGCCGAGCCGCCCAGCCACCAGTTCAGGCCGTAGTCGATGTACGAGTTCTTCGGATGCGCCGGCATCAGCTTCGTGCTGGCTTCGGGACAGAAAAGCGGCTCGCGGCCGTTCATGGCGTTGCGGGCCTTGATGTCCCAGTCGGTTTCGCTCAGCCACCAGTAGCTGCGGCTCTGGCCCGGCGACCCGCCGTTGTGCGGCAGGATGCCGCCCCATTCCGAGGCGTACGTGTGCCCCCACAGGCCGATCTGTCTCAGCCGGCTCTGACACACCACCGAACGGGTCACGCTGCGCGCTTTCGACAGGGCCGGCAGAAGCAGCGCAATCAGCAGCGCGATGATCGCCACCACCACCAGCAGTTCCACAAGCGTAAAGGCGGTTCGCCGCGATGGCATGGTCGGTTCCTGATCAGGCGTTCGGACAAAAGGTGCGAAGCGCCGGTTAGAACGCTTGGCACGATGATTCAGTCAGTCAGTCATTCCTGCGCGGCGGACGTCAGGCCCGGCGACGGCGCAGCATCGCCAGGCCGCCCAGACCCAGCAGGGCCAGCGACGCCGGCTCGGGGATCACGTCGTAGACCAGCAGTGGGGCCTTCGAACTGTTAGCCGAGCCGACGTTGTACGCCGTATTGGCGACATCGCCCGGCAGGTCATCATTCTGGTTCAGACCGAGGCCCGTCCCGTCGAAGTCCCAGCTCAGCCGCACATACAGGTATGTCTCGGTGGTGCGGCTGTTGAGCAGGCTCACAAGGTCGGCGCTGTCCCCGGTCGATTCGTAGGCGGTACTCACAGCGCTCGAGGGCGTGAACAGATCGTCGGCGATCTTGGTCTGAGTTGCGTCATCAGGGCCGACATATCCGGGAAAGGTCGTGCTATCCAAGCCAAGCACGTAGACATCCACGTTGTAGCTGGGACTGCCTTGCTTGCCGAAGAGGTAGAACTGCACTTCAGCCTGCTGAAGATTGGTCGGCACAGCACTGACATCCCAGATCGCCACGCCATTGCGATAGCCGCCATCGCTGTGATCAGGAAACCAGTGTGATTCGTTTTCGGGGCCGACCTGCAAATAGCCCGAGCCGGTAGAATCGATCCCACTGGAGCCTTTAATGGTTCCATCCGACAATTCGCCGTTGACCGTAATCGGCGCGGCGGCCGCGAACGAGGCGGCGGTCAACAGTACGACAAGTGCGAGTAAGCGTTGCATGATGCGTCCTCCTGTGAAGGTGTTGGCGGTGTTGGTTTCGGTGACTTGGGGTATTCGGCCCAGCATGTCGGTCTCCGGACTGCTATTGAAGCTTCAGGCGGACTTCAGACTCGCCGACGGCGCAGCAT
>CAYNCM010000207.1:0-2179 GCA_964395825.1 uncultured Planctomycetaceae bacterium
GATCGAACCGTTGAACACGCCGAACATGATGTCCTCGCTGCCGGCGGCCTTGCCCTCATCGGCATTCGCCTGCAACGTCCATCGGCCCGGCTGCTTCATGTCCTGAATCGACGCGACGTACCACCTGCCCCCGCCGACGTAGTACAGCACTTGATCCTGCCCGCGCCGCCCCGCGCGACTGACGAAGGAGATCACGCGCTGCCCCTGCGCCACCGACAGCACCGATTCCAGTCCAGCTTCCTTGGTGGCCTCGAGGGTGATCGCCTTGGGTTCAAACCGGCCCTTGATGACCTCCTCGACGTTGAGTGTGATCGTAAGCTTGTCGCTATTGATCTCACCGACACGGGCTGACAGGACATGCTGATAGCCCTGGTAGAGATGGCTGGGCTGCACACGTGGATTAATCAACGCGAGGGCGCAGGAGATATTCAGCGAGAGCAACACGCCGCCGAAGCTGAAGAGAGTTCTAAGTTTCATAAAGCTTCTCCGAAGTTCGCGGGGGTGCGACACGAGGTCGTCGGCTTAATCTTAGGGGCCCAAATCGTCGACCGCGGGATCGCGGCAATCCACGATCTAAGTGCGGGAGGCCCGGTTCAAGCGGCTGACAAGGGCTGTCATGATGTTCCTCCCTCCGCGGTGCGCGGGCGGATCTCGAACTGGTCGATGCAACGACCATCCACCGAGATGCCTTCAAAGCGGCAGGTTTTCTCGGTTATGGATACAAGGCAGTAGTGGTGGACGCTGTGGAGACAGTGGGCGTGAGGGTTCCGATCGCTGTTGGAGGTTGGCGCGTAGAGGTAGCCGCCGGCGCCGCCGCAGACGACATGGACCAGGCCCGAGGGCAGCACGCTGCGTTCATACATGTGGTCGTGGCCACAGCAGTAGAGCGTCGCGCCGTACCGTTCGAGCAGCGGGACGATGTGCTCCCGTGCGGCGCGGCAGGACTGTTCGCGAAGCCGGCCGTGCGCGTCAACCGCGGCGTGAGGGCCGGACGACCATGCGGGGTAGTGGTTGAACACCAGAAGGTAGTCGCTGTCGTGCGTCTCGCGCAGTTGCTGTTCGAGCCAGTTGTGCGAGGCACTGCCGGACGTAAAATCCTCAGCGCCGTCGATACCGAGCAGCGTGGCGTCTGCGATCCGTTGGCACCAGTGGCGACCTGGGTTTGCGGCGGCGCCGGGCGGGGCGAACATCTGGTGGAACAGTGGCGCGTCGTGATCGTGATTGCCGGGCACGGCGAAGAACGGGATCGTTCCGAGCAGGTCCGCGGCATCACGGGCGAAGGCGACCCACTGCTCATCGTGCAGACCATGATTGACCAGGTCGCCGACGAAGACGACCGCGTCAGGCTGGGCGTCCGCAATGGCCGATGCCACGGTACGCCAGACTTCCGGCAACGGTCCGGCATCGGCGCAGACAGCCAGACGCAGGCAAGGCCCCGAGGGCAGCGGAGCGGTTCGCCTTTGGAGGATCGCGTCGGCGGCGGCAACGCGATATCCGATCGGCTGGCCGGGCGGCAATCGCTCGATGCTCAGTCGATGCACCAGCCCGCTGGGCGACTGGAGGCGACGACCGCCGACGTCGAGCGTCACGGCAGTCGCGGCGTTGGTGCGGCACGTGAGCGTGAGCCGGTCCGGCCTGTCGCTGCTGATGATCGGCGGGATGTCGAAGTCCACCCCATCGTTGGGCAACTCGAACACGCGTCCGCTTGGCACCAGCCGGTGCCGGCCTTGGCTGGCGTCGAACAGCCGCAGCGCCTCGACGGCGACGGCGTCGGCCGACTCGGTCTGGCTCCAGCGACACGTCAGTGTGTTCAGGCCCGGTCTCAGCCAGTCGCAGGGCAAGCCCATGAGCCGGCGTCGTCGCATGCCATCGTCCGGGTTCGGCAGCGGGTGATCGTTCAGGCGCAGGCGCCGCGGGTCGTCGGATTCGATCGTCAGCGACACGCAGTCATCCAGTTGCTCCACATCGAAAACTCGCGCCGCTTCAAGCCGCCATCCGGTCAGCCCGACGCCGGGGCGCGGCGGAACGGTCGCTTCGATGGCCAGCGCCCAGCCGCCGCGGCCGCTGACAATCTGGCCTGCAACCAAGTGGTCGCCCGCGTCGAGTTCAAGGTCGATCGTATAGGCGTCGCAACGGATCGGCCTGCGGTTGCCTTGCTGGAGTGTGTTGAAGCATTCGT
>CAYNCM010000208.1:0-2135 GCA_964395825.1 uncultured Planctomycetaceae bacterium
GGGGACGCGTATCCCCCTTTCTAACAGCCGGTGCAAGGCATAGAGGGCCGTCAGGTCGTTGAAACAAAAAAGCGCGTCCGGACGGGGGGAACAGGCCAGGAGCCGGTCCACGTTGGCGGCGGTGCCGGCTTCGTCCGGGTTGCCCCAAAAAATTAACTCCTCGTCAAGGGAAAGTCCCCCGCCGGTCAGCACTTCCCGCATCCCGCGCAGGATTGCGGCGTCCGAGGAGGCGGCCGCCGGCGAAGGGCTGGGGCCCAAGGTCGTCGGCGCCATCGAGTGGGTGGCCACGGGCATCGCCAAAGCGGCCGACTACCTCGAACTGCTCAAGGCGGCGTTCTACGGCGCCCAGGCGGCGGCGTCATATGCCATCGGCGGCATTATCAAGGGCATGGGTTGGTTGCAGACCAAGATTGCCGACGTTCTTGGGTGGATATGGAACAAGCTGTCGCCGCTGGTCGATCTGCTGCCCGAGAAAATGGCCAACGCGGTGCGCAAGGCGGGCGACTTCTTCATCGAGGCGAACGCTGCCGGCGGCGATCTGGCTCAGCAGATGGGCGATGCCATTCTCGATGAAGCCGGCCAGCGTCTGGAGAAGGCGAACGCCGCCTACGAAAACTTCGCCACCGGCGCCAACAGTACCGCGATGACCAAGTTCTTCGATGATGCCAAGGCCAAGGCCCAGGCCCTCGCCGAGGCGTCGGCCAACGCCGCGAAGAAGACCGGCGACATCGGCGACGGCATCGATCCAAAGAAGATGCAAGAGATCGACGCGCTATTCAGCGATCTGAACGTCGAGCTCGATCAGATCGGCATGACCGACCTCGAGCAGCGATTCGATGCCATCCGCCGCAAGGGCCTGCTCGATCCGCAGCAACTGGAGCGGGTGAAGACGCTGCTCGCCGACATTGACGCGAAGACGAGGATCACTGACGCCGTCGAATCGCTGAAGACGCCGATCGACGATTACCGCAAAACGATGGCGGACCTGCAAGGGTGGCTCGACACGGGGCAGATCAAACAGGATCAGTTTGACAAGCTCAGTGCCAAGGCCCGCGCCGACGCGTTCGGAGAATCGAAGCTGCCCGGCCTGGTGCGAGCCGGCAGCGCCGAGGCCCAGGCCCTGCGCTATGACCAGTCGCGCGGGGTTACCCAGTCGAAGGACTACCCCAAACAGCAGGTCGACCAGCAGAAGACCACCAACGATCGTCTCGGGTTGATCTACCAGTACATCCGCCAGCAGTTATCCGGCGGCGAAGAAATCCAACTGGTGGGGATCTGATCATGGCCGCGTTGACCCCCAGATTCATTGGCCGCCGCAAGCAGTTCACGCCGCAGGGCGATGTGCTCGATGTCACGTACCAGGTCCAGACCACGGCACTGTCTGACGGCGTGGAGGCGGCGGAAGCTGCGGTCATCGCGCTGGCCGCACCGAGCGGGGGGTATGCACGGAAGGGCTGCTCCAGCAATCACATCGGCCGCAATCCGTTGTGGTTTGAAGTGACCATGACCTACGAGAAGAAGGCCGGCGGCGGGGGCACAGATGACCCGCTCGACAGGCCGTCCATCACTTCCGCCAGCTATGAAGAATGGACCGAGCCGTATTTTGAGGACGAGGCCGCCACACCAAAGAAGCTGGTGAACACGGCCGGCGATCGCTACGACCCGCTTCCCCAGCGCAGAGCGGGCAACTTGGTGCTGCAGGTCACGAAAAACTTCGCGTCGTATCCGGCCGACACTTTCGACGGCTACAAGCACACCCGCAACTCGGTGAGCGTTGCGGTCGCGGGCACGACCTATCCCGCCGGCTACCTGCTGTTCCTGCCACCGACCGTCCAGGAGGTCTACGAGCAGGTCGGCGTGACCACGTACCACTACTTCTCCACCACGTTCCGCTTGGCCGTCGACGTCAACGGGCACGTCGACAACATTGAGAACAGGGGATTCAACCAGCACGGATATGCGGAGGGCGTCGGAGCCACCTCCGACGTGGTGCCAATTCTCGATGATGTCGGCGTGCCAGTCACGGCGCCATGGCCGCTCGATGAGGACGGCCTGGCCAAGGCGGCCGGCGTCGCACCGGACGTCACGACCTACTACCCGTATGCCTCGGCCAACTGGGGGATCGATTTCTCATG
>CAYNCM010000209.1:0-2133 GCA_964395825.1 uncultured Planctomycetaceae bacterium
CGGTTTTAGCTATGTAGGGACCTGTCAACCCTCGTCTGAGGGTTGTGTCTCTGTGATCGGTTCGGCTTGCGGTCAATCAGCTATTCGCACTCGCGGCGTGGTTTGCCGGGTGCATGAGATCGTGTGCGAGAACGCCGTGGAGCATTCACATTCGCGCCCTCATGGGGCCGTTGAGGCCGTGGGGCATAAAACCGTTCGAACTCACGGCGATCATCTCCGTTGTGCCGAGCCGATCGATTGTTCTGTCACTGCCGTCTCAGGCGGCGACGTGCACGCCGTAGTGGACGCCGTGCCGTCGGGCAGCCCACATCCATCGAAGCATGCGTCGGGTGATGGCGACGATGGCTCGCTTGGAGCCGATGCGTTTGCGCAGGCGCAGCCACAGCCGCTTGACCGACTCATCGCACCGCACGGCGGTCCAGGCCGCCTGCACCAACGCCCAACGCAACTCACGCGATCCGCACTTGGCGATGCGACCGGTGCGATGGATGTCGGCGCTGCTGAACAGTCTGGGATTGAGCCCGGCGTAGCGCGTCAACGCATCGCGTCGCTCGAAGCGGGCAAAGTCGCCGACCTCGGCGAGGATCGTCGCGGCGATCACACGACCGACACCGGGGAAGCTCATCAGGCATGCCGCGTCGTCCGCGAATCGTCGATCGTCGAGCATGGGCTTGATCCGATCGTCGAGCCGGGCGAGCTGACGTTCGAGCAGGACCATCTGATCGGCGGCCATCTCCAACTGCTCGACCAGGTGTTCGGGCAGGTTGTCGCGTTGGGCCCGCAGGTATTTGAGCAACGCCGGGGCCTTCATCCGCGCCGGGCCGGGTCGGTTGACCTGGTTCATGATGCTCTTGACCCGGTGCAGGACCCGGGCGTGCTGACGCGAGAGGTAGTGCCGATGACGCGTGAGATCACGAAGGGCCGAGACTTCCGGGGGCGGGGCCCAGGCGATCGGCAATCGTCCCGCGGCCAGCAGCTCCGCGACGTTGAACGCATCTTCCCGGTCGGTCTTGATACGCCGGCCGGCCAACGCCCGGCACTGCGTGGCGTCGGCCAGAACCAGCCGATCCACCACCGGCTCGAGCAAGTCCCACAGCCAGCGATAGAAGCCGACCGATTCGATCGCCACCACGTGCGGTCGACCCCGCTCCCGGAAGCTCGCGAAGAACTGCACGATCTGATCCCGGCACTTGCAGGCGAGCTTGCGATGGATGACCTCGCCGGTCGCCGGGTCCAGCGCGACCGCAGTCAGCGTGTCCTTGTGCAGGTCGATGCCGATGCACAGGGCGTTGTTGATCGGACGAGTGAGTTGGATCATCATGATGATCTCCATGTAGGGGGTTGTGGGAATCGTCGATACTTCCATTCTGACCGACCGAACCCCCGGACGGCCAGACCCCTACATGGTTTCACGTTGGTCGAATTGTTGGTCGTCGTGGCGATCATTGCGCTGCTGCTGGGTATTCTTCTGCCCGCCCTGGGCAAAGCCCGCGAGTTGGCGCGACGCGTGAAGTGCCTGTCCAACACGCGGCAAATGGCCCTTGCGGCCAATACCTACGCCCATGAATATCAGCAGCACTTTCCCATCGCTTCGTATTGGGCGGATGACGACGGCCGATTCGTCCAGGGCTTCGGGCCCATGTGGGTCTGCTGGGACACCATTACCTACAACGGGGAAGCACGCGCCGGATTGATCTGGCAATACGCCGGTAATGGCGAACAGGCTATCCAGCAATGCCCCAGCTTTGAGGGGGACAGCCGGACCCCTGCCGACGAATACACCGGCTACAACTACAACACCAGCTACATCGGCAAGGGCTACTTTGAGCCGTCCACCGAAACCCCATCGTGGATGCCGGCAAGGATTAGTGATGTGCGCCGCCCCAGTGACACGGCACTGTTCGGCGACGCCCAGAACAACGCCACCAATAAGTTCATGCGCGCCCCATACGGCTACGGTCGATTCGGGGACGCCGGCGGGGCCAGCGCTTCGATTCCGCGCGAAGCTGGCACCCAAGGCTTTCGACATTTGGGCACCACCAACGTCAGTTGGGTTGATGGTCATGCCAGTCGCATGGATACCATCTACCTTCAGTCGTCCGTCACAAACCCTGGTCGCTTGGCCGGCATCGG
>CAYNCM010000210.1:0-2098 GCA_964395825.1 uncultured Planctomycetaceae bacterium
CTGGACCACCCGCGTGCGGTGGAACTGGCCGATGAGTACCTGCCGGCGACGGACGCTATCTTCGGCCGGCCCTCCAAGCCTCGCTCGCACTGGCTCTACATCGCCACATCACCGGTGGCCACGAAGAAGCATCGCAGCAAGTCGGCAGGCATGATCGTGGAACTGCGTTCGACCGGCGCCCAGACCGTGTTCCCGCCCAGTGTGCATGAATCCGGCGAGCCGATCACCTGGGAACAGGACTCCCCAGAACCGATGCCTGTCGAGCCGGACACGTTACTCGATGCGGTGCAGAAGCTGGCCGATGCGGTCAAGGTTGAATTGGGCGAGAAGGCCACACCCCGCCCCCGGAAGTTGAGGCATTCGACGCAGACATCAACTGCCACTGACGCCACCGGCGCGAACGTGCAACCCGTCAACCCGCCGGCCGAACTTCCACACATCGACAGCCGATACAAGTCCGCGCTCAACGCCATGCTCGCGATGCACATGGTCGATCATAGCGACGGCTCATCGCGCTTGTTCGCCGCGGCCTGCCGATGCGTCGAACACGACCTGCCCGATGACCAGGCGATCGAGTGCATCCGCCAGTACGCCTGCCAACGGCCGTTCCCGCGTACCTGGTCCACCGATGCCATCATCAAACGCCTGCGCGATGCCGAACAGCGCGCCCAACGCGGTGTCGCCTATCAGATCGATGAAGAGGGCCTCGTGCCGCTGGGCCGGCGTGATCCGCAGTCGGGCAGACTGGTCATCTCACCACGCCGGACCATGCCCACGGCCGAAGCCTACGTGCGCGAGTTCCAAGACCACCCGGAACGACCGACCATCGTGACCTACGCCGATCTGATCATGGCCTGGCAGGGCAATCGCTACGTCGCCATCGAAGACGCGGCGGTCAAGCATCAGCTTCAGCCCTGGCTGCACGAGGCGCGGCGATACGTCTACAACCACGAGAGCAAGGATTACGAGCTCGTCCCGTTCGAGTCGAACCCCGGCTCGGTCAGGAATGCCTTGGAGTCCATCCAGCAACTGACCCATCTCGACGCCACCGTCACACCCCCGGAATGGCTCATCCATGATGATAAGCGGCCTGATCCGCGCGAACTGCTGCCGTGTCAGTCGCGCAACCTGCACATCCCCACCGGCAAGGTGTACCACGCCACCCCGGCGTTGTTCACCACCAACGCCCTGGGCTTTGACTACGACCCCAACGCGCCAGCGCCCATCCGATGGCTCTCGTTCCTCAACCAGCTCTGGCCTGAGGATGCCCAGTCCATCGAACTGTTGCAGGAATGGTTCGGCTACTGCCTGACCCTCGATACCAGCCAGCACAAGATGCTGCTGATCACCGGCCCCAAGCGATCCGGCAAGGGCACGATCGGCCGGGTGCTCAGCCAACTGGTGGGCCAGGCCAACGTGTGCGGGCCGACCACCACGTCACTCGCCGGTATGTTCGGTCTCCAGCCACTGATCGGCAAGTCACTGGCCATCGTCTCCGACGCCCGCTTCCACGGCGACAACATCGCCACTGTGGTCGAACGCGTCCTGTGCATCACCGGCGAGGACACGCTGACGATCGACCGCAAGCATCTGCCATCAGTCACGATGAAGTTGCCCACGCGGTTAATGTTCTTCACCAACGAACTGCCACGCCTGGCCGACAGCAGCGGTGCGATCGCCGGTCGCTTCCTCACGCTTCGATTGACCCGTAGCTTCTTCGGCCATGAAGACCCGCAACTGACCGACAAGCTGCTGGCCGAACTTCCGGGGGTCTTGCTGTGGGCGCTACAGGGCTGGCTGCGTCTCCGGGATCGTGGCTACTTCGTGCAGCCCGACAGCGTGCGCGAGGCGATTGCGGAACTGGAGGACCTGGCGTCACCCGTCGGCGCCTTCGTGCGCGACTGCTGCGTGGTGGGGTCGGGGCATCGGGTGTGGATCGACGACCTCTACCGAGAATGGCGAAGCTGGTGTGAGCGTGATGGTCGCAGTGTGGTCACGACCAAGCAGACGTTCGGGCGTGATCTGATGGCCGCGTGCGCCGGGCTCAAGAGCCGGGTGGGTTCGGGCAATCTCCGCTTCTACGAGGGCATCGGCCTGA
>CAYNCM010000211.1:0-2086 GCA_964395825.1 uncultured Planctomycetaceae bacterium
GACGGACACAGAAGAGGGCACTTTAAGCACTCCCCCCCAAGCCCCCGATCCCGGCTCACCTGAATCATCCTGATCAACCATACAACTTCTGCTGCTCCTCCCACCTCACTGGCAGGTTCTTTCGAAGCTTCTCCAGGCTGAGGCCCCTCGGCCGCGCTCGGGACAAGCCGTCGGGTTCGTCGCCGCGCAGGATTACCTCGATGATGTCCGGCGCAAGGCTGGTCAGGCGGAGCATCCTCCTTCGCCACGGCTTCGGAGGACAGGTCCGGCCGACGTAGGTGCGGTCGCAGCCGACGTCCTTGGCCAGGTCTTCGAGGCTCGCGTACTCGCCTGCCTGCGATTTCACTGCAGGAATTCCAACTGCCCCATGGCGATGCTCTGGATTTGCGAGCGGTAGGCCCCCATGGGTTCGGTGGATGGCTACAATCTTTCTGTTTCAGGTTGCGGGTCGGTTGCCGCGACGCACGGTTGAACTCTAATGAATCGGATCGGCCGACATGGAACTACCTCGACGGACACGTGGCGATGAACTGCTTTCGCCAGGGGAGTTGACGGAATTGCGATCGCGTTTGCGGGGGGCGGCGGGTCGGCACGATCTGGCCACGGTGATCGCCTGCGCGTTCGATCATCGCACGCGGATGCTGCCGTTCATCTACGCGGACACGCGCATGGCACCGGCGGGCGTGCGGGGGATCGGCTCGGCAATGGTCGATTGCGGGTTTGAGAAGACCCGCATCGTGCTTCAGCAATGGAACCGCAACTTTCGCCCATCGATGATGCAACTCGGCGGGAAGGTGCCCGACCTGTTTATGGTGTCGAGCATGGGCCTGCACTCGCAGCGGGCGATGGGCATGATCCGTGATGCCCGGCGAATCGATGCGGATCAGCGACCGCTCATCATCGCCGGCGGGCCCCATGCGGTGTATCAGCCGGCCGAACTGTTCAGCGACGACCCGGCCGACCCGACCAGCGCGGATGTGGCGGTGACCGGCGAAGAGTTTGTGCTGCTGAGTCTGATGGAAGTCCTGCTCGCGACGCGTGGCGAAGGCGAATCGATGCGATCGGCCTTCATGCGGGCGCGCGATGAAGGGGCGCTGGATGACATCCCCGGGTTGATGTTCGCGCGTGGCGAACGCGACGGCATTGCCGAAGAACTGGTCAACACCGGCACGCAGCGATTGCTGGGCGACCTGGATGAATTACCCGACCCGGTGCTGGGCTATCGCCTGCTCGAACCACCGAGCCGCCGGCCCACGCTCGGCACACACGCGGTGGCGGATAAGGACATCCGCAAACTCAGCCCGATCAGTTCGCTGGTGTTGACATTCGGCTGTAAGTTCGCGTGTCCTTATTGCCCGATTCCCGCGTACAACCAGCGGCAGCATCGCGTGAAAAGCCCGGATCGCATCGCGCGGGACATGTGGGGGCTTTACAAGGCCTACGGACTGCGGCACTTTTTCGGAGCGGATGACAACTTTTTCAACGATAAGAAGCGCACGCTGGCGATCATGGATACGTTGGCGCGGGCGGAGTTTGACCGGGTGCCGCTGGCGTGCAAGGCCCGCTGGTACAGCGAGGTGACGGTGCATGACACGCTGGCGATGAAAGAGCATCTGCCGCTGATTCGCGACGCCGGCTGCCGGGCGTTGTGGCTGGGCGTGGAAGACATGACCGCCACGCTGGTGAACAAAGGCCAATCGGTGAACAAGACGACTGAAGCGTTCGGCCTGCTTCGCGACGCGGGCATCTGTCCGATGCCGATGATGATGCACCACGACAGTCAGCCGCTCTATTCGCCCGGTACGAACTACGGGCTGATCAACCAGGTGCGATTGCTGCGCCGGGCCGGGGCGGTGTCGTTGCAGGTGCTGATGATCACGCCGTCGGCCGGGACGAAGCTTTACGAGGAAACGTTCACCAGCGGGCAGGTGTTCGAGCGTGTGGGCGGCCGGCGCGTGGAACCGCACATGTACGACGGCAATTACGTGGTCGCCTCCAACCACCCCGCGCCGTGGCGAAAGCAACTGAACCTCATGGCGGCCTATGCCTATTTCTACAACCCCGTCTGGCTGACCAAGGCGCTGAT
>CAYNCM010000212.1:0-2071 GCA_964395825.1 uncultured Planctomycetaceae bacterium
ACCGCGAGGTCACCGCGTACGCCCACCAACACGACATTACCTTCCGGGGTGCGGCGACGCAGATCGCGATCAAGCGGCTGGCTCAGGCCATGCACAGCAGGGGGCTGCTCTCATGAAGACGATCCGTTTTGGCATCATCGGCTGTGGTTTGATGGGCAAGGAGTTCGCCTCGGCAGTGGCGCGCTGGTGCCACTTGGCCGATCCGCCGGCCCGCCCAGAGATCGTTGCGATCTGCAACCGCTCCGCGAAACCGTTCGACTGGTTCACGGCCAACTTCCCGTCGATCACGCAGGTAACGCATGATTACTGGGAACTGCTGGCCAACCAGGAAGTGGACGCGGTGTACATCGCGCTGCCGCACCACCTGCACACCGAGACCTATATCGCCGCGATCGAGGCGGGCAAGCACCTGATGGGCGAGAAACCTTTCGGCATCGATCAGGCCGCCAATCGCGCCATCCTCGACGCGATGCAAAAGCATCCCGGGGTGCTGGTTCGCTGCGTCTCACAGTTCCCTTTCTTCCCGGCGGTCCAGCGGATCGGCGGGATGATCGAGCGTGGCGACTTCGGCCGTATCCTCGGTGTGCAGACCGGGTTCCTGCACAGCAGCGACCTGGACCGCGACAAGCCGATCAACTGGAAGCGCATGATCGAGCAGAACGGCGCGTATGGGGTGATGGGCGACTTGGGCATGCACGCCTGCCATGTCCCGCTGCGTGCGGGCTGGCGCCCACGCCCCGGGAAAGTCCACGCCGTGCTCTCGAACATCGTGACTGAGAGGTGGGCTGATACGTTGCGGCAGAAGAAAGTCCCCTGTGAAACCTGGGACAACGCGACGCTGCTGATCGAGGCGCAAGACCCGGGGTTGGGTGACGTCTTCCCGTGGACCCTGCGCACCTGTCGCATCGCGCCCGGCGAGAAAAATTCGTGGTACGTCGAGGTCAGCGGAGATAAGGCCTGCGCCCGCTGGAACAGCCGCGACCCCAAGACGCTGGAGTTGTTGCGGTATGAGGGCGGCGAGCAGGTGTGGCAGCACGCGCAGACGGGCTACGATACGGCGTACCCCACGATCACCGGGGGTATTTTCGAGTTCGGCTTCACCGACGCGATCCTCCAGATGTGGGCGGCGTTCGTTCATGAGCTTGCCGGCCATCAGCCGCCCACGCGCTTCGCCAGTTGCGTGACGCCGGAAGAGACGGCCGTCAGCCACGATATCTTCACCGCGGCGCTTGACGCCCAGCGAGTAACGACTTCATGAAGCGGCAGCGTGTCCTGGTGGTAGAGGTGTTCCCCTGCCACCTTTGTTAAAAGGTAAGCAGACTATGAATCTGCAGGTCATCGACTGGTTGATCATCGCCGGCTTGCTGCTGTTTATGGCCGCGATCGCGCTGGTGACCCAGCGGCTCAACCGCAGCGTCGCCGACTTCTTGGCCGCCAACCGCTGTGCCGGACGGTACCTGCTGACCATGGCCGACGGCATGGCGGGCCTGGGAGCGATCACGATTGCGGCGAATTTCGAGAAGTTCTACGAGACGGGCTTCGGTGGGTTGTGGTGGAGCAACATCCTCGCCCCGATCGGGCTGGTCCTGGCGCTGACGGGCTTCGTGGTCTATCGCTATCGCGAGACGCGCGTCCTGACCATGGCGCAGTTCTTTGAGCGGCGTTACGGCCGCCGCTTTCGCGTCTATGCCGGGTTCCTCGCCTTCCTCAGCGGGATCCTCAACTACGGCATTTTCCCCGCCGTGTCTTCCCGATTCCTGGTTTGCTTCACCGGACTGCCCCTGTCATTTGATCTCGCCGGTCTGAGCGTGCCCACCGAACCGCTGGTCATGGCGATCCTGCTGAGCATGGCCCTGGTCATCACGCTCACTGGCGGGCAGATCGCGGTGATGGTGACCGACTTCTTTCAGGGCCAGATCGTCAACATCGCGGTGTTGATCGTCTTGGGTTTCCTGGCGACTCAAATCAGTTGGGGGCAGTTGCTCGATGGCCTGGCCGTCACCACCACGGGACAGTCAAAGATCAACCCGTTCGACCAGGGCAACCTGCCCGATTTCAACCCCTTCTTTTT
>CAYNCM010000213.1:0-2051 GCA_964395825.1 uncultured Planctomycetaceae bacterium
ATTCTGCTGCCGGCGTTGAGCAAGGCCAGGGAAGCGGCCCGCGACGTCGCGTGCAAATCCAATCTCAGACAGGTCCACCTGGCGGCGACGATTTATGCCACGGAATGGGCCGGTGTGCTTCGTCCGGGATTCGTCAGTTCGTCGTATGACTACCAGGAGTGGTACTATGCTTTTGCCGAATCGTCCTTCGGCGGCGTGCCGCCGGATCAGTGGACGGCCCGGCCCTTTTACGGCGTGCTGGCCTGCCCTTCATCGGACCTGGCTCGACAGCGCGTCGGCGAACCGTGGAAATCGCCGGGCGGGCGCCGATGGGTGAACTTCGTACCCCATGAGACCGTCGTGGGTGATATTACCCCTTCCAAGCGATACCAGACGCAACCTCCGCGTCGGGCACTCTACTTCGAAAAAATCGACGAGACCGTCGGAGAGGGCAATCTCGACCATTCCGAATCCCACTTGCGTATTCACGACTGGGTCAATCCCAACGTCTATCTGGCGATGAACTGGCTGAGTTTCCGGCATGGCAACGGCGATCGGCAGAACATCGCATTCATGGATGGGCACGTCTCGGGCGTCGCTCGCGCCAGTTTCGAGTCGGCGCTGTCGGGACTCGGTTGGCCCTGGAAGGGCTGGTACGACAAGCTTGAAAACTGAGGTGATCGGCGGCATGCCGATTTGTGCCACCACATTCGCGCCTTGCGTTCGGGCGCCAGCGTGGTGGTGAATTCCAAATAGATCTCAGCAAGAATCTTGAGGATCAACATGCGACAAAGTTTTCAGATCGTATGCATCTGCGCCGTGTGCGTTATGTGTGCCACGTGCGCGTACGATGCCCAGCCGGTCAGTGCAGAGAGCATCGTCTTCCCCCGCGACGCGGGGCTGGTGAACGTGAAGCGCGACTACGGCGCGGCCGGCGACGGGGTGACCGACGATACCGACGCGATCCGCCGGGCGATCGACGAGAACGTCATGACGATGATCTACTTCCCGGATGGGGAGTATCTGATCTCCGATTCGGTGGGCCTGTTCGACTCCAAGCCGCACAGCCGGGACCGGTTCCGCAACTTGCAGGGCCAGAGCGAGGCCGGGACGATCATCCGCCTGGCGCCCGACAGCGCGGGGTTCGATGATCCGAACAAGCCGAAAGTGATGATCAGCACCTACGACGGGCAGAGCACGGGCGACGTGATGCACACCTATGTACGCAACATGACCATCGAGGTCGGGCCGGGCAACCCGGGCGCGGCGGCGCTGCGGTTCATGACCAACAACACCGGCGCGGTCGAGCACGTGACCATCCGCAGCACCGACCCCCAGCAGCGCGGGGCGATCGGCTTGGACCTGCGCCAGTCGCAGAACGGGCCAGGGCTGATCAAGGATGTGCGGGTCGAAGGCTTCGACGTGGGCGTTCAGACCGGCAACACCTTCTCGATGGTCTTCGAGGACCTGACGCTGCTGGATCAACGGAAGGTGGCGCTGGACAACCCGGTCGGCCGGCTGACGCTTCATAAGCTGCGCACGAGCAACGCACCACTGGCGCTTCGCAACGGCAAGCACGGCCACCTGACGCTGATCGACGCGGACTTGACCGGCGGGCCGGGCGGCGATGCCGCGGCGATCGAGTATCAGAATCCCAAACTGTTCCTCCGCGACGTCTCTTACGATGGGTATGGCGATCTGGCCCGGGACGCGAAAGGCGGCGGCGTGCTGAAACTGAATGAACATGGCGAAGCGTATGCCCACAAGGCCTACACGCTTTTTGACGATGCTCCGCCGGCGACGCTGCGGCTTCCGGTTGAGAAAACGCCGGTTGTGCCTTGGGAAGCCGACCTCGACAAGTGGGTGGGCATCGGCGACGGCAGCGCCGAGGGCAGGATCGGCAAGGACGTCACCAGGCAGACCCAGGCCGCGTTCGACCGCGCCGCCGAGATCGGCGCGACCACGGTCTATTTCCGAAGGGGCAAGTACCACATCAGCGAGCCGATCCGCGTGCACGGCAGCGTCAACC
Source organism: uncultured Planctomycetaceae bacterium (assembly GCA_964395825.1). Lineage (GTDB taxonomy): Bacteria > Planctomycetota > Phycisphaerae > Phycisphaerales > Zrk34 > JANQFT01. The sequence continues at coordinate 2,009 of CAYNCM010000213.1, forward strand.
GCGTGATCGGGATGAGCAGCGAACTGAACTTCAAGCCGACCGA
>CAYNCM010000214.1:0-2029 GCA_964395825.1 uncultured Planctomycetaceae bacterium
GCGGTGGCCATCGCCCACACGTCATGCTCCACCCCGCCCAGCCAGCGGCGGGCGTTGGCGACGGCCCGGGGCATGATCAAGGCGCTGCCGGCCAGGCAGCCGTTGTTGGGATGATCCGCATCGGCCACCCGCGCCCCGCCGCGTTCGCCGCCGACCTCAACCGCAAAACCCCAAGGTGTCGGATATCGCCCCGGCGGCATCCCCGCGCCGATGTTCGCGTCCGTGATCAGGCACACCCCGGAAGCCCCCTTGCAGCACAGCGCCAGCCGGATCGCCCCGGGGTGGACATGCACGCCGTCGGCGATGAAGTCCACTGACACCCGCGGGTCTTCGAGCACCGCCTCGACACAGCTGACCGGCCGCACCCCGCCGTCAGTCGCTTCGGGGGAGGGGAACACGTCGTAAAAGTGCGTCGCGTGCCGGGCGCCCGCGTCGATCGCGGCCTTCGTCTGTTCGTACGTCGCCTGCGTGTGCGTGATGAACGGCACGACGCCTCGCTCCATCAAGCGTTCGATCACCGGCAAGATGCTCACCGAATCAGGACTGACCGACATCGCGGCCACGCGGCCGGCCGCCGCGTCAAGCAGTGCGTCGAGGTGCTTGACGTCGCCGGCCATCGTCAGGCCACCGGCGCCGGCGAGTTTGAGGAACGGCCCTTCAAAGTGGAAGCCGGGGGCATGCACGCTATCGCATGAAGCCAACGCCACGGCCAGAGCGCGCAGGTGATCCAGGTGTTCGGGACCAAGCACGCGGTAAAGCGTGGGCAATACCGTGGTCACGCCGTAGCGCGGCAGCGCTGCCAGCCCTGCGAGCAACGCCTCGGGCCCGGTCTCAAAGAGCGACTCCTCGATGCCGTGGATGTGCAGGTCAATCAGGCCCGGGGTCAGCAGACGGCCGCCCGCGTCGATCACGTCTTCGGATGCAGAGGCGGCGGCAGCGCCATTCGATGGCAACGGTCGCGTGACCACCGAGACGATCCGGCCGTCCTCGACGTACACCGTCGCGCCCGCCACCCCGCCGTGCGGCTGCAACACCCGCGCATAATCGATCCGCAGCGCGTTCATGCCGCACCTCCCGATGACCCCGGACTGTCATGGGTTTTCCGGCGATCCGGGCTGTTTCGGGGGTCCGGGGTGATGACGCGGGCACCGGCTTTGGTCAACCTGCGGCCAACGACCTTATCCAGTCCGTCGTCGGTGATCAGACCGAACCAGTCGCGCAAGTCCGCGAAGCGCATCAGTTCGTGCCGACCGATCTTGGTGTGGTCGGCCACGGCGTACACACGCTCGGCCGATCGCGCCATCCGCTGGAGCATCCGACCGATATCCGGCGAGCGGTTGTAGAGCCGACCGTCGTGATCAACCGCGTCGGCGCCGATGAACGCGACGTCGGCCCGGATCAGATCGAGGTTGTTGTCGGTCAGCGCCCCGCACAGGTCGGGCGAATCGTTGCGCAACGCCCCGCCAAGTAGGATCACCTCGATCCCCTCCCGGCCAAACAACTCCGAGGCGATCGGCAGCGACGTGGTGACCACCGTCAGGTTGCCGATCGCGGGCAGGCGTCGGGCGATGGCCAGGGTCGTCGTGCTCGAATCCAGGAGCACTGATTCGCCGGACGCGATCAGCGATGCGGCGACCTCGGCGATCTGCTCCTTCTCCTTGGCCTGCTGCCGCGTGCGTTCCAGGAAGCGGAACTCGAAGCTGATGCGTTGGGCGGGCGCCGCCCCGCCGTGGGTCCGGATCACCCGGCCAGCATCGGCCAACTCCTGCAGGTCGCGGCGGATGGTCATCCCGCTGACGCCGAACCGCTCGGCCAGAGCGTCGATCGAACAATCACCGTCCCGCTCGAGCAGGCCGGCGATCCGCTCCCGACGCGATTCGGGGCTGATGGGGGGTGCTTTCTGTGACATGTTGTGTTATTATGTGAATCATGAACATCAATGTCAAGCCCCCGACAGATGGGATCTGGCGCGTCGGTGCCGCGGCGATCGACGTCACACCGACCGGGTCGGTGTTCCTCTTTGGCTACC
>CAYNCM010000215.1:0-2019 GCA_964395825.1 uncultured Planctomycetaceae bacterium
GCCCCAGGGCCGACAGATCGAAGATGGCCTCGGTCATGTAAGCGCCGTCGGTGTTGATGTGGCTTCCGCCGCGATAGTCGCGGTAGGTTTCCACGAAGTAGTAGCCATCGTACGATGCCGACGGAACCGAACTGACATTCTGAGCATCGCGGAACAATGCAGCGCCCAAGTCTGCCTCGGTGCTTTCGCCCTCGTTGACGACGACGTCGATGGTGGCGTCGACGCCAGTGGTGCTCCAGCCCAGCAGTGACAACGACTCAAATTGACCGGGGCTGTCCAGGGTCAGCATCACACTAGCTGGGGCTTCATCAGAATCGCCCAAGGACAGCGTGGCCATGGAAAGACCCAGGTCTGGCCCGCTGGTCTTGTGTGATCCGGTCGTCTGGCCGTAGTCGATGGAATAGCTGTTGCCGGTGGATGTGGCGAGGGTGCCTATGTTGTTGGCGTCTGCGGCGGGCAGACAGACGTAATCGTTGTCGCTGCCGTCCTGGTAGCGGCCGGTTTCGAAAAATCGGCCGATGCCGCGGCCGAGAAAGTACGACTCTTGCGGATTTTCATTGTAGGTGAAGTATTCGCCGACTTCCAAGACCGGATCGTAACTCCATCCGGTGCTGGCCACCGGAACATTCGCCGCCATCGCGGTCGCGGCGGCCATCGCCATCACGGTCGTTACGATCGAGAGTTTCACCAGTTTCATGCCGGTCTCCTTCTTTTCCAAGGGTTGTCCATCAGGACCCGATGCGGCTGGAAGGGCACGTGCCCTGCCAGCAGGAAGACGAGTTGATTCGTTTCAACAGCACATCAAATATATCGTTGATTTCCGCCATGTCAAGCGAAATTTCTGTGATCTGATCAATTTAAAATGTGTTGAATCGTTTTGTCAATCGTGGGTCATTTTCGGTTGACGGCCCCGGATCGCGCAGGTATGATTGGCTTGGCACCTGACACCCGAAGGCGGGAGAGCCTGCGATGAAAGGCCGACACGGTAACGGCGTGAACATTCTGGACGTGGCCAAGAAAGCGGGCGTCTCCAGCGGCACCGCTTCCATGGCCCTGTCAGGCAACGGGCGCGTCAGCGACAAGACCCGACGTCGCATCAATGCCATCGCTCAGGCGATGAACTACACGCCCAATCTCGCGGCGCAAATGCTGCGGGTCCGCAAGTCCAACCGCATCGGGCTGCTGATGCATGGCGGGACCAGGCCCAACGGCGACGGGCTGTACGGCTACACCGAGTCGTGCTTCCTCGCTTCCTGCCAGACCATGGGCCTTGAACACCAGATTGAACGCTACCTGCCCGACGATCCGCAGGCACCCGAACCCTCGGCCCTGATGAGCAGCGGCATGGTCGGCGGCGCGATTCTCATCGGTCACGGCACCACGGGCCTGCGTCAATGGCTGACCGAACACAACGACATGCCTTGGCTGGCGTTTGAAGACGAGGGGCCTATGTCGGTCATGTCGGACGTGCCCGAGGGCGTACGCCAGGCGGTCCAGCATGTCGCGGCCCTGGGCCATCGCCAGGTCGCCATCAGCACCGGCAAACGACAATACACCGTTCAACGTCAGGCATACGACAGCTTTCTCGAAGCCCGCGAGCAATACGGCCTGACCATGCAGGACGCCTGGCAAGCCGAGTTCTTCGGTGGAACTGCCGAAGTCATGGCCCGCCAGCTTGAATGGGCCAGGCGGATACTTTCACGAACGCCCCGCCCGACCGCGGCGATCTGCATCGGAGCGACCCCCGTCACGGCCCTGATCTATGCCGCGCTGGAAATGGGCCTGAACGTCCCCCGTGACCTGAGCATTGTCGCCTATACCTTCAGTCATCTTGCCGCGACGATCCTGCCGTATCCCACGCACATCGAACCGGACTACTCGGTGATGATGGACTGCGCGTTGAACATGTTGCGGGCCAGTATTGAAGGCCGCCCAGTCGGCCGCTCCAATCGCATCATGGTCCCTCGACTGGTTGCCGGACAGACGACCGCGCCCGTTCCCGGCAATGATCGATAGACG
>CAYNCM010000216.1:0-1994 GCA_964395825.1 uncultured Planctomycetaceae bacterium
TCCAGCATGGTGCCAGATGGAAACCGCCCTGGATTCCTACGAGCAGGACAGAGCGGCATACCTTGAGCGCGAGGCAGATACGCTTGGCCCGAACGGCCGTCAGCAGTTGAGCAGATTCAACGAAGGTGCTGATGCTTTGGTGGAAGGAGTGCAGTCGTTGACAGGGGTTGATGGCATTGCCCAACTGGCAGAACTTTCTGGCACCGATGCCTTCCAGCAGGGAAAGCCCTTTGAGTTGCTGGATGAACACGTTTGCATCAAGTTCGGATGGGAAGCGATGGGGATGCTGTCCTCGGCGCGGACACGCTTTTTGGACTTGCTGCTGCTGTTGAAGGACCGTCGGCCCTGCGATCGCGCCAAGGCGTTCCTGCAACGTGTGGCCCGATGCTATCTGTTCGGCTTCGATGCCGAGTGTGTCGTCATGTCTATCAGTCACTGCGGCATCATCCAACCGAGCGGGATGCCTAATCGCTTGCGGCCCCGCCGGCGAATACCCGTCAACTCCGGACGCCTTTCGTGCGTCCAATCCTCGATCTGGCTGCTCGCCTTTCGCAGCCGCCGATGTTCCTTGAAAGGATAGGCCTCGAGCCAGCGCTCGGTCGTTCGGCGTCTCAACGCCAGGTCGCCCGGATACACCTGCCGAACCAGCAACGATTCGCGACGCCCCTTGCGGAACAGCAGGGCCACATCCCCGGCAAACCGGTGCCGCCCGACAAGCTCGAATCCGGGCGGGCAGACGAAGCAGACCTCGTGCATCGCCCAAATCGACTCTCGATCGGCGGGTGTCGCCCGCAGCGTCGACGAGCTCCGCGCCCAGCGCGACGCCAGCGTCCTCGACGCCGACAAGGCCGAGGCCAACCGCCAGAAGCAGGAAGCCGCCGCCCGGGCGTGACGTCACGATCGTGTGATCCACACGGATTTAGCAAGTTTCCGCCATATGCCGAAACTTGGTGAATGCACGGCTGACCGGCCGCCATTTTGGCAACACCTGTGGTTATGAGATGTGGGCGCGAGGGGGACCGAAGGCGTTACCGGCGATGACCAACTGGATCACGCGCACCCGTGGAATTTGGCAGGCTCGCGGGGGTGGTCCATAACGTCGGGCACCTGTCAATACTGGACTTACGGCGCGTCTTGGAGAGGACCGATCGATGGCGCCAGCGGGGCTGATGGCGATGGTCGTGGACAACGGCTTCTCCGCGACATCTGCCAGGAATCGGCTCTCTTCCCTCGACAGGTTGGGTGGGTGGGGTTTTGTGTGTACAGGCACTTTTCACACTGGTAGTCATAGGCAGGCATCGCGTGCTCTTTTCGATGGACCGACGTCGGTTCCGGTCAGGTTGTCGTCTGTTCACAGTCCGGTTGTTGATAGAGATTCAGATAGTACTCCATGACGTTGCGGCCGTTGCGGCGACGATGTCGGCCAAAGTCGAACCCGCACTCGCCAAGCAACTGCCATGCTTCTTCCTGCGGCAGGTGGGTGCTGAGAACGACCTTCAGAACCCCGGCGTTACGACAGTATCGCAAGCTGAATCTGAGGAGCTCAGCGGTCAGCGCCGTACCACGCTGATCGGGGGCGATACACAACTCGGCGACGCGAGCCACCCCGGATGGCTGCACCCAAAGCGAGATCACGCCGACCACGGTTTCGCCGTCCAGAGCGAACCATGTGACCGCCGCATTGCCTCGATCGTTGGCAGGCCGTGCGCTCAGACACGCTTGGGCATCGATGTCGTGATCGTCCGCCATGCGAACGCCGCGAGTGCAGAATCGGGCGATCTCTGGCTGATTCGCCTCGACGGCCCGGCGGATCGACCAGCCTGTTTTGGCCGAGGGGCCGGCCCCATGGTCATCCGCGAGACGGCATCGACCGCTTATGTGATTGAACTGTCCGGTCATCGTCTTTCGCTTTCGCACGTCGTTTCAATCATCGCTTTCGACGCCGGCGGACACCCGTTCGGTGGTGCGGCAGGCGGCGGGATCGCCGGACATGC
>CAYNCM010000217.1:0-1919 GCA_964395825.1 uncultured Planctomycetaceae bacterium
GACCAGCGCCCGGCGTGGATCAGCCGCATCGACCTGCACGACAACCGCTTCCACCCCGGCCCCGACGGCTGGGCGGTCCGCACCGCCGACGTCCGCCGCTCACGCTTCGATGCCTGATGCGTCGGACGCATCGGATACGTCGGACGATCCGGAAGGCGAGGCGAGGTCAACCGCTGATCGACCCGCGGCGGTGGGTCGCGCGGAGCTGCCCCGTGGTGCGGCCGGTCATCCGTTTGACGAACGTGCACAGGTGAGAGGCGTGACGGAACCCGGTGCGGGCGGCGATGTCGTACAGCGGCAGGTTGGTCCGGCGCAGCAGGTTGACGGTGCGTTGCAGCCGCACCCGGTCGATTTCCTGCTTGAGGCTGTGGCCGCGGGCGGCCTGGAAGCGGCGCTCCAGGGTCTTGCGCGACACCCCGGCTTGCGCGACGAGGTCGCCGATCCTGACGCCCTGCTCGGCATGGGCGCGGATGAAGCGCACGGCCTCGCCGGCCAGGGGGTCGTCGAGCAGGAGCAGGTCGGTCGAGCCCCGCGTCACCAGGCCGATCGGCTCGACACTCACCGGCCGATCGTGGGCCGGGGGTGCCGGGGGCACCGGCCGGCCCCGTATCAGCCGATCCAACAGGGCCGCGGCCTCGTAGCCGACCCGCTCGGCGTTCGGATCGATGCTCGTCAATGGCGGATGCGTGAACTCGCAGATCGGCTCGTCGTTGCCCACCCCGATCACCGCCACGTCGTCGGGCACGCTCAGCTCGAGGCGGCCGGCGGCCTCGATCACGTACTCGGCCTGAAGATCGGTCACCGCGAGGACGCCCACCGGCTTGGCCACGGCGGACAGCGCCTCGGTCAGCGTCTCCAGCCAGCGGTCGGTCTGCGCCGCCGCCCCGGCGGCCCGCCACCGCGGCACCTGCGCCTCGGTCCGCCCCAGCGCCGCGACAAAAGCCCGGTAACGCTCGTCCGACGCCCGGTGCCACGTGCCGAAACCGACGTAGGCGAAGCCCCCCAAGCCCTGATCGAGCAGGTGCTCGGCGGCCAGTTGACCGATCTGCGCGTCGTCGGCACTGACCCAGGGGCACCGGCTGTCGTCGGGCACGGGCGTCAAGGCCACCGCCGGCACGCCCAGACGCCCGGCCAACCGTTCCGAGAGGCGGTGGTGGGTGATGACCCCGTCGCCGGTGAATTCGCGGATCGTCTGTTCATCCACCTGCCGCGTGCGGTGGTTGGTCAAGCGCCAGGGGCCGTGCGCCGCGGCGTAGGTCGAGATGCCGATCAACGCCTCACGGTCGTAGCTCGCCGCCGTCCCGGTGAACAGGTGCACATGAGGGTGAGAAGAGCGGTCAGGCACAGCGCGGCCCCGTCGTGATGCCCCCGGCGTGTCGCAAAAGTGAAATCATAATACTAAATATTGTAATCCTCGGCGATCCGCGTGGGGTACCTTAGATGTGGTTCAAGAGTAAACGGATGAAGTGGATTCGGTGTCTTGACAGCCCCCTTGTTCTAAACCCCACTCATCGACTCTTACACACTTTTAGAAAGGAGAATGATCATGAGGAAAGCGTTTGTTGTAACGGTATTGGCCCTGTTCGGGACAACCTCCATCGCCTCGGCCGCGGTGCTCAAGGTTGATTTCAACCCGGAGAGCGGCCCCACGGAAGCCGGGTTCGAAGGCGTGAGCCTGACCAAAGACCAGGGATCCGCGGGGCCGATCACCTTCACCGACCCGTTCGACATCGGCGAGGATGTTGATGTCAGTTACGACATCAGCGGCACCAATGACCGAGCCCGCGATGAGGGCGCCAATAGTCTGACCGATTCGCCGATCGACCTGGTCCGGGAATGGATCGGCCCGCGTAACGCCGGTGACACGATCACCCTCACGCTCGACCTGCCCGAGGGCGAATACGACCTGCTCAGCTATC
>CAYNCM010000218.1:0-1882 GCA_964395825.1 uncultured Planctomycetaceae bacterium
CCGCGATCTTCCGATCGCGGCTGATCGGAATGCGGCGTATGATTACGCATGGCGATCTTGCACCCCCACAGATTTAATGGGTGCGCCGGACGCATCGGATGCGTCGGACGATCCGGACCGCGGGCCGGGGTCAACCGCTGATCGAACCGGAGTCGGCGACACGCGAACCTGCCATCAGCATGAGCAACCTGACGATCAACAGCACCTATTTCTCCGGGATCATGATCCACTTCCCGGCCAACGATTGTTTGCGGATCTCCGCAAAGCCCATGGCGGAAGGGAACTGACCGTGAACCTTCGTGATTTGACCGAGGCCTTGAAAGCGAAAATCGCCGCCGCCCATCCCGAGGCCGGGGAAATCGGCGATCAGCTTACGATCCTCAACCGGCTGGAGGATCAGCTTCGCGTCGAGCCGGCCGACGAGCTGGACCGCCTCGATCAGCGCATCGCTGCGCACGAGCGTGATCGGCTGCGGCAGGTGCTCGGGCAGTGGCTGGCGGTGATCGAGCGCCGGGATCGGTTCGCGGCGATGGACGATCGGCCGCGGCTGAACGTGCGTGATCACGGCGCGGTCGGGGATGGTCGGCACGACGACGGTCCGGCGCTGCGGCGTGCGTTTGAAGCGCTGGGGCGTGCCGGGGCTGGGGCGGTGCTGCATCTGCCCGCGGGTCGGTACCGGGTTGCGGGTCTTGAAGACGGGAGACGGCGTTACGCGCTGGTGCTGCGCGGGTTGGAGGATGTGACGATCGAGGCCGAGCCGGGCACGCGCCTGGTCGCCGAGCCGGTGGGCGGGGTGCTGCTGCTGGTCGATTGCGAGAACGTGATGATCCGCGGTCTGGACCTGGCCCACGACCCGCACCCGTGCACGCAGGGCGTGGTGCTGTCGCCGCCGGAGGTTGATGACCAAACGCACTTCCACGTGGCGTGGCGGCTGGACCCGGGCCACAGCCCGCCGGACGCCGAGCCGTTCACCCGGCTCGAAACGCTCGGGGCGGGCCTTTACGACCAACAGACCGCCGGGCCGATCACCGCCCACGCGGGCCTGCGCATCACCGCCGTCGAACCGCTGGACGAGGCGGGGCGGTACCGCCTGCGCTGCGAGGCCGACGGACCGCAGCCCCGACAGGCCCTGACCGCCGGCGCCCGGCTGGGCATCCGGTCGCGGAACCTGCCCGGCGGGCGATGCGCGCTTTGGGTCGAGGACTGCGCGTTCTGCGTGTTTGAAGACTTCGAGGTGCGCGACTCATACCACTTCGCGGTGCTGGCCACGCACACCACCGGGTGCGTGTTCCGGGGTATCGAGATCGGCGGCGGGGTCGAGCCGGACGGCTCGCCGCGGCTGTGCTCGGTCAACGCCGACGGCTTCCACGCCAAGAGTAACCGCCACGGCCCGCGCATCGAGCGCTGCACCGTGCTCAAAACCCCCGACGACTGCGCCAACCTCTACGCCCGCTGCGCCAGCGCCGCGGCCCGGCTCGACCCGACGACACTGCTGCTCGACGCGGTCTGGGACGACGACGACCGCTGGGAAGGGCCGTTCGCCGACGGCGGGCCGGCGTCGGATAAGTGGGGCTGGCGGCCCGACCGCCGCGCCTTCCGCCCCGGCGACCTGCTGATGCTCATCGACCCGACCACCGGCCGGGCCGACCTGCTCGCCCATGTTCTCGACCTCGCCCCGCACCCCTGGCACGGCCGCCGTGCCGTCTCGGTGCAGCTCGACTCCCCGCTGCCCACGAACCTGCGCACCCGCCGGGGCCTGGGCTTCGACGAACCGGTCCCCTCGAGCCACCACTTCCTCCACCATCACCGCGACCGGCCCGATACGCTGATCGAACACTTTGTCGTCAACCTCTCGGCCAAGAGCGACGGGTTCGTCATGCGC
>CAYNCM010000219.1:0-1741 GCA_964395825.1 uncultured Planctomycetaceae bacterium
AGCTTCGCGGCGACGGCGGCGAAGTCGTACGTGGCGATGTCAAACTCGCTGAACACGCCGATCAGCAGCGACTCCTGCCAGCTCGCCTCGCCCTTGCGCGGATGGGAGGTCGATTCGATGCCGCTGCGCACGCCGCCGCCTGCGGTCTGAAGCCGCTTGTACAACGCGATGTTCCACAAAGCCTCGTCCAGCAGGTCGGGCACATCGTTGTTCGCCTCGTCCGGCGGCAGGTTCAGCTTGAGCTGCCGAAAATAGTCAGGGAACAGCTCCAGCAGTTCCAGGTGCAGGTAGCTGACGGTCATGTGCTGGCTGCGGCGGTCCCAGTCGCCGGCGTCCATGTACCCGCCCCACGCCTCGGGGACCTGCGGCGAATCGATCCTGCCATCCTCCAGGTCCGCGCGGAAGTGGCGGGTGATGCCGGCGGTTTCGCCGGTCGGCGAATCAGTCTGGTACACCTTCGCGCCGTCGGCCGGGTGGAAGTTGCGCGGCCGAACGTACTCGGTGAACGGCGGGCCCAACTCGATGCCCGAGCGGTGGTGCAGCAGCCCCATCATCGAGACCTTCATCGCCCGTTGCCAGACGTCCGCGGCGATGTCGAACGGGTAGCTGATGCCGATGCCCTCGACGAACACGCGGTATCGGCCGGGCGCGGTGAACGCGGCGAAGTCCAGGCGATAGACGTGGGTCTGGTTGTGGTTGTAGTCGCCGCGGATCGAGCCGTCCTCGTCCGCCGCCTGGGCCAGTTCGACCGGGCCATGGAAGACCGATTCGCCGGTCGCCTCGTCGAGCAGGTGGAACCGCAGGCCGTCGGTGTCGTAGGCGTGCGCCCCGCCGGTGCCCAGCCAGATCGAGAGAAACGCCTGCTTATACGGATCATCCGGCCGATAGCCGACCTGGTTGACGTGCACGGCGAGGCTGCGGGTCTGCCGCGGCTCGTGGCGGTAGGTCACCTGCGCCTGCCGCGTGTTGACGCCGGTGAAGCGAATCTGGTACTCCCCGCCCGGTTCCATCGCGTGCGGCAGCTTGAGGAAGACGGTGTGGCGCATCTGCGATCGGCTCTTGCCGGTGTTCTGTGTCCGGTCGATCGCCTTGCTCTTGCGGTGCACGGCGACGGGGGCCGTCGGCTCGGCGTAGCGGGCGTCGGATTCGCTGGCGATGTGGTAGGCCTCGGGGGAATCGATGGTCAGTTCGCTGATCGCCTGGCCCCGGTACCCTTCGTTGGGCCAGACCTTGCCGGCGTTGATCGCCAGCCGGCCAGCGGGGTGATGGCCCTTGCCGTTCTCGTTGGGCCGCAGGAGGATCAGGTCGCGCTTGTCCTGCACGACCTCGCCGTGCTCCCACAGGTAGGTCTTCGGGCCGTTGCGGTTGATCTTGTCGCCTTCCTGTTTGACGTAATCCTCCTGTCCGCGATGGATCACCTCGCCGGCGATGATCGTCACCGCCAGCAGGTCCGGCGCGACGGCGCTGATGTGCGTCACCTCCGGCCCGTCCTCGGGGTGCGTCATGTTCGCCAGCATCTCCTGACGCTCGCGTTCCAACTCCGCGGCCTTCTTCCGGGCGCGCTCCGCCGCCTTCGCCCGACGCTCCCGCTCGGCCTCACGCTGCTTATCCATCTCCGCCGTCGGCGGCACCAGCATCAGCCGGTCCAACGCCAGGTCGACCGGTTCGCCTTTCCAGCCGCCCTGGATCTGCACCTGCGTGATCGCCGACCAGTCCACCGCCTCGGCATCGCCCTTGAGCT
>CAYNCM010000220.1:0-458 GCA_964395825.1 uncultured Planctomycetaceae bacterium
TTCCGCCGCGAAGTCTCGCGTTTCCAGGGGGTCGGCTTCAAGATCGAACAGTCGCGCCCCTTCGCGGTCGACCACCAGTTTCCACTGGCCGTCGGTGATCAGCCGCCAGTGGCGGTTGATCTGCATGGACACGGCGAACTGGCGATGCGTTGACAACTCGCCGCGCAGTGTCGTAAGGAAACTGCGGGCGTCCCACCCGGGCGGAACCGGCTGACCGGCGAGGTCAACGAACAGCGCCGCCAGGTCGCTCAGTTCGATGATCGCGCTGCTGCGCTTGCCTCGTTGCACGTTGGGGCCTGCGATCACCAGCGGCACGCGCACCGACGGATCATGCGGGTGTTGCTTGTCCCACAGGCCGTGGTCGCCGAGCATTTCGCCGTGGTCGGATGAGTACACGATCAGCGTGTTATCGAGTGGGCCTCGCGCTTCGACCGCCTCGATGATGCGGCCGACCCACT
>CAYNCM010000220.1:468-1720 GCA_964395825.1 uncultured Planctomycetaceae bacterium
CCTTCGATCATCGCGCCAAACGCCCGGCGGTACGCCCGGTGATCACGGTCGCTGAGCTTCTCCGTGGCGACCGGCATGTCGAACGTCACACCTTCGTAGCGATTCCACAGCTCGGCCGGCGGATCATACGGATCGTGCGGGCCGGGGAAGTTGACTTGCAGAAACCAGGGGCCTTCGCCGGGAAAGTTGTCGATGAGCTTCAGCGCCGACCGGCCGCAGAAGTCGTCGGTGTAGTGCTCGCGGTCGAGCGGCGACGGACGCGCCTCGCTGCCCTGCTTTCGCGACCCGTAATCGTCGTGGTGCCGCTTCGCCAACCCGTGATCACGCAGGTAAGCCATGTACGGATCATTCGGATTCGGATAGCCATTCCGCACCGCGTCGAACTTGCCGGCCTGATCGATGCACTCGGTGAAGCCGAGCATGCCCATGCGCGCCGTCCAGCCGTCCAGCCCGTCCCAGTGCGTGGCCTTGTGCAGGTCGGTCTTGCCGCAGGCGGCCACGCGATAGCCCACATCGCGCAGCCGCTTCATGAACGTGTCGGAAGATGTGGACAGATCCTGATCGTTGTCGAACACGCCGGTGCGATGCGGGCGCAGACCGGTGGCCAGGCTTGCGCGGCTGGGGGCGCACAGCGGACTGGTGCAGCGGCACTGGTCGAACAGCATGCCGCGTGAGGCCAGCGCGTCAATATTGGGCGTGCGCACCGGGATGCCGTAGCGCTCACAGGATAGCCAGTCCCATCGGTGATGATCGGCGATGAGAAACAGAATGTTCGGTTGATCGTTCATCATGATGGTGTAGCAACTTCGGCGCGCCGATGCAAAACGACGCTACGATGGTTCGGTCACCGCTTGGATGAGCGACTCGGCGACACCACCGGCTACAGCCGCCCACTGGCCGAACGCCCGAACCTCCGACGCGCACGCATTTCAACACCAGGCGTCGACACCCCGGCGAAGTGGATCGCGAAAAGCCGGCGCCTTCAGAATGGACAGCCGATGGGCTGAGCGATCGATCGTGGTGGCGCGATGTGGCCGCCCGAGGGCGACCCGCCGCACGCCTCAGGCGCCCTGAACGGCGAGACACTCCGGCGTGGGCATGATCAACGGTCGCTTTTTTCCAACTTCGACTTCGGATCGAAATCACTACTGTCCGGTTAACGCGCGGCAACTTCGACGCAATCGGAACATACTTAAAGGCACTCTTGTCCAAAACAGGCCGTAGAAGCTGTTGAATGAAAATGTCTCCGGAT
>CAYNCM010000221.1:0-1706 GCA_964395825.1 uncultured Planctomycetaceae bacterium
CCGCCGGGTCGGCCAGGATGCGGAACGTGAGGTACCCGTTGCGGTTGACCAGACTCTTGACCGTGGCCACTTCCTGCTTGTCGGTCCCGGCCATGATGATTTCGATGCGGCTTCCGCCGTGGCGGTTGCGGATGATGTAGTTCTTCGTGCCGGTGGGGTCGATGCGCTTGGTGAGGACGGTGACCACCTGGTCGGGATCGATCGAGGCGTCGTAGTAGTCGACGCCGTAGACCAGGCGCGACCCGCCGCGCAGGTCCGGCCCCAGCTTGAAGAAGTCCTTGACGGCCTCGGAGGCGGGCCGCTCGTCGACGACGACCTGCACCGTCGGCACAACGACCGCGAAAGCGACAAACAGCAACGTCACCCAGAGAAGCGTTCGATTCATGGCTGGTCAGGGTTCCCTTCTGGCGCCGACGGCCCCGCCCGATGTGCCCTGGGGGTGGGACCGTGGACTGGACTCGCCTCAACTGCGCCCGCGGCGGCCGCGGCCTCTAGCCGGCGGTGCTGGTTTCGTCGTTGACGACCTCGCGGATGGCCCAGCGGGACACGGTCATCCGGATGTCGTTCCGTTCGTCGACCTTCAGGACCACCTCGTCTTCGTCGATCTGGTAGATCACCCCGGCGATGCCGCCGATGGTGACCACGCGGTCGTTCTTCTTCATCTGGCTGAGCATCGCCATCCGCTCTTTCTGCTGCTTCTTCTGCGGACGGATCATGATGAAGTACATCACGACCAGGATCAGGCCGAATGGAATGAGCATCTCCAGGCCGCCGAAACCGCCGCCGTCGGTGGTCGTCGGCGTGATCTGCTCGGCCTGCATGAGCGTTGTCAGCATGGACTCTCCCTTCCCTTGGTCGCCCCCTCAGGCGAACGCAGACCGCGTACTATATCGGCTCTACTCAAGTGAATCAACGCTTTTCAAGAACTCTTTTCGGTACGCGGGAAGGCGGTCTGATGCGATGGCGTCGCGAATCCCGTCGAAGAAACGGGCGAAGAAACGCACGTTGTGGAGGCTGACGAGGATCGGCCCCAACATCTCGCCGACCTGGAAGAAGTGCCGGATGGCCCCGCGTGAAAACGTCCGGCAGGCCGGGCAGTCGCACCCCGGCTCGATCGGCCCGGGGTCGCTCTCGTGACACTGGTTCCGCATCCGCAGTGGGCCGTCGAACGTAAACGCCATGGCGTTGCGGCCGTTGCGGGTCGGCAGCACGCAGTCGAACATGTCGACGCCCCGCTCGACGGCCCCCAGCACGTCGCGCGGCTCGCCGACACCCATCAGGTACCTGGGGCAGTCCGCGGGCAGGTGCGGCGCCGAGGCCTCGACCGCGGCCATCATCTCTTCGTGGGGTTCCCCGACACTGACGCCGCCGATGGCGTAACCCGGGGCCGGGACCTCGGACGCCAGACGCCGCGCCGCCTCGGCCCGCAGATCGGCATGCCGCCCGCCCTGGACAATCGGGAACAGGGCCTGGCGGTCGGCCGTGCCATGGGCCGCAGCGCAGCGAAGGGCCCAGCGGTGCGTCCGCTCGACGGCCGTCTCGACCGCTTCGCGCGGGGCGTCCAGCGGAGGGCATTCGTCCAGGGCCATGATGATGTCCGCACCGAGGGCGGCCTGCGTCTGGATGCAACTCTCCGGCGTCATCCGCAGGGGCGAGCCGTCGATGTGGCTCTGGAAGGCCACGCCGTCGTCGTCGATCTTGCGCAA
>CAYNCM010000222.1:0-1703 GCA_964395825.1 uncultured Planctomycetaceae bacterium
GTACGGACGCAGCGTGATCGCGCATTCCGCCTCCGATTCCGGGGGTGGCAGGAGCGATTGGCTCAAGCCTTGATCTCCTCGGGAAGCGGAAACAGTTCGACCGAAGCGGGATAGATGCGGCTGGGGTTTTCGCCCTTGAGCCAGGCAGCCAGGACACGCTCAACCTTCCCGTAGCGCTGCACACGCTGGCTGAATGCGCTGCCGCGATTCTCCTGCAGGTGTTGGCGCAACAACACGACGACGCCTTCATCGCCGGACGTCACGATGCCGGTGGTCAACTTGCGGCAGAAGTCTTTGAGCATCGCCCGGTCGACCGAGTAGTAGGCCCGAGCGATGACGGCGCGGGTGATGGCGGTGTTCACACCGCGAGCCGACGCCACGGTCGGCGTGTTGGCCACGGCGAATGCGATGGCGTCGTGGTGCCGCCGCATCGCATCCGACGCCTCGGACGGTGAGAAGGTCGGCGGGCTGTCGAAGCCGGCCAGCATCGCCCGCAGTGTGGCCATGTCGTTCTTGCTGACCTCGCCGTTTTCGCCGGCGATGTTGAGGATGTCCGCCATCGAACGGGTCTTGCCGCAGTCGATGGCCATCATGGACTTGGGGTCCATATCTTGGTAGACGAACATCTCGATGGTGCAGCCGGATTCGATGATCGCCCACAGCCGGTGTTGGCCGTCGAGTAGCGTGCCGTCAGACCCGAAGGAGATGCCGTTGTTCGTCAGCACCCACTTGCCCTCGGTCATGTCGCGGGCCAGGCGATCGACGTATTTCTGCGACACCTTGCGGTTGTTGGTATTGTGCTGATCCAGCCACTTGAAGGCCTGGTCGGGATCGATGTGGACGCGATGCACCGTCGGTTCGGTGCGGGTCAAACGGAGATGGGGATTCGGAGCGATCATGCGTCACCTTCTTTCTTGTCACGGAGGTAAGTGGTGAGGGAATCAATCAACTGGTGGGCGTAGTCCTCGCCCATGGCGGCCACGATGGCGCGTGCGCCGTAGATCGGATCGTGGGGAAGGTTTAGATGGGTTTGGGCCAGGGCGGGGCGCGGCTGGCGGACGGGGTTCGGTGAGTCGGCACCGCGATTGCGGTGACGATTGATGTTGCTCGTCTTCATGCGAGCAAGGGTGCCGTGCTTGGATTTGTAACTGCGGGGCTTGGGCACCGTGTTCTCACTGTGCGAATCGCACAGTGAGCGGTGGATTCGGCTCACCATCTCGTTGCCGACGCCACACTGCTTGGCGATTTCCCTGTCTGACCATTCGGACCACTCTTCGTCCTCCAGCATCGTCAAGACGGCCTTGCGTTTGTCGCCGTTGGTTCGGCGCAGACCGTGGTCGGCATTGGCCCCAACCGAGTAGAGGATCGCATCACGCTGTGTGCCTTGGTGGACATAGGCAAACAGGTGATCGCTGCTGATCTTCTTATTCGCCCAATACCGGTGGAAGCCGTCAGCCAGCCAGTGGGTCGCGCCATCGAAGAACACTGTCACGGGCGGCAGATCGACACCTGTGCTGTAGAGTTCGGCATACTCGGCCACGACCTGCTCGTCGATGGAAACGCGGGGTTGCGTACCACCGTCGATACGGATCTGGTCAAGGTGTAAGGTCTGTTTCTCAGTTGTCATGGTGGTGCTCGCTTTCGTTCTGGGAATATCTGCCCCCGCACAGCGGGCAGCGACGCAGGGGCATCTCGGCGATCCG
>CAYNCM010000223.1:0-1677 GCA_964395825.1 uncultured Planctomycetaceae bacterium
ACTCCCGCTTGTTCTCTCGGTCGAGGTTGATCTGCCGCAGGACGCCGTCCATCTCGTCGTTCTGGAACAGCATCGCGCTGGTGCGGGCCAGGGCGTCCTGAATACCCTCGCCGCTGGCGAACTTGTCGCCGAGCGCCGCGAGGTGACCGATCTTGAACAGGACGTGCGAGTTGACCTTGCGCGGGAAATCCTTGCCCGTGCCGGAACTGGCCAACGCGAGCAGAAAGATGTTGGGCCGCAGGTCGCCGGCGTCGCACACCTTGCGCCCGCACAGATACGACTGCAGCGCCATCGCGCCACAGAACGCCAGACCGATGTTCGGATACGGTGCATTGGCCAGCGTGAACGCCATCACTTCCGACACGAAGCCCGGCACGTTGAACAGGTACTCTGGGATCGGGCCGGGATCGGTCAGTTCGTCGGCGGCGGGCAAGCGCTCGGGTCGGGTGACTCGGCCTGCTGCACAAGCTTCGGCCAACGCCAGGATGCCGGCGAGGTCCACATCGTCCGACGCATCGGACAGGTTTTCCGCGTCGCTTCCGTAACCTTCATCCCGCAGTGCCCGGGCAGAACGTTCGAAATCGCCGCCGTGTTCCAGCAGCGCATAGACGCTGAACGGCGAGTAGCCCTGGTTGGCTTCGAATGGGGCGGCATTGGAACTGAACACGTAGAACACCAGACCGTGTTCGCACGCCTTCAGCGACGCTGACGAACCGGTGGTCTTGCCTGGCCGTCGCCAGTATTCGTTCTCGCCGCTCTGGGCCAGCGTCCAGCCGTGTTGGGCCAGGATCTTCCGGGGGTCGCCCCGTGTGTTGAAGTCGTCGCCGGGTCGATCGGCTGGACCACCGGCAACCGGCCGCGACACGGGGCCACGTGTTGGCCCGATTGCGGTTGACGGACCATCCACCACAGGCGGCAAGTACTCGTTCAGTTCCCAAGCCGCCTGGAGCAGCGTGTCGCGTTGCGATTCGGTGATCACAGGTACGTTCGTGAAGTCGCCGTGGGCGAACATGTAGCCGATCGTCGGCGCACACAGGAACAGACCACCCTCGCCACGGGTTTCGATCAGCGTCTCGATCTTCTCACCCCCGCCCCCGGACCCGGAACGGCGCTGGGCGAGCTTGAGGTTGCCGCAGACTGCCGAAGTGCATCGGTAGATCACGTGGTAGCCGCCCGAGGGCGTGATCTCGACGGCCAAACACTCACGCAGCGCCCCCGGAAGTTGGTCCCACCATGCCGCGAACAGCTCACCGCCGGCGTCGAAGTCGATCATCTCCAGATGACCGGATACCGCACCGCACAGGATGCACAGCGCATCAGGATCGTTGGCGAACCATGCGTCCACCTCGGCTGGCGTGGGCAGGCGATCCTGATACCGCTTCCATCGCCCGACCGCCGGCCGCTTCTCGGCGCGTCGGGCGGGCAGGACGCACAAGCCGGCGGCCAGGTAAGCCTCGGCAGCGGCGGCAAGCTGTGTGGCGACTTCGGTCAAGAACAATCTCCGTTAACGTGCGGGACAGGGCATGCGCGATGGTCACGTGCCTTCAGTTCAATCTGCACCAGTCCTCGGGTAGCGTCCGCCCTCGGCAGCGATAGAGCAGTGCCACCCACTCGGCCTCGGTCAAAGAGCCCTCGGTGGCGCGAACCGCTCGGGCGTGATCGTTGAGCGGGATGACG
>CAYNCM010000224.1:0-1656 GCA_964395825.1 uncultured Planctomycetaceae bacterium
CCGCATCGAAGTAGGCATCGCGCAATGCCAAGGTGTTTTGCGCGTCCGATCCCTCGGCCATCTGCAATTGGTGCCGCAGACGCAGGGCTTCTTCGATCACCGTATCCGACAGCCACAGGCGGCGATGGCTTGGCGCTCGTCTCACGGAGTGATGGGTATGGTTGCTTGGTTGCTGGTCGGGATTCATCTCGAGGCTCCGACTACAAGTCCGTCATTCGTCAGAAGGTGAGGCGTAGAGCTCGGTCTTGGGATGGAACGCCACCCACGCGAACCAGAACGTATGGACGGTTCGAGCCTCGGCCGGCGCTTCGATGACCGCCACGTTCCCCGCGTCGTCGGCCTTGAGCGTGATCTTGTGATCGCCGAGGCGGTCGATGACCTTGCCGCCGGCTTTGACGATCCGGTCGACGGGGTAGGCCTTGGTGTGATCGCCGACCTGCACGCCGACCACCGGGTCTTTGTGCTTCAGCCGATGGTCGTGCTGGGCAACGGGAAACATCAGCCGGTCGGTGGCGAAGTAACGGGCATAGGGATTGCGGGCGTAGTCGCGGCGGTGGCCGGTCTCGGTGGTGACGACGCTGGCCTTGGGGTGAGTCTTCTTCAAACGCTCAAACGTCGTGATC
This sequence comes from uncultured Planctomycetaceae bacterium, assembly GCA_964395825.1. Taxonomy (GTDB): domain Bacteria; phylum Planctomycetota; class Phycisphaerae; order Phycisphaerales; family Zrk34; genus JANQFT01. The sequence continues at coordinate 624 of CAYNCM010000224.1, forward strand.
GACCACGGCAGGTGTTTCAGCGATTCGCCAGCGTGTGGGCCGCTGACCGCCTCCAGGCCGACCTGCGACCACAGCGCGTTATGCTTGCGATCGTAGAGCAGAACGTTGGAGTTGTAGAGCAACCCGCTGATGCCGAACTCCAGCGTGGCGTCGCCCATTCGGCGGTCCACCACACTAACCGAGTCGCACAGCGGACAGTAGATCACCGCGATCGGCACTTCGCCGAGCTTGTCATTGATCGCTTCATGCCAGTTGAGCACCTTGATGGGGTACGCGCGCGTCGCGTCACCGACCGTGACGACGACCATACGGTCGCCGTCGGCGTACTTGGCGTCTTCGACGGTTGCGGTCTTCGGGTCGGTCAGGGAGGGGATGCCGTCCTTCGGCGGGCCGCCGGAGCGGATCTGGTCGCGGGGGATGGTCAGATCCTTGGTGTTGAACTGCGCCAGAGCATCGCCCCGGCGGGTCTGTTTCCTGCCGGACTGGCCGAAAACGGACATTGCCATGATCAGTATCGCCACAGCAGCGGTCACTGTCGTCCCTTTCGTGAGGTCGCCGACGTGTGTTCCGTTCGCTGTGGTCATGCCGTGGCTCCTTGGTCTGGATAGCCGTAGGTCGCATGAACTGGCGTGACCCTTACACCGTTGCCGGCATTTCTGTTGCGGGCGGAAGATCGGCACGTAAGGTCTGGTGGGCGTCGTGCGACCTACCAGCACATGTCTCCCGCCGATCCGAAACAACCCGATACCCATGATGTCGAGGATACGACGATGGTCATTGCACCCGATCGTCCCGAGCAGCGGCTGGACTGCCTCGAAGTCTGGGGCGGCAGCAGCGGGATCGACAGCGCCGTGGGCGTGAGCGGCCTGGACGTGTGGGCGTTTTCACAACCGGCGGATGACGTCGCCGGCGGCGACCTATACCTGGTGTCGATGTGCGCCTGTGCCGAGGTGTCCCGATTCCTTGTCGCCGACGTCACCGGCCACGACGCCGAGGCGGCGCAGGTCGCCATGCGGCTGCGCAAGCTCATGCG
>CAYNCM010000225.1:0-1636 GCA_964395825.1 uncultured Planctomycetaceae bacterium
GGTCGACGAGTACGACGCCAACGGACGGACGAAGGACGGGCAAGCCGGCGAGGATATACTGGTCAAGCGTCCGCTCTGAAATGCCGAGCCATGCAGACGCCTCGGCCTTGCGGGCCAGTACGCGCGGGGGCAGGGGTGGGGCGGTGGGGGTGGTCGTCATTTCGCACCGCCCTTCGCGGGGGCGCGACGGGTGCGATACCTCACCATCACGCCGAGTCGCGCCAGCTCCCGCTGGGCATGGGCCGCGCGCTCGAAGTCGCCATCCATGCGTGCACGCTCCAGCATCACGAACCACGCGACGGGCGATTCTTCGGGGGGGCGATCCGATCCGATTTCCGTGTGTGCCTTCATGCCTCCTAGGTGAAACGGCAACCAAACGGCAACCTCAAACGACAAAAAAAGCCCCAAGTTTGGGGCCTTTTTCTCGACGAATCTTCGCGGCAAAGATTTTATTCCGGCAACCTGTTGCCGCGCTCGCGGTGGCTTGGTTTCGCCTTCCCGTCGCTACTCGACTCGATGCCTCCGTCGTTGTCGACGAAGCCGCGCGGCGGCGGCGCGGCTGCCTTCATGGTGGTAAATAGCCTGCGGAACAGCGGGCATTTTTTCTCGGCAAGCGCCTGGTGGGTCACGCCAAGCACCCTTGCAACTTGAGCCAGTTTGGTAAAGTGTGGGTTGTCGGACAGCACCGCCACGGCGCGGGCGTCAAGCGAGAGTTGTTCCTTCGGTCCAGCCGTCTTGCCCGCTGGCGCGCTCTCTGTTTTGTCGCCGCCTGCCGCTGCCTGTGCTTCGATCGCGCGTCGGACCGCCGCCGCAGACGCTTCCGCCACGTTGTCGATGTGTCGGCAGTCAAGCGAGCCGATCCGCTCGTCAGTGTCGCCGTTCCACACCGGGCCGTGGCAGAACACCTGCTCGTCTGTTGCCACGTCGAACAGGTGCGCAAGCCATCCGTCAAGCGCGCCAATGCCGCCGGGCGTCGGCAGATTCAGCGCGGCCAGCGCCTCAAGCGCCAGTCGGCTGAAGGTCTGCTCCGCAGCGCGATTCCAGTTGTTCGATTTGAGTTGATACGCCGTTTTGCCGCCCACCGTGTTTGCATGAACGGTCAGTGACGCATCGCGCCGGGCAAGTTCATCGAACCGGCCAGCCAGGTCAATCATCGTTTGGTTGCGCATGGCAACACCTTTCGAAAAAGGTCGGGCCGGCTGGGGCGCGATTCGGGCGGCAGGTGTTAAACCGAGAATCGCGCCACCAGCCGCTTACGTCGCTGGCCGGCGAACCCTACGTATTGTGCCCGATTCGTCGGGCGATTCAAGCCGCGCCAGGGCCGTTTCCGGCGCGGGGCGGTGCGAACATGCGGGGCTATGCCTCGACCATCGCCAAGATCCCGCGCTTGATCGCCACCGGCAGGTCGGGCCAGCGACCAACAAGCCAGGCAAGGTCGGGGTCACCCTCGATAACATCCTCGAAACGTGGTGCGCATTCTGGTGCGCCTGAATCAGAAAGTGCGATATTGCGGGTGTTTTTGCGAGTTGTTCGGTTCCCACCGAGCCCATTGGGCGGCAAGCGCACCAACAACCCCGAGGTGCTGACCTCGGGGTGGATGTGGTTGAATGGCGGGGCGTGGGTCAGCGAATGGCCA
>CAYNCM010000226.1:0-1613 GCA_964395825.1 uncultured Planctomycetaceae bacterium
TCTTCCTGACCTCGGCGATCACCGCCGGCGCGGCAACACTGCTGCTGGTGCGCATCTTCACGCGCTCGGACGAGAGCGATGCCGAGCATGACGCGGCTGTCCGTAAGCTGAGGTTGATCACGCTGGTCGGGTTGTGCGTGTATTTCGTGTTCGAGTTCGCTGAGTTCTCGATTGCCTTATGGAACCCGGTCAGCCACGCCCCGGCGATCGAACTGGTGTTGTGGGGTCCGTACTGGTGGGTGTTCTGGATCGTCCATCTGGCGTTGGGCGGGGTTGTATCGTTGGTTTTGCTCAGTTCCGGTCGGCCGCGTCTCTGGGCGGTGGCGGCGATGATCGTCGCGATCACATTTGTCAGCGCCCGGCTGAACGTGCTGGTCCCAGGCCAGGCCGTCGGCGAAATCGAAGGCCTGCAGGAAGCGTTCCATCACGATCGACTGAAGTACATCTATCACGCCACGGTGATGGAATACCTGATCGGTTTGTTCCTGGTCGCCGTGGGTATGGCGACGTTTTACGTTGGCCAGAAGATCAGTCGAACCATCGAAGCCAAGACCGCAACGTCGCGAGGTGACGTATGAAAGCCCAGGATCACGCCCAATACGAACAGAACGTCCGCTCCCGTCGCCAGTTTCTCGCCGGTGGCGCGCTGCTGGGTGGCGGGTTGATGGTGCCCGAAATAGCCTCGGCCGCCGCGGCTACGGGTGGACAGTCGGACGGCGACAATGCCGTGCTGATCAGCGATCGGCCCGATGCGCCCTACAGCCACGCCGATCCCGAAAACGTCATCCATTCGGTCTGCCTCCAGTGCAACACCGGTTGCGGGATCAAGTGCAAGCTGCAGGACGGCGTGCTGACCAAGATCGACGGCAACCCGTACAACCCCTGGACGCTCGTGCCGCATCTCGACGAGGCCGTGCATCTCGAAGACGGCGCGGCCGTGGACGGGGCGATCTGTCCCAAGGGCCAGGCGGGCTTGCAGACGGCTTATGACCCCTACCGTCTTTGCAAGGTGCTCAAACGGGCCGGCAAACGTGGTGAAAACAAATGGGTCTCCATCCCCTTCGAGCAGGCCGTCAGGGAAATCTGCGAAGGCGGCAAGCTCTTCCCTGATGTGCCGGGTGAAGCGGACCGCGTCGTCGAGGGCCTCGATGAGATCGTCGCCCTGCGCGATCCCAAGGTGTCCAAGGCGATGGCCGCCGACGTGGACGCTATTCTCGCCGAGCCGGATCGAGCGAAGAAGCAGGAGCTGGTCGAACAGTTCAAGCGGAAGCACGCGGCACACCTGGACAAACTGATCGACCCGGACCATCCCGACCTTGGGCCGAAGAACAACCAGGTCGTTGTGGCTTACGGCCGACTCAAGGCGGGGCGCAGTGAGTTTTACAGCCGCTTCGCTGCCGCCATGGGCACCCAGAACAAGCACGGCCACACCACCGTGTGCCAGGGTTCGCTGTATTTCACCTGCAAGGCGATGAGCGAGCAGTACGACACCGCCACCGGCAAGTATGGGGGCGGCAAGAAGTTCTACTGGCAGGCCGACACCGAGAACAGCCGGTTCATCCTGTTCGTCGGCGCGAACCTGTTCGAGGCGAACTACGGCCCGCCCAATCGCT
>CAYNCM010000227.1:0-1612 GCA_964395825.1 uncultured Planctomycetaceae bacterium
GCAGGGCCTCGATCCGCGGATCCCACACCTTCTCGATCGCCGGGCGGAGTTGCCGGCCCCTGGTGATCTTCCCGTCCTTGACCTCGGACAGTTCGGCGATCGCCGCAGCCCAGGCGTCGGCGGTCTGCGGGTCATCGATGATGACGGCATCCCCCGGCCGGGCATCGCCCACGCGGTTCATCCCGGCCAACCAGATACGAAAGCCCGCCTCCTTGGCCCTGGCGATGAAGTAATCAGCCTGGTCCATCCTGGAGCCATCGCCCGCCTCGTAGTTGCCCCCGCGGAATCCGTCCCACATCCGCACGCTGTTGAAGCCCAGATCATGAAACCGCCGGATCAGCGCGTCGGTGCTTGCGGGGTTGTCGGCGTAGATCTTGCCGATCACCGCCCAGTAGCGTTGCCGCTGCCCGTCGACCGACAGGTGCCCCTCGGCGTCGACGACCACGTATGCCGAATCGGGCGGCAGCCGCTGAGCACTCACACCGCACGCGGGGACCATTCCCACGAGTGCCAGAACACCCGCCCCAATCCATGTCGGTTGCATGGCCGTCTTCATGATTGATGCCCTCGTTTCGTTTGCGGTGTGAATGGGTTGATGACGCATCGTGCTGCGTCTACGTATTCGCATCGGTCGATGGGTGATCTGGAGTGGCAAGTTCAGCGACTTGCCGGCAGGCCGTGGCCATCAGCCCCACGTCCACACCGTAGGACAAGTACCGCATTCCGGATACCAACGCCTGGCGAACGTGTTCGGCCGATTCGACAAACGTCCCGCACGCCACGTCATGAGCGGCGCATTGTCGCGCCACGTTCTGCAGCATGGCCTTCACCTCGGGATGGTCGACCTGGCCGATCCGCCCGATCGCCTGCGAAAGGTCATAGACGCCGACAAACACGATGTCCACCCCCGCCACCTCAATGATGCGCGGCAAGTGCTCGACGCCCTCGCGCCCTTCAACCTGGACGATAACCAAGGCGTCGTTGGCCTGTCGAAAGTACAAGTCGCGATCCATCGCGCCGCTGTGCGCTGCGCGTACGTACCGGCAGACGCCCCGTTTGCCTTTCGGCGCGAACCTGGCCAGTTCGACCCCTTGTTGCGCCCGTTCGGCGCTGTTGACGTGGGGCATCTGAATTCCCCCGGCGCCCAGGTCCAGCGCGCGGCCGACCTGGTCGTCATTGCCCACGCGCACGATAGGCAGCATCCCGCGCGATTCGGCGGCACGGATCAGCGAACCAAGCGTTGAGATATCGTTCGGGCCGTGTTCCAGGTCGAGGATGACAAAGTCCATCCCGCCATCGCCCATCGCTTCGATCATCAGCGGGTCGCAGGTCTTGCTGAACGGGCCCAGCACGCATCGCCTGCCCATTTTGCGGCGGAACTTTGAAATCAGATCAGTTGTCATGGCTGTTGAACCACGCGGATCACCGGATGAAGTCATGGCTTGACCGGTTCGATCGCGGTGGGCGCATCACCCGGCGCCAGTTTCAGGTTCGCGGTCCCGCCTTTGGCCGAAGCGAAGCTGATCAGCAGTCGCTCACCTCTGTTCAGTTTGATCCGCTGCAAGGGTTCGATCTCCGCCCATGCAATCCTGGCGTTGTCATCAAAGGATTG
>CAYNCM010000228.1:0-1593 GCA_964395825.1 uncultured Planctomycetaceae bacterium
TGTCAAGACGGGCAAGACCATTCGCATCAAGAGCGCCCATCGCCTGCGTAAACGTCTCGACGATGCGGCCCACGGGGCGAAGAGCGCCGTTGGCAAGAAAGGGGCGTGAACGATGATCGAGCTGGCGCTGCCGCGTTAAGATACTTGCAGAGACAATCTTGAACTGTCTTGGCTGATCGATTAAGGTGGTGGTCGTCATGATCAAACGCGATCTTACTCCGCGCCTTCGCAGGCTGGCCGGCCAGTTCCCGGCCATTACGCTCACCGGCCCACGCCAAAGCGGTAAATCCACCCTCTGCCGGGCGGTGTTCCCCAAGCACGCTTACGCCAACCTCGAAGCGCCCGACCTGCGCGCGTTTGCCCAAGAGGATCCACGGGCGTTCCTTGATCAATTCGACGATGGCGCGATACTCGACGAAATCCAGCGCGTCCTCGAACTGCCCTCGTATCTCCAGGGGCTGATCGATAGCGACCCCAAGCCCGGACGCTGGGTTCTGACCGGCTCGCAGAACCTGGCGTTACTCGATTCCGTGAACCAGTCGCTGGCCGGTCGCACGGCCGTGCTGCACCTGTTGCCACTGGCGCGAAGCGAAGTGGTGCGCTTTGATCATCACCCCGAGTCGCTCAACCAGGCAATCATTGCTGGCGGCTACCCGCGCATCTTCGATCAACAACTTGATGCCGCCGAATGGCTCGGTTCATACATCGCCACGTACATCGAACGTGATGTGCGGATGATCACCAAGGTCGACGACCTGGCTACATTCCAGCGCTTCGTCGAGCTGTGTGCCGGGCGTACATCCCAGTTGCTCAACTTCTCGCAGCTCAGCAACGACTGCGGCATCGCCCAGCCGACGGCCAAGGCGTGGTTCAGCATCCTTGAAGCCAGCTTCATCGCCTTCCGCCTGCCCTCGTTCAGCCGCAACATCCGCAAGCGTCTGGTCAAGATGCCCAAGCTTCACTTTTATGACACCGGCCTGGCCTGCCGGCTGCTGGGCATTCGCAATGCTGACCAGCTCCGCAGCCATCCGTTGCGCGGGGCCTTGTTCGAAAGTTGGGTCGTCTCGGAGATTGTCAAACACCGCATCAACGCCGGCGAGACGGGCGGCATCTTCCACTACCGCGACCAGAACGGTGTGGAAACCGACTTGATCATCGAGCATGCCGATCGTCTGACGCTGGTTGAGGCCAAGGCAGCCCAGACCGCCAGTTCCGGCCTGCTCGACGGTGTCCGTCGCGTGCGCGAGGTGCTCGACGAGGTGCAGCCCTGCGAGGCATTTGTCGCCTATGGCGGCGATGCGGTGCAGAAGCGGTCCGATGTCACACTTCAGCCCTGGCTGAGACTGCACAGCCCGAAGTGGGTATGACCCAGAGGCCCGCAGGCAATCCAGTGTGTAGTCCACTTCGCCCGAATGGCGTCAGACGTCATCTGAGGAATCTGGAGTCTACAGCGCTGGTTGGACACTTCGTCCCACGTTCGCCCCTGTCGGCGCCGCTCACCGCTGAAAACCTCGAGCGTTGCTACGCCGATGGGCTCGAACGGCTGCGCGGCAACCGCCGACGCCGGATGCAACTCGAATCACTCGGCCGCGA
>CAYNCM010000229.1:0-1576 GCA_964395825.1 uncultured Planctomycetaceae bacterium
CTACGAAGGCGGGCGGCTGGCGCGGTTCAACCTGGCGTGGGTCGAGGCGGGCGAGGCGCTATCACCCGAAAACCAAACCCTTGGAACCCTTCAAGATTGAAATCACCCATGCCCGAGTCGAACTCCCCGTGCGAACGAGCCGCCCCGCCGATCCCCCTGCCCGAACTGCTGGCGCTGCGTCGTTGGAACACGCCGACGATCTACAACGGACTGGAGCAGTACACCCGCGCCGACCGCAAGACACTGGTCAACGTCGATGATGTGACCGACTTCATGCCGCTGGCCGGTCCGATGGTCGGCTACGCGGTGACCCTGGTGATCGAGCCGGGCAACCCCCGCCATGCGCAGGATAAGCCCGACGCCTGGCGCGAGTGGTTCCGGCATCTGGCATCCATCGACGGGCCGAAGATCATCGTCTGTCAGGACCTCGACAAGCCCAAGACCTTCGGCGCGTGCTTCGGGGAGGTCAATGGCAGCACCTACCGGCAGCTCGGCTGCGTCGGCGGCATCGTCGACGGCGCGATCCGCGACCTGAACGAACTGACGTTTGCCGGCCTCAAGATGCTGGCGCGACGGATGAGCGTGAGCCACTGCTACGGCACGCCGGTGCGATGGGACGTGCCGGTGGAGGTGTTCGGCGTCGAGGTCCGGCCGGGCCAACTCATCCACGCCGATCAGCACGGTTTCATCGCCGTGCCCGAGGGCGAGGAGCAAGGCCTGCTCGAAGCCGCCCGCTTCATGGACCAGAACGAAAACGACACGCTCATCGCCGCGGCGCGCTACACCGATGGCGATGCGGCCAGGATCACCGAAGCAGTCTGCCAGGCATCGTACCGCTTCGGAGAGAACGCCACCGCGAAGTTCGGCAGCGGCGGGGAGTGGGGCAAGCGGTAGCGGCACGGTCTTGCTGCGCGCTATGCCCCGTGCCCCCCGCGTGGTTCATCGGGCCGGGACAACGTTACCCGCCCACGGCGTCCTCGAATGTGGTGGCGATGCGGACCTCGTCCGCCGTCAGCGTGCTGTCGCCCATGTGGCGGGCTTTGCTCGGCTGGGTGATCGCCATCCGGTCGAACGTGCCGGCGGGGGTCGTCACCGACTTGCTGGACTCGGGTTCGAGGCTCACTCGGCTGCCGGCAACGTCATGAGCAACGGCAGCATCGCCGCCTTGTTGTTTCGCCAGTAGATATCGGGGCCGTATTCGAGCGTTCGGGTTTCGCCCCCACGATCGACGCTCACGATTGTCTTGAAGTTTCGCTGGTTCCACGTCGTCTCGCCGACGCTGGCAATCAACGCCGAGTTCGCATCTTCCACGATGAACATGGGGGTTCGCTTGGGCCGGCCCTGCGAATAGATGAAGCCGCCGAGGACCTCCGTCCGGCCGCCGTTGAGCGTGTGAACGATCGTGCCCTCATTCTCCGTTTTGAGTCCCAGCGCCCAGAACCGCCCGCCGGCGTTGGTCACCTTGGTTTCCTTCGACTCCGGGTTGAGTTGCCGGGCCCAGACGTTGATCTTCGGGAAGGTCCACGGCCCGCCGACCACGTCTTCGAAATACAGGTCGCCCCCGCCGGTGAACGTG
>CAYNCM010000230.1:0-1556 GCA_964395825.1 uncultured Planctomycetaceae bacterium
GATTGCCTTGGCGCCAACGGCCTGAACCGCGACATCCGCACGCCGCACATGGACGCCCTGGCCGGGCGGGGAGTGAACCTCTCCCGCCACTTCGCCAGCTTCCCCAAGTGCGTGCCGGCGAGAATCAGTCTGATGACCGGGCGCTACAGCCACACCGACGGCTACCGCACGATCTTTCAACACCTGCCGGCCGATCAGCCGGACATGCTGTCAACTCTGCTGGAAGCGGGCTACGAGGCGGCGGTGTTCGGCAAAAACCACTGCTGGGAGGGGCTGCTGGAAGCCAGCCACAGCCCGCCGGAACTGGAACCGGGCCAACGGGGAATGCGAATCGATCATCACAGTTGGACCGCGCCGTTCCGCGAGATCTACGACCGCCGTCGCGCCGAACACGACCGGACGTCCGAGCCGCCCGGCAACGCCGAGCTTGATCGACCGCTCACCACGGGCACCGAATACCGCGGCGATTACGATCACCATTGGGCCGACCAAGCGTTCACCGAACAGGCGGTCCGCTATCTGACCGACGTGCGCGATCCCGATCGGCCGTTCTTCCTGCAGGTGAACATCGAGGCGCCGCACCCGGTTTATGCGGTGCCCGAGCCGTGGTATTCGATGTACGACCCGGACCGGATCGCCCCGTTCCCGCACAAGTTGCCCGATGGGGCGCCGCTGTCGCTGCGAGGCCAGCGCGAGCATCGCACGGGCTTGAACCCCGACGAGAAGCTGCTGCGGAAAATGCAGGCGGTGTACTACGGCATGATCAGCCGGGTGGACGATCAGATCGGCCGGATCGTTCGGGCGATCAGCGAGCAGGGGCTCTGGGACGATTCGATCATCCTGCTGTGGTCGGACCACGGCGACTTCGCCGGTCAATACGGCCTGCCCGAGAAGTGGGACACGACCTTCGCCGACGGCCTGACCCACGTGCCCTGCGCCCTGGCCGGCGGCGGCCTGCCGAGCGGGCGAACCATCACCGGCCTGACCGATCACACCGACCTGGCGCCGACGCTGCTGGGGCTGCTCGGCCTGGAGCCGAGTTGGGGCATGCATGGTCATGACCTGCGCCCGCTGCTGACCGGCGAGGTCGAATCCATACGCGGGGCGGTCTTCGCCGATGGCGGACATGAAGTTCAGATGCGCCGGCGGTTCAGCTTCCCCGGCAAGGAAAACGGCAAGCAGTTGACCTACCGCCATTGCCCCGACGCGATGGCGCGGGCGAAGATGATCCGCACCGACCGATACAAACTGATCATGCGCGAGACCGGTGATCACGAACTTTACGACCTGCACGACGATCGCTGGGAGATGCACAACCGCTACGCCGACCCGGCATTGGCCGAGACGCGGGCGGTGTTGATGGCGCGGCTGATCGACTGGTGCCTGCGAACCGACACCGATCGACCATGGCAAGACCGCGTGGGAGCCTGAAGATGCCCTCGGCAAACCGCAGCACGTCGTCCGATCGCGTGATCGCCCAGCCGCGACGTTTACGGCGTGGAGATGATCGAAGCCGATCACCGCGCGTTGGCCGACGCGCTGAACGCCGGCATAGG
>CAYNCM010000231.1:0-1551 GCA_964395825.1 uncultured Planctomycetaceae bacterium
GCAATCCCGCGTTCCGAGTCGATGCCCTCGAAGTAGCCGATCATCAGCATCCGAAAATAAATCCCCGGCGCAATGCCGGGCCGGCCCAGCTTCTGGTGATAAAACTTCTCGCACGCCGACTCGATGCGACGATCAAACTCGAGCGCCCGCAATGCCGCGTTGAGCTTCTCATAGAACGGATGCCCCGCCGTCGCCGGCAAGTCCGCCACCGCCAAAAACATCGCCTGCTGCTGTTCGGTTCCTCGTCGTCCCATCGCCATCGGTGATCCTCCGTGATCTTGAACATCCGCAGCCGCCAGTGTAGCGCGATCAGTCAAGCGGGGGAAGAGGGTTTTTCAACGGGCTGCTAGGGTGGGCTGATCGGTTGATTCATGGCGATGATGGCTGATCAGTTGATACGGATAGTTTGGCCAAGTGCTTCGCGGGCGCAGATGGCGGCGCCGAGGCAGGTTGGTTCGTCGGTGCCGGCGGTGAGCATGGGCAGGCCGGTCGCTTCCTTTTTAAGAGATCGCCACAGGTCGCTGCGGGCGGCGCCGCCGAGGCAGGTGACGTGGTCGGGCGTGTTCTGGCCGCAGACGGTGAGTAGGTGCTCGTGGAGGCGTTGGGCGACAGCACGCATGATGATCAGCGCCGCCTCGCCGTGGTTGGCGGGGGGTTGAGTGAAGACCGGTCGGCCTTTCGATTCCGACGCTTGGACATCCAACACCGCGTGGGTTACGGTCGCCCGGGCTTGGGCGGCCAGTTGATCGAGCTGTGCGAACGTGAGATCGGGGGCGTGCTCGTGTTGATAGGCTTCGAGCAGGTTGGCGGCGATGCCGGAGAAGGCCATGCGGTAATACAGGCCGTGCAGGGCGGCGGGGCCCTGATAGACGCCGCGGGCCTGGAGCATCGGGTCGAAGCGGTCTGCGGCGACGACGACGGCGAGCACGGTGCCAGTGGTCTCGGAGACTTTTCCGGGGGCGAGGTTCCCCGCGGCGATAGCGCCGGCGTATTGATCGAGGCAGCCGACCACGACGCGGACGCGACCCGGTAGCTGGAGCGCTTCGGCGGCGTGAGACGTGAGCGAACCGATTTCGGTGCCGGCACGGACAACCCTGGGCAGCAGGTTCACATCGAGGCCGAGGTGGTCGAGTGCTGGCGGCCACCACCGGCCGGTGTGGATGTCGAGCAGGCCGGTGAGCGCGGCGACGCCGGCCTCGGTGACGTGTTCGCCGCTGAGCCAGCGGGTCAGTTCGTCGCTGATCAGGCAGAAGCGATGGGCGTGGCGGACGGTATCGGGCTGATGTTTAACGAGCCAGCGGAGTTTAGCGGGGGCGAGGTGGGGGGTGACGGCGGGGATGCCGGTCTTCGCATAACGGTCGGGCAGGGCGTTGAACTGATTGAGCCAGTCGGTTTGTTCGGCGGCGCGTTGGTCCGTCCAAGTGATGATCGGCGTCAGCGGCTGGTCGTGCTGATCAAGCAGCAGGAAGCTGTTGGCCTGGCTGGCGACGCTGATGGCCCTGATTTTCGCGTAGGAGCCGGGCTGCTGCTGCCGCAGGTCTGCGGCGAGTG
>CAYNCM010000232.1:0-1539 GCA_964395825.1 uncultured Planctomycetaceae bacterium
ACGATCACCCTCACGCTCGACCTGCCCGAGGGCGAATACGACCTGCTCAGCTATCACCACCTGCTGCAGACCTTGCCGCAGAACGCCGCGAAGGCCAGCGTGACGGTCAACGGCACGGCGGCGGGCGAGGCCCTGGGCACGCGCAGCATCTCGCTGGACGACATCGGCACCTTCGAGACCAGCTTCACCGTCGGCGCCGGCGGCGGCAGCGTCGATATCGTGTACACTAATCTTGGCAAAATCGACGACAGCGGTGGCAACCAACCGTTCGGGCTCAACGGCTTCGAGCTGACGCTCGTGCCCGAGCCGGGCTCGCTGTCGGCGATCGCGGGGCTTGGAGGCCTGCTGCTGTTCAGGCGGCATCGTTGACACCCCGCCGCCCTTCCTCAGGGTGCCGCGGTTGGACGTCCGGGCCGCCCGCCGCGCTGTGGTGGGCGCGGCCCTAGCCCCTCGGCTTTCGCGCCGGTACGGAGTTTAATGACGTTGACTTTCTGGATCGTCGTCATCTGCGTGTGCGGGTTTCTGGCGGTGATGCCGCTTGGCGTGTTGGCCGAAGCGCCGGCTCCGTTGGTCCGCGTCGAGCGGCTCGGGGATGGGCCGATCATCGACCGCGACACCTTCGCCCGTGCGGGGGTCGCCGATCAGCCGACCGGCAACGATAAGTTCCCCACCGCGGCCGACAACATCAACGGGCCGTCGGTCATCCGCGTCGCCGACTGGATGCGCCAGCGCCTGCGCGACACGCCCGTGGCCGACGCCAACTACCTGCTCTACTTCGCCCACCACCGCGATGTGTATATCCGCCTGGCCTGGGCTGAACGCATCGAAGGGCCGTGGCATCTTTACAACCCCCGGGGCCGGGAGCACTCGGAGGGTCGGCGCGGCGTGCTGGACCTGGGCGAGCGGCGGATGACCGCCGTGGGCAACCACCTGATGATCAAGGCCGAGGTCGCCTCGCCTGATGTACACGTGGACGCCGAGCGCCGGCGCGTGGTGATGTATTTTCACACCGCGACCAAGGGCGGTCAGAAGACGTTCGTCGCGACCAGCCACGACGGGCTGAATTTCAACACGCCCGCCGACGGCAACCACGCCGCGCACGGGGTGCGGCCGGTCAAGCTCGGCGACTTCTATTTCCGCGTCTTCGAGCACGAGGGCCAGGCCTACGCCTTCTGCAACTTCGGCTACCTCTACCGCGCCCCCGACGGGGCCGGGGCCACCGATGACGCGGCCTGGACCGCGCCGCCCGGCTTCGACCACCGCGAGCAAGACCTCTGGACCCGGATCGACGGGCCCATCCGCGCCAACCACCGCGACGACCCCGCGCGGCAGGCCGACGACCCCCGACACTTCGGACTGCTCAAGCAAGGCGATCGGCTCGACGTGCTTTTCACCCGCCGCCGCGACCGGCCCGAACGGATCGTCCTGTCCACCATGGACCTCTCGGCCGACGATTGGACCGCGTGGTCGGCCGGTCACCCGCCCCGGACCGTCCTCGAACCCCAACAGCCGTGGGAAGGCGCGGACCTGCCGCGGACC
>CAYNCM010000233.1:0-1501 GCA_964395825.1 uncultured Planctomycetaceae bacterium
GTTCGATGACCCGGATGACCAGGCTCAGCACCACGGGCATGGCGGCCGCCGGCAGCGCGCCCAGCAGCGTCAGCCGCGGATCGTCGCGCCCCAACCCGCGGGCGATGAAGTCTCCCAGACCGCCGGCGCCGATGAACGTGCACAGCGTGGCGATGCCCACGGTCCACACCGTCGCCGCGCGGATGCCCGCGACAATCACCGGCGCGGCCAGCGGCAACTCGACCATCCAAAGTCGCTGGCGATTGGACATGCCCACGCCGTGGGCCGCTTCAATCACCTGGGGCGGCAGTTCGCGCAGACCCGTGAAGGTGTTCAGCACGATCGGAAGCAAGGCATAGAGCACCAGCGCCGTCACCGCCGGCCACGTTCCCAACCTCGCGTACACCGCGAACATGAAACCCAGCATGGCGAGACTCGGGATGGTCTGCACGATCTCGACGCCCGCCATGATCACGCCGCGCGTCGCGGCCACGCGGTGGATCATCACCCCCAGCGGCACGCCGATCACGATCGCAATCATCACCCCGGCCAGCGTGAGGCCCAGGTGCTCGAGCGTCTTCTCGCCGATCTCCGCGCGCCGCTCGATGGCCAACCCCCACACGGTCAGCGGTTCGGCCGACATGTCGGCGAATACCTCTTCGCTGAGCTGCACCTTCCTCTCGCGCGCCTCGATCCATCGCCGCGCCACCTCCGACGGCTTCTGCTTCTTCTCATCGACCACGAAGTTCATCAGCCGCATTTCGTCGTCGCTGATCGACCCGGCCAACAATGCCAGCACATCACGGACTTCGGGATGGTCGCGCAGCAGTTGCCCGCGCACGACCGGCGCCGCGTCGTACGGCGGGAAGAAGGATCGGTCATCCTTCAGCACACGCAGGTCGTACGCGGCGATGCGACCGTCGGTCGCAAAGGCGCTGATCACGTCCACCTGTCCCTCGGCCACCGCCTTGTACATCAAGCCGGGGTCGACATCGACCACCGACTGCAGCTCCAGACCGTAGTGCTTGCTCAAGCCGGGGAGGCCATCCGGGCGCTCCACGAACTCCGAGGTGAATCCGCCGCTCAGTTCGTCCGCGTGCGACGCCAGATCACTGACCGTCTTCAGTTTCAGTTTGTCGGCCATCTCACCGCGCACGGTGATCGCGTAGGTGTTGTTGAAACCAATCGGCGGCAGCCAGTGGAGATCGAACTGCTCGCGGTACCCCTGCGCCACGGCGAGATAGGCTTCGTCCGGGTCAGTCAGCACCGGCCGGCTCAGAACGTCGACGAGGCCCGTGCCGGTGTACTCGATGTACAGATCAAGCTCACCCTCGAGCAGCGCGTCGTGGCAGATCCCGGTGCCGCCAAGACCCAGGCGCCGCTCCACTGCCAGGTCCGTGTGCTTCTCGATCAGTTGCGCCGCCAGTTCGGCGAGAATCTGCTGTTCGGTGAAGTTCTTCGAGCCGATGGTGATCGTCTTCGACGCGGCCGCCGCCCACGGCGCGCCCAGCGCCCAAAGCAG